>DROT01000129.1 GCA_011321775.1 Gammaproteobacteria bacterium | reverse complement strand
GTTCGATCACCTCGATCTCCTCGCGTCCCAGGTGACCGCCTTCGCCCGCGTGCGGGTTCAGGCCGGCTACCAGGATACGCGGCTGCGCGATGGTGAAGCGTTGTACCAGCTCCCGGTGCAGGCAGCGCAGCACCCCGTCCAGGCGCTCGCGGGTGATGGCGCCGGCCACCTGCGCCAGCGGCAGGTGGGTGGTCGCCAGCGCCACCCGCAGCCCCGGGGTTGCAAGCATCATCACCACCTGCTCGCTGGCGCTGCGCTGCTGGATGTATTCGGTATGACCGCTGAAGGGGATGCCGGCCTGGTTGATGACACCCTTGTGGACCGGTGCCGTGACCATGGCGTGGAACTCGCCCGCGAGGCAGCCGTCCACGGCGCGGTCGAGCGTCTCCAGCACATAGGCGGCGTTACTGCAGCCCAGCCGGCCGGCCTCCACCGGGGCGCGCAGCGGCACGGGCAGGATGCGGAGTTCCCCCGGGCGCGCAGGCTGCTCCGGGCGGTATTCCGGGATTGCAGGCGCCTCCATGCCCAGCTGCCGCGCCCGCTGCCGCAACAGTGTCGGATCGCCGAGCAGTACCAGCTCGGCGTCGAAGTCACGGGCGGCGAGTTGCAGGCACAGGTCCGGCCCGATACCGGCGGGTTCGCCGGTGGTGATGGCGAGGCGCGGGGTCACGGCTGGTCGGGGTAGTATTCGACATAGGCCTCGTCGCGCAGGCGCCGCAGCCAGATCTCCGTCTCCTCGTCCTTCTTGAGCTTGATCAGCGATTCGCGCGCACGGGCGCGCCGGTATTCCTCGGTATCGTCGTGCTGGCGGCGGTCGAGTACCTGGATCAGGTGCCAGCCGAAGCGGCTCTTGACCGGCTCGCTGACCTGGCCCTTGCCGAGCTTGTCCATGGCGCGTTCGAACTCGGGCACCATGTCGCCGGGGTTGACCCAGCCGAGGTCGCCCCCCTTTTCTGCCGAGCCGGGGTCCTGCGAGTTGGCGCGCGCCAGTTTGGCGAAGTCCTCACCTTCGGCGACCCGCTCACGCAGTTGTTCCAGACGCTGCTTGACCTCCTCCTCGGAGGACATGGCATCGGCGCGCATCAGGATATGGCGTGCGTGGGTCTGCTGGATCAGGTGACGCTGGTCGCCGCGTATGTCCATGATCTTGATGATATGGAAGCCGCTGGGGCTGCGGATGAGATCGCTGATCTGCCCTTTCCGCAGCTGGCCGACGACATTGGTGAACAGGGAGGGCAGCTGGCCGGTCTTGCGCCACCCCAGGTCGCCGCCTTCGAGTGCCTGCTGCCCGTCCGATTCGGCGATGGCCATCTGTTCGAAATCCGCTCCCTTGCGCAGGCGTGCAAGAATGTCCTCGGCGCGTTTTTTTGCTTTCTGTATCTGCTCGGGGCTGGCGCCCTCCGGTACCGACACCAGGATGTGCGCCAGGCGGTATTCGCGATTCTGGTCATTGTAGTTTTCGGCCGTGGCCAGCAGGTTGTCGACTTCCTGCTCCGTCACCTGCACACGGTTGTCCACCATCTGCTGGCGGATGCGGTTCATGGTGAGCTGGTTGCGTAACTGCTCGCGAAAGGCGACGTAGCTGAAGCCGTCCTTCTCGAGCGCCTCGCGGAATTGGGTCAGCGTCATGCCGTTCTGGGCGGCCAGGTTGCGCAGCGCCTTGTTCAGGGTCTCGTCATCGATGCGAACGCCGTTGCGTTCGGCCAGTTGCAGCTGGAGGTTCTCGAGTATGAGACGGTTGAGCACCTGCTTTCTCAGTACATCGCGCGACGGCAGCTGCGCATGCTGCTGTTGCAGCTGGGCGACGATCATGTCTTCACGGTTTTTCAGCTCGCTGGCGAGGATGACGTCGTCGTTGACCGATGCGACGATATGATTGAGTTCCTCGATGGCAAAGCCGGTGTTGCTCACCAGGGCCAGTGCGAGGGCGAAGAGTACTGCGAGTTTTTTCATGATCATTCAGTCTTCCGGTCGTTCGGTGTAGCCGAGGATACCAGTTTCCAGCAGCGATTCGATGTTGCTGCCGAAGCTGGCCAGTCCCTTGAGTACCAGCTGCGCCATGTAGACCCGGTTGTTTTCCTTGCTGTCGTCGTCGATATAGTCGCGCGCCACGAAGCGTATGCCCCAGCAGCAACTGTCGTATTCGATACCGGCCAGCATCTCCAGCCGCTGGGTGTCGCGCAGGTCGTAGTACCAGCGCCCGAGCACGGTCCACGAGGGCGTGAGCGGCCACAGCACGGAGGCGTCGATCTGACTCTGCTCGCTGCGCCGGTAGCGGTACGAGAGGTTGGCGATCTTGCGGAAGCCCGGGTGGTACTGGATGCGTGCATTGGCGCGTTCGGTCGCCTGGTCATTGGGGTTCCATACGATGTCGCCCTTGCCGTTCCAGGTGCGCGACAGCACGAAGTCGAGTTCTCCGGCGATATCGGATTTCTTGTCATCCAGCTTTTCGGTGTTGTTCAGGGTCACGTTGCGGTTTTCGAAGAAGAACAGTTCGCCGACGGAGGCGCGCAGCTTCTCCGCGCCGGTGTCCGGGTCCAGCAAGCGGGTCGTGAGTGCCAGCGCCATCTGGTTGGCGTCGCCCATGCGGTCGGCGCCGTTGAAACGGTTTTCCTTGAACAGTTCCCGATAGACCAGTGTGGGTTCGCTGGCGTCGAACAGCGGGATGTCTTCCTGCTTCTCCCCTTTTACATAGAGGTAGAACAGCCGCGGTTCAAGGGTCTGGGTGAAACGACTGGAACCGACGCTGAAGTCGCGCTCGAAATAGACCGTGTTGTCGAGGCTGAACACGGGGGTGGTGCGGGTCGGCCTTTTCTGCACACCGGGTGCCTGGTTGTCCAGCTGGTAGGCGGTATAGCGCAGGCTCAGGCGTGGCGTGGATTCGAAGGCATCACGGCGCACCGGCAGGCTGATGGCGGGCCACAGGTCGATGCGACTGGCATTGACCTTCTTGTTGGCATCGAAACGCACGAATTCGGATGCCAGCTTGCTTTCGATACCCCAGGGCCGGAATGGCGAGGAGCCGTTGAAGGTCAGGCGCGGCAGTCGCTGATAGGGTCGTTGGGTCTCGGCGATGGTGGGGTCGACGGTCTGGTAGTCGTCCAGTCGCAGACCCAGGTTCCACCACTGGGTCGAGTAGTCGGCTCGCGCCGTGCGCTGCAGGAATGAAACGCTGGCCAGCTTCAGCGAGTCGCCCAGGTCACGCAGGTACTGCTTGTCGGATACGCGGTCGTAATCGATGTTGGTCGTCAGGTGGCGGCCGAAACTGGACTGGTTGTGGACGGTGACGCGGCTGCGATTGGTCCCGGTCTTGTCGTCGTCGAACAGGTATTCGATGTTGAAGGTGCCGCTGTGCTGGCGTGCAAGGTAGCGGAACTTGCCGTTGAACTGGGTGCCACGGCGCTCCAGGTAGCGCGGTGCGATGTAGGCGTCATAGTTGGGCGCCAGGTTCAGGTAGAAGGGGGTGCGGATTTCCAGCCCGGAATTGTCCGAGGATCCGAAACTCGGCGTCAGGAAGCCGGTCTTGCGCCGATCGTCGATGGGGAAGGAGATGTAGGGGGAATAGAGTACCGGGACCCCCTTGATGTTCAGGCGCGCGTTGCGTGCCACCCCGGTTCCTTTCTCTTCGTCCAGGGTCACCTTGCTGGCGCGCAGCAGCCAGTAGTTGTCGTCGTCCGGGCAGGTGGTATAGGTGGCTTCCTTGAATCGAGCCAGGCCGGGGCCCAGCAGGTAGGCCTTTTTGGCCTTGCCACGCCCGTGGCGGTCATAGAGGTGGAAGCGGGTGCGGAACAGTTCGCCACGGTTCTGGTCGATCCACATGGTGCCGTGGGTGCCGGTCACGCTCATCAGGGGTTCGTCGTAGCGCACTTCGCCCTCGGCCCGCACCGTCCCCTCGGTCTCGTTGTAGATGATGCGGTCGGCGCGCAGGCGCTGGTTGCCGCGTTCGGCTTCGGCTTCTCCGCTGAGCACCAGGGAACCCTCGGCATTACGCTCGGCCAGGTGGCCGCTGAGATAGGTGGGGGCATTCTCGGGATTGCCCCGGAACTGGGGGTGGAAATCCCGCCGCGGCTGCGGGGGACACACCGCCCAGGCGGAGATCGGGGCCCAGGGGTCGATGTGTGCAGCGCCTGTCATGGCATCTTCCGCACGCCCCGGCGCCGCTGCGACCGCGAGCAGGATGAATGTCACTAAGGCTTTGATGTTCAAAATGGTTTTTGGGCCTGCGCGTGTGCCTCGCCGCGCGTTCGAAGGGGTTTTCGTGGCGCTGGCGGCTGGCGCGTAAAATCGCATAGAATGGCTGTATATTCAATGATTTCGTAGGCTCCCGTGACCCCGACTCGCCGCTGGCAGGTGCTGATCCTGCTCTCTCTGACAGCGATCACGCTGTATTTGCTCCTGACCCGGCCCGAGCCCGAGGCGGTCCTGCGTCCGCCGCCGCCGGTGGCGGTGGTGACGAGCGCCGTGCAGCGTGTCGACCTGTATCCCGAAGAGACGGTGTCGGGCTACCTGCGGCCGGTGCGTCGCGCCTGGCTGCACTTCGAGGTGGAGGGACGGGTGGCGCAGCGACTGGTGGAGCCGGGCCAGTCGGTCGAGGCGGGCGAGGTGTTGTTGCGGCTCGACGAACGTGACTATGCCGACGCCCTGAGCCAGGCGGAAGCCGAGTGGCGCCAGGCGCAGGAAGAGCTGGAGCGAGACCGCAAGCTGCTGAAACTGGCCAGTCGCAGCCGTGCGCTGCAGGAGGAGGAAGTCGCGCGTCTGAAGAGTCTCGGTGAGCGTTCGCTGACGTCCAAGACGCGCCTCGGCGATGCGCTGGCGCTGCTGGCGCAGCGCCGTTCGGACGAGGCCCGCCTGCAGTCGAAGGTGACCTCCGCTCCCCAGCGACTGGCGGTGCGCAAGGCGCTCCTCGACCGCGCCCGCCGCAACCTCGAGCGCACGCGCTTGACGGCACCCTTTCGGGCGCGGGTGAACGAGGTGGCACTGCAGGTCGGTGATTTCGCCAGTCGCAACCAGCAGGCGGTGGAACTGATCAGCGCGCAGCTGGAATTCTATACCCAGGTCCGCGGCGCCGTGGCCTGGGCGCTGAAGCCGGGTGAGCGGGCAAGCGTGGAGGTCGCGGGGGCGAGTCACCCGGCGCGCGTGGTAGCGGTGCAGCCCGACCCCGATCCGGAGACCTTCACCCACGCGGTGCGCCTGTCGATCCCTGCGAGCGAAACGCGGGTCGGTGCCCTGGCGCGGGCACGTCTGCCGCTGCCGCCGCGTCTGGGGGTGCTGGCGGTGCCGGCCACGGCGGTGCTGCTGGACGAGGGCGGCGCCTATGTATTCCGGCTCCGCGACGGTCGATTGCAGCGGCTGCCGGTGCGCACCGGCATACGGGTCGGTGAACAGCAGGTGATTCTCTCCGGTGTCGCGCAAGGAGACGAGCTGGTGGTACGCGACGTGGCGGCGCTCGCCGACGGCGAACGGGCGGTCGCCGCGCCGGCGGATGCGGAATAGAACGTGTCGCTGATCCGCTTTTCCATCGACAATCCGCTAATTACCAACCTCATGCTGGGGGTGGTGGCGCTCGCCGGCGTGCTCTCCTGGTACGCCATGCCGCAGGAGATGTTCCCGCTGGTGCAGCTGGACATGGTGCGGGTGACGACGGTGTTCGAGGGTGCCTCGCCGGAGGAGGTCGAGCAGCAGGTCACTCTGCCCGTCGAGGACGCCTTCGACAACATGACGGACCTGGACGTCATGAGCTCGCTCTCCAGCGAGGGCCAGTCTACCGTCACTCTCAAGCTCAAGCCGGGCAGCAATGTCGACCAGTTCATGCGCGACGCGCGCAACAAGCTGGACCAGATCACCGACCTGCCGGAAGAGGCCGAGGAGCCCGAGCTGACGCGCCTGGAGACGCGCTTTCCGGTCATCAGCCTGAGTCTCTACGGCAAGGTGGCACGCGGCTATCTGTACCGTACCGCCGACCGGGTGAAACGGCGGCTGCTGGCGCTGCCGGGGGTGGCCAGTGTCGGTATCGCCGGCGACCGCGACTGGGAACTGTGGGTCGAGGTGGATCCGCAGGTGCTGGCGGCGCGCCGGGTGTCGCTGCAGCAGCTGATCGCCGCGGTACGGGACAACCTGCACGACCTGCCCGGTGGATCCATCAAGGCGCGCGAGGGCGATATCCTGCTGCGCGGCAAGGGGGTGGCGCCGGACCCGGAACGGGTCCGGCAGGTGGCCGTGCGCCGCAACGACGAGGGCGGCCTGCTGCGGCTGGGGGAACTGGCGCGGGTCAGCCTGCATCTGGAGGAGGCACGCACCCTGGGGCGCTTCAACGGCAAGCCCTCGGTCAACCTGACGGTGACCAAGAGCGCGGACGCCTCCACCATCGTGGTGGCCGACCTGGTACG
>DROT01000128.1 GCA_011321775.1 Gammaproteobacteria bacterium | reverse complement strand
GAACGTCCGGCGGCGGCGCGTTGCCTGTTCCGCGGCCGGCCGAGCGTGCGCCCGTACCCGGCGCGGTCTGGCCGCCACCGCCCTCCTTCGAGGTACCATCACCCTGCTCCCTGCCTTCCTTTCCCTGCTGTCCCTGCCCGGCGGTCGCCTCTGCGCCACCCTGTTCCTCGCCGGCTCCCGCAGCGCCTCCACCAGACCCTGCCACTCCTCCGCTGGCGCGCGGCCGCGCCGCCTTCACCCGCTCCTGTTCCCGCAACAGCTTTTCGTCGAAATCACCCAGTTCCTTTTCCAGTTCCGCATCCAGGGCCGAAGTCTGTTCACGGCCGGTCCGTTCCGAGGCCTGATCGAGGGGTAGCGGACCGAGGCGCCGGCCAGGCTGACGTGGACAACCCGAATCGGGTGGCAGACGAACACCGACTTCGGCGAGCGCCTTGCAATCCGCCTCCACGCGCTGTTTCAGGCGTTCGAGGTAGGCGCGGTAATCCGCTGTCTCCGCCGCCGACAGATCGCCGCGCTCGCGGGAAAGCCGGAATTCCCGCTGCGCCGCGGCGAGGGCGTCCCGGTCACTGCGCAGCTGTTGCAGACGGCCATCGTGCGCAGCACAGGCGACGCCCGTGAGGCCCGATATCAGCATGATTGTCAGCAACTTGCAGATCTTCACCGGGAGTTTCCAGGGTCCGTGGATGGAGCACGCCAGGGCGCAGCGCTGGCAAGGATGATACTGGTTGGGCGCCCTGTACGCGACTTCGCCAGGGAATTGGACCACGCCGCTGGAGGAGGGTTTAGCTCCGTATTGCACGAAGGGTGTGAGTCAGGGCCGAAAGCCTGCTTGGGGATAGACGGCCCGCTCAGCCCGCATCCGCTGCTTCTGCGTTTGCATCTGCCCGCGGCAGCTTGCCGATGAGGTTGCGTGCCACTTCCTCGACCACCAGGCGGAAGGTCACCGGCTTTTCCCTGGAGGTGTCCCAGGCATAGTTCAGTTCTTCACTCCCCTCCCACACGATGGTGCCGGCCTGGCTGTCCCAGATCTGAAGAAAGAGCCGGACGCTGGCCTCCTTGGTCTGGAACAGGCGCAGTCCGAGAAGACTGAAACGCCCCCTCGATTGCTGGCCAAAACTGGAGAGCTTGAGCTGGACCAGATAGCGGACCCCGGTGACCTCGCCGATCCGGCGCAGCGATTCCCGCTTGAATATGCCGGTATCCCGGTAGTCGGTATACATGCCCTTGTACTCGTCGGCGATACCCGCCCGATTGACGGCGCTCAGCGTCTCGGGGAGGCTGACCACGCGGATATCCGGCCGCTCCTCGCGCAACACCTTGGCGAAGATGAAGGCCAGGTTCTGGGTATCCTGCTCCAGCCCGGTCACCGTGGAAGGCGTGATGAACCCGATCCCGTGCTGTTCCAGCTTGCCGGGTGGCAGCGAGATCTCCTTGTAGAGAGCACTCTCGTGCACCTGGTCGGAAGTGCAGCCAACGGCAACGACGGCCAGCAATACCAGAGCTGCGTGCCGCACGAAAAACCTGTGCCATGGCGGGACAGGCAGTGAAAAGGCCTTCAGAAGCATGATTTCCGTCCATTAGTGAATATGAATATTCTCACTGTAACGGACAGGAAAGACAACCGCTCAACGGCGTGGGTGTCGGCAGGCTGAGAAGGCTCGACCGTGGGAGGCCGTGGGATGGAAGACAGTACTAATCCCTGTACTGCACGAAGGGTTCGGGAATCAGGGTCGATCCGGCGAGTGCAGCTTGTGCGATCGGCCGAAGAGCATGGCCGCAACTTCCTCGCGAAGTCACTCTTCCAGCAGACAGCAATGGACGGGACGAGGCCGTTCACGCCGCTTCCCCGACCGGGATACTCTCGTCGATATCGCTATCCTGGAAAAACGCTTGGACAATGACCAGCACGGCCCAAGGCAGCGGGCACGACGCTTACGACGCCCTGGTCTCCCTCGCCGCCTGCGCCCGGCGTTCGGCGATCAACTCATCCCGGTATGTGTCGAAAACGGGCACGCAGGCATTCTTCCGCATTTTCACGGCGTTCAGCGCCATGCTTTCTCGTACCTTGCAGCACCATGATCATACTCCAGCGCAAACGTAGCACCAGGGTGTAACACCAGGACGGAAAGATGACCAGATAGGACAAGAAAACTTGTGGTTTTCAGTTCGTTTTTTGTGGATTTGGCGGAGAGGGTGGGATTCGAACCCACGGATCCCGCGAGGGATCACTTGATTTCGAGTCAAGCCCATTCGGCCAGCTCTGGCACCTCTCCTGATACTGTGTCTCTCACCCTAACGCCGCTACGCGGCG
>DROT01000127.1 GCA_011321775.1 Gammaproteobacteria bacterium | reverse complement strand
CCGAAAATCCCCAGCGGAAACTCCACCAGCCGGTCGGCGTAGTACAACCAGCTGACGCTGCCGGTAACCAGGAACGACGCCAGCAGGGTGTCGAACAGCAGGTTGATCTGGGACACCGAGGAACCGACGATGCCCGGCAGCATCAGGCTCAGCACCTTGCGTACGCCGGCATCACCGAGCCCCCAGCGCGGCCGCGGCAGCAGGCGGATGCGCGCCAGCGCCGGCAACAGATAGAGCAGCTGCACGAAACCCGCTGCCAGCACACCCCAGGCCAGCGCCACCATGGGCTGCTCCAGCATCGGCGCCAGCAACAGGGCAACACCGATCAGTACCACGTTGAGCCACACCGGTGTAAAAGCCGCCTCGGCAAATCGGCCGTAGCTGTTGAGAATGCCCGCCGCGAAGGCGACCAGGGCCATGAACAGCAGGTAGGGAAAGGTGAAGCGCAGCATGTAGGCAGTGAGATCGAACTTCAGCGGATCGCTCCAGAAACCGGGCGCGAACAGCAGCACCAGCAAGGGGCTGCCGAGCACCCCTGCCAGTACCAGCAGGCCCAGCAGACCGGCGAGCGTGCCGGCCACCCGATCCACCAGCGCCTGCACGGCGGCGTGGTCGCCACGGGCGCGGTATTCGCTGAGCACCGGCACGAAAGCCTGCGAAAAGGCTCCTTCCGCAAACAGGCGGCGCATGAAATTGGGGATCTTGAAGGCCACGAAGAAGGCGTCCATGCCGGCGTCGATGCCGAAGCGTGCAAAGATCATGTCCCGCACCAGGCCCAGCACCCGTGAGATCAGCGTCATGCCCCCCACGGTAACGGTGCTCCTGACCAGTTTCCTGCTCACGACGCCCGCCCCGCCGCGCCACCGCTCCGGACCCGGAGGTCATTGACAAAAAGGCCGAAAATACGCATAGTATGCGGCTCTTTGGAATCCGGAACAGGAGAAAGATCTTGGCAAACTCGGCTCAGGCGCGTAAGCGCGCACGTCAGGCGGAACGCCGCCGCCAGCGCAACGCCAGCCAGCGCTCCATGCTGCGCACCTATATCAAGAATGTCGTCAAGGCCGTCGCCTCGGGCGACGCCGAGGCCGCCCGTGCCGCCTACGACAAGGCCGTACCGGTGATCGACAAGTCGGTCGGCAAGGGTCTGATCCACAAGAACAAGGCGGCCCGCCACAAGAGCCGTCTCGGCCGTCACGTGCGCGCCCTGCAGGGCTGACAGCCGCCGCCCGCCGGATTCCCGAATGAGCCGGTCATCGACCGGCTCATTCGTTTCCCCCCTCGGGTTGCCGGAATCGCCCGCGACGTCCGCCGGACTCACAGCAACACCAGATTGTCGCGGTGAATCAGTTCCGGCTCGTCGACATAGCCCAGCAGCTGTTCGATCCGGTCGCTCGGATGCCCGATGATGCGGCGCGCCTCGTCGGCATCGTAGTTGACCAGCCCGCGCGCTACCGGCACACCCTGCGGATCGTGACAGCTGACCACCTCTCCGCGCCGGAAAGCCCCCTCGACGCCGGTCACGCCGACCGGTAGCAGGCTGGAACCGGCCTTCCGCAGTACCCGTACCGCTCCTTCGTCCAGTATCAGTCTGCCCCTGGCCGTCAACTGCCCGGCCAGCCACTGCTTGCGCGCCGCCAGCGGCGTGCTGTCCGGATGGATCAGGGTGCCGAGGGCGTCACCGGCGGCGATTCGCTCGAGCACGTCCGCTTCGTGCCCCGAAGCAATCCAGGTGCGGGTGCCGGAACGAGCCGCCAGTTCAGCCGCCCGCACCTTGGTCGCCATGCCCCCTTTCCCCAGGCCGCTGCTGCTGGAACCGCCGGCCACGCGCGCCAGGAGGGGGTCACCGGCGCGCGCATCCGGGATCAGCCGCGCGTCACCGTAAACGGCCGGATCGCGATCAAAGACGCCGGGCTGATCGGTGAGGATGACCAGCAGATCGGCCTCGACCAGGTTGGCCACCAGCGCGGCCAGCGTGTCGTTGTCACCGAAACGCAGTTCCTCGCAGGCGACGGTGTCGTTCTCGTTGACCACCGGCACCACACCGAGACCGAGCAGCGTTCTCAGCGTGCTGCGCGCATTGAGATAGCGCGTGCGGTGCACCAGGTCGTCATGCGTCAGCAACACCTGCGCGGTGTGCTGCCCGCGCTTCTGGAACTTCGACTCGTAGGCCTGGACCAGTCCCATCTGGCCGACGGCCGCGGCCGCCTGCTGGGACACCAAGTCGCGCGGACGGCGGCTCCACCCCAGCCGGCTCATGCCCTCGGCAACGGCCCCTGAAGATACCAGCACCAGTTCCTTGCCCGCCTGCTTCAGGGCCGCCATCTGGTCCACCCAGGCAGCGATCGCCTCATGGTCCAGACCGCTGCCCCGCCTGGTCAGCAGTGCGCTGCCGATCTTGATGACCCAGCGCGAGGACTTGCCCGTCTGCCTGCGGTCCGCGGTAGCGTTCATGTCGTTTCAGTGGCTGTCCGGCGTTTGTGCTCGATGGCGTCCATTATCGCAAATACCAGTGCATCCGTGCCCTGACGCGCCAAGGCCGAGATCTCGAACACCCGGCCTTTCCATTCGAGCCGATCGACGATGTCGCGGCAGCGCGCCGCGCGCTCCTCCTCTGCCAGCAGATCGACCTTGTTCAACACCAGCCAGCGCTCGCGTTCGCCGAGTTCGCGACTGAACTTTTCCAGTTCACGAGCGATGGTGCGCACATCTTCCACCGGATCGCTGCCATCCACGGGGGCAACGTCGACCAGGTGCAGCAGCAGGCCGGTACGTGACAGGTGGCGCAGGAACTGCACCCCGAGACCGGCGCCTTCCGCCGCGCCCTCGATCAGCCCGGGGATGTCGGCGACCACGAAGCTGCGGTGCGCCTCTACCCGCACCACGCCCAGGTTCGGGTACAGGGTGGTGAAGGGATAGTCGGCGATCTTCGGTTTCGCCGACGAGATGGCCTGGATCAGGGTCGACTTGCCGGCGTTGGGCTTGCCCAGCAGGCCGACGTCGGCCAGCAGTTTCAGCTCCAGCCGCAGCGCACGCCGCTCCCCGGGGGTGCCGGGCTTGGACTGCCGCGGCGCGCGGTTGGTGGAACTCTTGTAGCGGGCGTTGCCGAGGCCGTGGAAACCGCCGCGCGCCACCACCAGCCGCTGCCCCTCCTCGACCAGGTCGCCGATCAGCTCACCGGTCTCGTCATCGTGTACCAGGGTGCCGAGAGGCACGCGGATCTCCAGGTCCTCTCCCTTCCTGCCGGTGCAGTTCCGGCCGCGACCGTTCTCGCCGCGCCCGGCCTCGAAATGCCGCTGGTAGCGAAAATCCGCCAGCGTGTTCATGCCGCCGTCGGCGATCATGACCACACTGCCGCCGTCGCCGCCGTCGCCGCCGTCCGGGCCGCCCAGGGGTATATACTTCTCACGCCGGAAACTGACGCAGCCATTGCCGCCGTCACCGGCCCTGACCTCTATGGTAGCTTCGTCGACGAATTTCATGAGCTTGCCTTGCAGACTGCGCGGGGATAAAAAAAGCCCCGTACCAGGACGGGGCTTTGTATCCGGTCCCGCGGGTTCTCAGGAGGAGACCACGTCCACGAACTTGCGGTTCTTCGGTCCCCGGGTCACGAACTTCACCACTCCATCGGCCTTGGCGAACAGGGTGTGGTCCTTGCCGCAACCGACGTTGACGCCGGGGTGGAAACGGGTGCCCCGCTGACGCACGATAATGTTACCCGCCAGCACCTGCTGGCCGCCATAGCGTTTCACGCCCAGGCGCTTGGATTCCGAATCACGTCCGTTTCTGGTACTGCCACCGGCTTTCTTGTGTGCCATTGCTGCTTACCCCTGTCAGGCGCTGATGCCCGTAATTTCCAGTTCCGTATACGCCTGGCGATGGCCCTGGCGCTTCATGTGGTGCTTGCGACGGTTGAACTTGATGATCTCCACCTTCTTGCCGCGGCCGTGGGCCCGGACCTCGGCCGTGACCTTGCTTCCGTCGAGCAGCGGCGTGCCGATCTTCACATCGTCACCGTCCACGACCATCAGAACCTGGTCCAGTTCGATACTGGCGCCCTCGTCGGCGTCCAGTTTCTCCACGCGGAGCTTGTCGCCCTGACTCACGCGATATTGTTTTCCGCCAGTTACAATAACTGCGTACATGGCTGATTCTCCAAACTTGCAGCACCCGAAAGACGCGCAATTCTATAGATTCTCCGGGTTTGGGTCAAACCAGCCGTATTCTGGTACCATGCGCGGTTCACAGTTAGACTACGGTCGCTTACCGGAATCCCACCGAGACAGATTCAGCGCACCCGGACCTATGCAGGAAGTTCTTGAAAATCATGGAGTCACCCCGGATATCGACGACATCCGGGCGCTGGTCCGCCGCGAGACCGAGGCCGTCGACCGGCTCATACTCCGACGCCTGCGTTCCGAGGTCGCCCTGATCAACGAACTGGGTGGCTACATCATCCACAGCGGCGGCAAGCGACTGCGACCGCTGCTGGTGTTGCTGGCGGCCCGCGCCTGCGACTACCAGGGTGAGCACCATATCGAGCTGGCGGCGGTCATCGAATTCATTCATACGGCGACTCTGCTTCACGACGACGTGGTAGACGCATCCGATCTGCGCCGCGGCAACCGGACGGCCAACGCCATCTGGGGTAACGAGGCCGCCGTGCTGGTCGGGGACTTTCTCTATTCGCGCGCCTTCGAAATGATGGTGAGCGTGGGCAGCATGCGCGTCATGGAGATTCTCTCCACCACCACCAACACCATCGCCGAGGGCGAGGTGTTGCAGCTGCTCAACTGCCACGACCCGGACACTACCGAGACCCTGTACCGCAACGTCATCCGCTACAAGACCGCCAAGCTGTTCGAAGCCTCCTCACAGCTCGGCGCCGTGCTGGGTGCACAACCGCAGGCGGTGGAAAAGGCCCTGGCCGACTACGGCATGCACCTCGGCATCGCCTTCCAGCTCATCGACGACGCCCTGGACTATGGCCTTTCCGGCGAGGACATCGGCAAGAACATCGGCGACGACCTGGCCGAGGGCAAACCCACCCTGCCGCTCATCTACGCCATGCGCAACGGCACACCGGCCCAGGTGAAGCTCATCCGCAAGGCGATCGAGCACGGCGGACTCGAGGACATCGAACCGGTACTGGACGCAATTGAATCGACGGGGGCCATCGCGTACACTGCGCAATCCGCGCAACAGGAAGCGGACCTGGCCATCCGCTCGCTGGCGACACTCCCGGCCAGCAGTTACAGGGAGGCCTTGTATGGCCTGGCCGAGTTTTCGGTCAGCCGAAGTTATTGACTCGGGGCGTAGCGCAGTCTGGTAGCGCACTTCGTTCGGGACGAAGGGGTCGGAGGTTCAAATCCTCTCGCCCCGACCAAACCACGGTCTCCGCAGCAGTCAAGAGTATCCCGACCATGGCTCTTGGAAACGCCGGCGACGACCGGCATGGCTCTGCGGGGCCTCCCGCAGGCACCGGCGGGCATGGGTGCCGGCGACTTGAAAACCCCTCTGGAACCCCCCATCTCGGGGGACATCCACACCGGAAACCGTGCTGATACAGACAACTGTTTGGCGGGGAAGGATTAACGCCGACACGTGATTGGTCCTATCTTCTGCCCCCGGCTAGACGCCATGTAGTGACCGCGGTTAGCCGGCCAAGCCAGCAGATTCAGGAGGCAATCATGCTTGTACTTACACGCCGAGTTGGCGAATCCGTTTTCATTTTTCCATCCGACGAACTGCCGCCGGACATGCCGGTATCGGAGCTGTTCAAGGACGGTCCCATCCAGGTGACCCTGACCCGCGTCACCGGCAACCAGGCTCGTCTCGGCATCGTGGCGCCGGATTCCCTGGTCATTGCCCGCGAAGAAGTGGCGTGAGCGGCGATATCCGTACACGACGTCCGGCCGGATCATGAATCCGGCCAGGCGGCCTCGTCCAGCAATACCCGCAGGCCGCTGCGGCAGCGCAACTGCGCGACCGGCAAGGCTTCGCCGGCACGCCAGCGGCGCACGGCCTCCCGCTTCCCCTCACCGGTGACCAGCACCAGCACGGCGCGCGCGGCACACAGGGCGCCGTAGTTGAGACTGACCCGTTCCGGCGGCGGCTTGGGCGCTGCGGTGACGGGTACCACCAGTCGCCCGGGATCGTGCGACTGGCCGGGGAACAGACTCGCCGTATGCCCGTCCTCCCCCATGCCCAGCAGCACCACATCAAACGGCAACGCGTCCCGCACGGTTTCCTCGTAGACTGACGCCGCCCGCTCCGGTCCCAGTTCCGCAGGGATCCAGTGAACGGCCTGCCCGGCAACGGCGACCCGATCCAGCCAGCTGCGCTGGATCATTGTGCTGTTGCGCTCGGGATGATCCGCGGGCAGACAGCGCTCGTCACCGAGGTAGAACTGCCAGCCGGTGTAATCGGTCCGGCGCTCTGCCAACCGACGATAGGCCCTCTCGGGCGTGCTGCCGCCGGCCAGTACCAGCCGAAAACGACCGCGCGCCGCGATGGCGGAATCCGCCAGCTCCAGGATCGCCTCGACGGCCCGTTCGGCCACCTCGTCGGCATTCGCGTGACGCAGCCACTCGACGGCCGTCATCGACGACACCCGCCCGGGGCCACCCTGTACAGGCAATCCGGAGCCTTCCGGCCGAACCCGCTCATCACGACATCAAGCCCCTCACATGGTCGCCGTAAACCCTGCCATGTACTGACGCCCGACCGCCTCGAAACCATCGGCCGGCTCATAGTGCTTGTCCAGCAGGTTGTCCACACGCAGATCCAGGCTGAACTGGCGGTGCAGCTGCCAGGAAAGCGACGTATTGAACACAGTATAGTCCTGCGCCTTGATGGTACTGCCGGTGAGGCGGTCCACGTCCTTGCGCTTGCCGACATAGTCCACGCCCAGGTAGAGATCGACCGGTTCCAGCGGCTGGTAGTTGAGCGTTGCACTGGCTTTCTTGCGCGGGCGGCGCAACAGGGGACGGTCGCTGTCGTCGCTGGAATCGATATCGGTGAAGGTATAGTCGACCCGCGCCGACAGCGTCCTGTGCAGCCGGGCGCTGACGAAGGTCTCGATGCCGTTGATATGGACCTTGTTGATATTGTCGGAAGTGCTGTTGAACAGGGGGTCGAACACGGTCTCGATCAGGTTCTTGATATCATTCTTGAAATAGGTGGCACCGACCTCCAGCCTCCGGGACAGCAACGACTGGTCGAAACCCAGCTCCCAGCCGAAACTCTTTTCCGCATCGAGATCAGGGTTGCCGCGATAGGCGGTGCCGAAATTGTTGGGTGAAAAGCCGTGCAACTCGAACAGCGACGGCGCCCGAAAACCGGTCCCCACACTGCCGTTCAGGCGCGTACCCGTCTCCTGGAGCTGGTAGGTGCCGGTGATACGGTAGGTAAGCTCGCTGCCGAAGTCGTCACGGTCATCGACCCGCAGACCGGCGGTACCGAACAGCCTCTCGCCGAAACTGAACTGGTCCTGGGCATAGGCATAGTTGGTACGAGCGTCTGCCTTCGACAACTCGTCGATCCGGAACGCCCCGCCGAAGATGGAAAAACCGCTGTTGTCCATGTTCTCTTTCTTGGTGCCGGCGCCCAGGGTCAGGACATGGTCCTCCACCAGGTAGAAGTCGTTCTTGGTACTGATCTCGAGCGTGTCGCCGTTGAACTGTGTCTTCTGCAAGGTCTCGAAGGGACTCTGCTGCTCATTGTCGTTGCGCCGCGAGTAATCGGTGTAGGCCACCGACAGATTGGCGTTCCAGACCCCGTCCAGCAGAACGGCGTCACCCGAGCCACGCAGGAAATACTCGCGGTCCTTGACGCGGGCATCGGGATCTTCGATGGTGCCGAAACCCACCTCCGGATCGGTCTGCGCCTTGGCATCGATATAGCGTCCGAAGAACTCGAAGCCCAGATCATCACTGAAATGATAACCCAGGCGGGTGGACAGGCTGTTGTTACGATAATGGTCCGCCTCGGCAGCGATGCCGTTCCTGAGGTCGGCGGGGGTCACGGAATTGGCGTGGGTCTTGTAGTGGGTGCCACCCAGCGAATAATCGAAACGATCCTTCGATCCCCGCACCGCCGCCTGTTGGCGATTACTGGTGTTGTTGCCCAGTTGCATCGTCAGCGTGGCGCGGGTGGGCCCCTTGCCCTTGCGGGTGATGATGTTGATCACACCGCCGATGGCATTGGCGCCATACAGGGTGCTCTGCGGGCCACGCACGATCTCGATGCGCTCGACGTTGTCCAGCATCAGGCTGGAAAAATCGACGGCCCCGTTGGGGCTGCTTGGATCGGAGATATTGATACCGTCCATCAGCACCAGCGTATGCGAGGAACTGGCACCGCGCATGAACACCGAGGTCTGCTGTCCCGGACCGCCGGACTGGACCACATCGACCCCGGGCACCATGCGCAACGCCTGGGCGAGACTGCGGTACTGCCGACGACGGATCTCGTCGGCGGTAATGACGGTGACCGAGCTGCCGACCTGCGACAGCGGTGTGGCGATGCGGGTGGCGGTAACGACGACCTCCTCGGCCGTGGGCAGGTTTTCCGCCAGGGCACTGGACAGGAGGCACATCGGAACCAGGCTGCGCACCAGGAAAGGGATGAGGGAAGGCTTGTTGTCGGAATTCACGGCATACTCCACTGCAGGCCACACCACCCGTGCGGCATAGAGGCGAAAAATGCGTGGAGTTCGACCGGAAACCCGAGCCGGACAATATCGGCTGACAGATGTGACCGACACCGGAGCCGCCCCACGCGACAGGTTGTCGTCACCAGGCCGGTCTCCGGGCTCGTGAGTGGCTGAAAGCCGGACGGATACACCTTCCCGCGCAGCTGCGCAGTGGCCTGTCGTTCCGTCTCTTCTCACCTACCGTTGCGGGGGCAGCGCCGGCCTTGCTGGGTTGCAGCGCACCGGCTTCCCGTTTCACTTCCGCCCTCCAGAGGGCAGGAAGCACCGGGTGAACGGCGCAGGACTGTATACGAGAAGGGGGAAGACAGTCAAACGGTGGACGCCGCAACGAGGCGGCGTCCACGGACCGGCCTCAGCGATCGAATTCCGGCTGGGCGGCGATATGATGGATACTGAGGTCTGCGCCCTGGTATTCCTGCTCCTGATCCAGGCGCAGACCGATGACCGCCTTGATGGCGCCGTAGACGACGAAACCGCCCACCAGGGCAATGACGATGCCGAGCAGCGTGCCGACCGTCTGCGCCATCAGGCTGACGCCGCCGAGACCGCCGAGGGCCTTGCTGCCAAAGATACCGCAGGCGATGCCGCCCCAGGCACCGCACAGGCCGTGCAGCGGCCACACGCCGAGCACGTCGTCGATCTTCCAGCGATTCTGGGTGAGGGTGAACAGCCACACGAACATGGCACCGGCGATGGCGCCGGTCACCAGCGCGCCCAGCGGGTGCATGAGGTCGGAGCCGGCACACACGGCGACCAGGCCGGCCAGCGGACCGTTGTGCACGAAACCGGGGTCGTTGCGGCCGACGAACAGCGCCGCCAGGATACCCCCGACCATCGCCATGAGGGAATTCGCCGCCACCAGGCCACTGACGGCGTCGATGGTCTGGGCCGACATGACGTTGAAGCCGAACCAGCCCACCGACAGTACCCAGGCTCCGAGCGCCAGGAAGGGGATACTCGACGGCGGATGAGCCATGACCTCGCCCGACTTGGTATAACGGCCGTGGCGGTGTCCCAGCAGCAGCACCGCCGCCAGCGCGATCCAGCCACCCATGGCGTGCACCACCACCGAACCGGCAAAATCATGGAAGGCGGCGCCGAAACTGTTTTCGATCCACTCCTGGATACCGAAGTTGCCGTTCCAGACGATGCCCTCGTAGAACGGGTACACCGCCGCCACCAGCACGAAAGTCGCCAGCAGCTGCGGATTGAAACGCGCGCGCTCGGCGATGCCGCCGGAGATGATGGCCGGTATTGCGGCGGCAAAGGTCAACAGGAAGAAGAACTTGACCAGCTCGTATCCATGCTTCTGGGCCAGCACCTCGGCTCCCGAGAAGAAATCGATGCCATAGGCCACGCTGTAGCCGATGAAGAAATAGGCGATGGTCGACATGGCGAAGTCCGAGATGATCTTGACCAGCGCATTGACCTGGTTCTTTGCCCGCACCGTCCCGACCTCGAGGAAGGCAAAGCCCGCGTGCATCGCCAGCACCATGACGGCGCCCAGCAGAATGAAGAGTACGTTACTGCCAGCCTGATAATCGTCCATTCCGGAGTCCCCCGCGGTTCGCTCGTGGTGCACCATTGCCCCGTTTCGGGGGCTATACCTTAATGATTTGCGGGCATTTATCAAACTCGCCCCGTCGCCGACCGCTGTCGCCCCGTTTCAGGGCAGACTTTCAGGGGCCACGACGCTTGGCCTGCTGCCACCAGGATTCCAGTTCCGCTGGTGTACAGTCGCGCAGTTCACGCCCCTGTTCGCGCGCCAGCTCCTCGACCACCCGGAAGCGGTGCTCGAACTTGTGGTTGGCGTCCCGCAGCAGGGTTTCGGCATCGGCGTCGAGAAAACGCGCCAGATTGACGCAGCTGAACAGCAGGTCACCGAGTTCCTCGCGCGCGCGCTCG
Organism: Gammaproteobacteria bacterium; assembly: GCA_011321775.1. Classification (GTDB taxonomy): domain Bacteria; phylum Pseudomonadota; class Gammaproteobacteria; order DSM-19610; family DSM-19610; genus Thiogranum. The sequence continues at coordinate 55,409 of DROT01000127.1, read as the reverse complement.
AGCGGCTCGGCATCCGCCAGCGCCTGCTTCAGCTCCTCCAGCTCTTCCTCCAGCTTGGCCACCACCTCGTCGATCCTGTTCCAGTCGAAGCCCTCGCGCGCCGCCCGACGCTGGATCTTCTGTGCCCGCACCAGCGCCGGCAGTGCGACCGGAACACCGGCGAGTGCCCCACCGCCCACGAGTCCCCGGGCGTGACGTTCGCCGGCCTTGAGGCTCTCCCACGCTTCGCTCTGGGCACGCGCGTCCTTCACCACCTCGCCTGCAAACACGTGTGGATGCCGGCGGATCATCTTGGCGTTGATCGCGGCAACCACGTCGGCGAAATCGAACAGCCCTTCCTCGGCCGCCATGCGGGCGTGAAAGACGACCTGGAACAACAGGTCACCGAGTTCCTCGCACAACTCCCGCGGCTCGTTGCGCTGGATTGCGTCGGCAACCTCGTAGGCTTCTTCCAGGGTATAGGGGGCAATGCTGGAAAAGTCCTGTTCCAGATCCCAGGGGCAACCCTTCTGCGGATCGCGCAGCCGCTCCATGATCCGGAGCAGTTCCTCGATGGCACCGGCCCGCCCTGTTCCGTCGCCCTTTTCCACCATGTGTCTATCCCCCATCTCGGGCCGCTGGTCGTCCGGATTCCGGCCAGGGTGTATGGATACAGGACCGCGCGGAAACACTACACTGGTACCCATGGACGAGACCACCCGATTGCTGATCCTGGCCGTCAGCTGGATACTCTATGGCACCATCCATTCGCTGCTCGCCTCGCACGCCGTCAAGGCAGCGTTCAGGCGACGTTTTCCATCCGCGTTTCGCGGCTACCGCCTGGCCTACAATCTGCTGGCCACCGTGTTACTGCTGCCACCACTGTGGCTGCTGTACAGCTACCCGGGAAAAATCCTGTGGCACTGGCCGGAGCCGGTTCGCTGGGCGGCCGATGCGCTGGCGCTGGCGGCCGCCGTCGGTTTCCTGTGGAGCGCCCGCGGCTATGACACCCGCGAGTTCCTGGGTCTCAGCCAGCTCTCGCGCCGGGATCTTCCCATCGACGATCAGGCCCCCATGAGCATCTCGCCGGCCCACCGCTTCGTGCGCCATCCCTGGTATTTCCTCGGCCTGGTAATCCTGTGGACGCGCGAGATGAACGCCGCCTTCCTGCTGAGCGCGGTGGTACTGACCCTCTACCTGTGGGTTGGCTCGCGCCTGGAGGAAAGGAAGTTGCTGATCTGCTATGGCGAACCGTACCGGCGCTACCGCCGACGGGTTCCCGGCCTGGTGCCACTGCCGTGGCGCCATCTCAGCCGCGAACAGGCGCAGGAACTGCTGGCAATGGATCGTAGCGGCACGTGCCCTGGGAGCCTGTCCGAGTAATGATGGACCTGCTGCGAGCGCACCACAGCGGCCGCTTTTCGCGATCCTTTTCGTCGCATAGTCCCCACTAGGCTCCTCAAACGATCGCAAAAATCGCCTCGCTGTGCCACGCTCTCGCTACGGCCCCCAGTACTCGGACAGGCTCCTAGTGCAACTGCCCGGTCATGGCGCCGATAACCTGATCCTCCAGGTGGATACGCTCGGCCAGCGCTTCTCCCAGTTCCGAGAGGTCCTTGTCCAGCAGTTCCAGAATCGATCCGTCGCCGTTCAGCAGATCGGCATCTTCATACTTGTCGTTGAAGCGCAGGATCATGTCGGTGGTGCGAACGATACGGGGATAGACACTGTCAGCCAGTTCCAGCACCGGTGCCCGCCGCTCCAGCCGGTCGGCGATATAGCGGTACAACTGGAAATGGGCACTCGCCGCATAGTCGATCAGCGCCTGGCAGAAGTCCCGCAGCGCCTCGTTGGTCACTTCGTCCGCCTCGAACGGCCGCTGATTGGCCAGTTCGGCATAGAGCGACAGTGTTTCGGTGCGGGTCTTCACCAGCGTCGTCAGTTTTTCCCGCGACCGGCTACGGCGGTCGTTGCTGGCATCGTACTGGCTCGTCATGAAATCAACTCCAATGTCCTCCCGGAAACCTGTGCGACGGTATCCCGTCATCACGGATACGAGAAAGCACAGTCCGGATTGTACTTCCCGGCTCTCGGCAGAGATCGCGTCCTCACGCCTCCTTCCTCCCGTTATCCCGCCGGCCGGCTGCCGGCGGGAACGCAGGAAAAGCGTCGGCCTGTTGTCGCCTGCCTGCCACCACCACCTGCATGAAAATTTCACCATACTGAAATAATTGATTTTTTTCAACGATGGTGCAGTTCTTGCTATTGCCATGGAGAAGCCAACCTTTTCTGGAGTACCTAGGGATGGGATTACCCGCAACGATCCGAGAATTCCTCGAGCGTGAACACGCCGACTATGAACTGCTGTTCCACCACCGTACCACCACGCTGACACAGGCGGCCGAAGCCTGCGAACTGCCGGTGAACCAGCTGGTCCGCGCCGTGGTGCTGGTGGACGGGCAGGGACCGCTGATGGCCGTATTGCCCGCCGATCACGTGCTCGACTTCGAGGCACTGTGTACCCTGCTGCAACGTGACATGGAACTGCTTCCCGGCAACCGCCTGGACACCCTGTTCAGCGACTGCGAGGCTCGCTCCTGTCCGCCGCTGGCACCCGCCTACGGCCTCGACGTCATCGTCGATACGGCCCTGGAGGAACACGAGCACATCGTCTTCGAACCCGGAAGCCACACCACTCTGGTGCAGATGCCGCGTGAACAGTACCTGCGCCTGCTGGGCCATGCCACTGGCGGACGCTTCTCGCGCCCCGCCGCCAGCCTGCGCGCAGAAGTCGAGGGCAGCACCGGCGAGGGACGGGTCTCCAACGTGGTGGAACGCCTGACACCGGCACGGGTCAAGCCTGACGTCGATGAATTTCACGAACTGCCGCCGCTGCCCGCCACCGCCGCCCGTATCCTGCAACTGGCCGCTGACCCCCATTCCAACGCCCGCCAGCTGGCGGAGATCATAGAACAGGATCCGGCGCTGTCGGCACAGATCCTGCGCTATGCCAATTCCTCCCTGTACGGCTACGCCGGCAGCATCGGCAACCTGCAGACAGCCATTGCCCGGGTGCTCGGCTTCGACTATGTCCTCAACCTGGCACTGGGATTCTCCATCGGCAAATCACTGCGCATTCCGCGCGAGGGACCTTTCGGTCTGGACGCCTTCTGGAAACATTCGGTGTACGCTGCACGCCTGGTGGAACAGCTGGCACGCTGCCTGCCGAAACGCCAGCGACCACCGGGTGGCACCGCCTATCTCGCCGGTCTGCTGCAGAACCTGGGCCGCCTGGTACTCGGCCACACCTTCCAGCCGGAGTTTTTCATCCTCAACCGGTTCGCGCAGGCCAATCCCGACATGCCGACCTGCGAGCTCGAACGTCACGTACTCGGCGTCACCCACGACCGCATCGGCGCCTGGCTGATGGAGGCCTGGGGCCTGCCGCAGGAGCTGGTGACCGCCGTCCGCCACCATCACGACGAGGACTACTGGGAACGTCACGCGACCTACCCACAGCTGGTGCTGGTCGCCAACCGCGCGCTCGCGCTGCACGGCCTCGGCGAACACGACCCCGCCGGCCTGCCCGCATTCTCACTCGGGATGCTGGGCCTGGATGAAGGCCAGGTATTTGAAATAACAGAGAAACTCTTCGACTCCAGCGACGACCTGGAGGATCTCGCACAACGCCTCGCCGCTTGACGAAAATAACGCCAGCTGGCTTAATACCCCGAACTATCTGTAGTTTTATACGGTTGCCCGGCCCCGGACGGGGCCGGCGGCCGCCTCTGTCTGTCCCCGCAAAAATAATTCTTGACTAAAAGACTCAAGAATTACTATCATTAGCCATGTTCATGAAAACGGAGACGCGCACATCGGTGCTGCGCCTGGGAGTCAAATGAGGCGAATCATGAAATTATCAACCAAAGGTCGTCATGCCATCACTGCGATGATGGAACTGGCGTTACGTTATGAAAAAGGTCCGGTCACGCTGGCGGACATCTCGGTGGAGCAGTCCATATCGGTCTCCTACCTGGAGCAGCTGTTCGCCCGCCTGCGCAATCACGGCCTGGTAACCGGCATGCGCGGTCCGGGTGGCGGTTACTGCCTGCGGCGCCCCCCGAGCGAGATCACCATTGCCGAGATTCTCAGTGCGGTCGACGACGCCATGCCGGCGCGCCGGGAACGGATCCCGGGCGAGGAATGGCCGCAGAGCGTGATCATGTGGAATCAGCTGAGCACGCGGATCTACGACTACCTGAACGATCTCACCCTGGCGGAAGCGGTGAACCAGCACGGCGAGGCCGGCGAGCCGAAGAAGGAAAGCGGCGAGGTCGGTTTCGGACCCGGCTACCAGCAGTCGGCTGCCTGATACAGCACGTACACAGCATTCGGAGTAGAGAGTCATGGCATACAGCGAAAAGGTCCTGGACCACTACGAAAACCCGCGTAACGTCGGTTCCTTCGACAAGGCGGATACCAGTGTGGGAACCGGCATGGTCGGCGCACCGGCCTGCGGGGACGTCATGAAACTGCAGATCAAGGTCAACGACCATGGCGTCATCGAGGATGCCCGTTTCAAGACCTATGGTTGCGGCTCCGCCATTGCCTCCAGCTCGCTGCTGACGGAATGGGTGAAGGGCAAGACGCTGGAAGAAGCCAGTGAGATCAAGAACAGCGAGATCGCCGAGGAACTGGCGCTGCCGCCGGTCAAGATCCATTGCTCGGTGCTGGCAGAAGACGCCATCAAGGCCGCCATTTCCGATTTCAAGCAGAAGAACGAGCGCGACGAAGTCGCCTGAACGCGCCCTCGGTGGCGCAGGCAAAGGGCTGCCGGTATGCCGGCGGCCTTTTTTGCTGGGCCGGAAAAAACTACGATCGCCACCATGGATGAGCGCATTCTCGAACTCTACCCTTCGCCCGGACGACACCACGAGCTGAAAGGTCTCTACCTGGAGCAGCTGGCCGGCGCCCGTCCGGCGGGCGAGGGGCCGTTCATCTACAGCAACTTCATTTCCAGTCTCGACGGGCGTATCGCCCTGCCCGCTCCCGGGCGCAACAGCCACCGCGTCCCACCGGCGATCGCCAACCCCCGCGACTGGCGCCTGTTCCAGGAACTCGCAGCCCAGGCCGACCTGCTGATCAGCAGCGCGCGCTATTTCCGCCAGGCGGAAGACGACGAGGCGCAGGCCGAGCTGCCGCTCGGCAGCTCGGCAGAATTCGACGATCTGCGCCAGTGGCGCAGCGACCGCGGACTTCCCCCGCAGCCCGATATCGCCGTTTTCAGCGCCAGCCTCGACATTCCACCGGAGGCACTGAGACGCTATCCGGACCGCAGGATCATCATCCTCAGTGGTGCGACCGCCGATGCACGCCGGATCGAAGCCATCGAGAACAACTCGCACGCCCGCGTGGTTCGCTGTGGCGAGGGTCGGCGGGTGGATGGTTCACAACTGCGGGACACGCTGCGCGCCCTGGGCTACCGGCTCGTCTACGCCATCGCCGGGCCGGCCGTACTCCACAGCCTGCTGGAGGGCGACGCCCTCGACCGGCTGTACCACACCACGGCGCACTGCCTGCTCGGTGGTGAGCGATTCGACACCTTCGTATCCGGCCGGGAACTGCAACCGGCCCGCTGCCTGCCCTTGCAGGCCATGTATCTGGATCGTGCCGCGCCCCGCGGCGCCGGTCAGACACTGGCGGTATACGGCAACGAGGCGAGCCGGTGAGCCGGCGCACGATCTACCGGGGTAGCGTCGTGGACCTCGGCATCGAGCCCGTGACCCTGCCCAACGGAGAGACCCTCGAGCTGGAAGTGGTACGACACCCCGGCGGGGCCGCGGTCGTCGCCGTCGACGAGCACGGCCGCGTGTGTCTGCTGCGCCAGTACCGTCACGCGGCCGGCGGCTGGCTGTGGGAGCTGCCCGCGGGCAAGATCGACCCGCCGGAACCCCCCGAGGAGACGGCACGCCGCGAACTGCAGGAAGAGGCCGGCCTGACGGCCGCCGACTGGTACCCGCTCGGACACTTTCTCAGTACCCCCGGTTTTTGCGACGAGCGCATCCACCTCTATCTCGCGCGACGACTCGGAAACACCGCCAGCGCCCGCGAACGGCACGAGGTCATCGAGGTCCACTGGCTGGAATTCCCGCGTGCACTGGAACAGGTGTGCAACGGCGAGATCGTCGACGGCAAGACCATGCTCGGCCTGCTGCTGGCACAGCAACGCGGCATCTGAACCGCAGCCGATGGCGGGGACAGTTGTGATAGCATCCGCGGGGTGACGATGAAATTCTGCAGCAACTGCGGCGCCGGCGTGACGCTGCGCATCCCCGACGGAGACAACCGCGAACGTTTCGTTTGCGATCACTGTCAGACCATTCACTACCAGAACCCCAAGATCGTGGCCGGCTGCATTCCCGAGTACGGGGAGCGCATCCTGCTCTGCAGGCGCGCCATCGAACCACGCCACGGGCTCTGGACACTTCCTGCAGGCTTCATGGAGAACGGCGAGACCACCGAGGAAGCCGCCATGCGGGAGACCCTGGAGGAAGCTGGCGCACGGGTGGAGATCCGTGCCCTCTACAGCCTGTTCAGCATCCCCCATATCAGCCAGGTCTACATGTTCTACCGCGGCCGGCTGACGGATGGCCGCTTCCGGGCCGGCTGCGAGAGCCTCGAATGCCGGCTGTTCGCCGAAGACGAGATCCCGTGGGAACAACTGGCCTTCCCGGTGGTGGAAGAGACCCTGCAACGCTACTACCGCGACCGACGCCGCGGCAACGGTTACCCGCTGCAACGTGGCAAGATCGTCCGTCATCCGCCACGCGAGCAAGACTGAGCGCGGCCCCGTGAACAAGACCTGCACCCCACCCCCGCAACCACTACAGGAGCACTCCGCCCCGTGACATCCCGCAACCACCTGTACCCTGTACTGCTGTGCCTCGTGCTGCTCCTGCCCCTCGGCGCCCGTGCCGCCGCCACCGACGTCGCCGGTGTGCCCCTGGCCGACCACTACAGCGTCGACGGAACGTCCCTTGTGCTCAATGGTGCCGGTATCCGCAGCAAGTTCTTCATCCACATCTACGTGGGCGCGCTCTACCTGCCCGAGACTTCGAAATCCGCGGCTTCGATCCTGGCCGCCCCCGGCCCGTACAGCATGCAGATGTACATGCTGTACAAGCGGGTCGACGCCGACAAGATCCGGAACGGCTGGACCGAGGGCTTCCGGGCCAATGTCGACGGGGACGGTTTTGCGGCCCTCGAGGACAGGCTGCGGCAGTTCAACCGGCTGTTCACGGACCTGAAGAAAGGTGACGTGGTGCGCATGGACTACGCGCCGGGAAAAGGCACCAGCATCCGTATCAACGGCCAGCCCCGGGGTACCGTGCCCGGCAGGGATTTTGCCCTGGCCCTGCTGCGGGTCTGGATCGGAGAACACCCCGCAGACGATGATCTGAAGCGGGGGCTGCTGGGAGGCTGACCCCATGCATGGCGTGGTCCTCGACCTCGACAGCCTGCACCCCGACGACATCGACCTGCAGCCACTTCGTGACAGCCTCCCCGCCTGGGAGCTGTACGGTCACACCGAAAACAGGGAACTGCGGGAACGTCTTCAGGGTGCCACGGTGGTCGTCACCAACAAGGTTCCGCTCGATCGCCCGGCTATCGTATCGGCGTCGGAACTGCGCCTCATCTGTGTCGCCGCGACCGGCACCGACATCATCGACCTGCAGGCTGCCCGTGAAGCCGGCATCACGGTCTGCAACGCGCGCGGCTACGCCACCGCGTCGGTGGTGGAACACGTATTCGCCCTGCTGCTGACCCTCACGCGCCACCTGGACAGTTACCGCAGGGCGGCGAGCAGCGGTGCCTGGTCGCACAGCCCGGAATTCTGTTACTTCGGAGAGCCCATCGGTGAACTCGCAGGCAGGACCCTGGGCATCGTCGGCTACGGCGTGCTGGGCCGGGCCGTGGCTGAGGTCGCTCGCGCCCTGGGCATGAAAGTCCTGGTCGCGGAAAGCCTGATCGGCGCCTCCCGGGAGGTGCGTGTGCCCCTGAAACAGCTGTTGCGCGAAGCCGATGTCCTCAGCCTGCACTGTCCCCTGACCGCGCAGACGCGCGGCCTCATCGGTGCCCCGGAACTGCAGTGCATGAAAGACAGCGCCATTCTCGTCAACACCGCCCGCGGCGGCCTGGTCGTCGAGGAAGACCTGGTCAGGGCGTTGCAGGAAGGCTGGATTGCCGCAGCGGCAGTCGACGTCCTGGCGCAGGAACCCCCGCGCCGCCCGTCCCCCTTGCTCGAATACCGTTCCGAACGCCTGATCGTGACACCGCACGCCGCCTGGGCCAGCGTCGCCTCCCGTCAACGGCTGGTCGACCAGATCGCCGCCAATATCGACGCCTTTCTGAAGGGAGAGCCACGCAATCAGGTGGTATGAACAGCCGCGCTCAGTGCCTTGGCCGGCGCATGCGCCAGACGCCGCGCGGCTTGGCCAGATTCACCTTGAGATGCCTTCCCTCGAATTCGATACCATCGGTGGCACTGATTGCCGACTCCGCCTCCTCGTCGTCCATTTCGACGAAGGCAAAACCACGCGGCTTGCCGGTGTAACGATCGTTCACCAGCTTCACTGACCTGACCTCCCCGTGCGCCGAAAACAGCTCGCGCAGCTGTTCGGGCGTGGTGTCGAAAGACAGATTTCCCACATAGATCGATTTCATTCTTGTTCCAACCTCCTTTTGGCACGCTGCTACAGCTTGTTATTCCTGTTGCGTGGTAGCACGCAGTCAAAAGTATAGCCCAGGGTGGTTCGCATTGAAGTGCAGACACCTGTTCAGTGCCCTGTCATCCCCGGTATACTCGTTACTGCTGGGGAAGGAGTATTCGGCAATGACCAGTGGGATCAGTTTGGGGTGGGCCTGGGCAATCGGCCTGATTGCCTTTGCTTGCGGCGTGCTCGCCGGGATCGCTGTCGGCCAGCTGCTGCAGGGCGGCAACAGACGCGTCAGGGAAATGCAGCAACGGCTGGATGCCCTGCAAAAGGAACTCGACGACTACCGCGAACAGGTGGGTCAGCATTTCCTGAAGACCTCGGAACTGGTGCAGAAGATGACCGACAGTTACCGTGAGGTCTACGAACACCTGGCAAGCGGATCACAGGCGCTGTGTGAAGGCATGGTCGACACGCCGAAACTCGATATCCCCGGGCAGCCCTCGCTCGAGGCGGCCGCGACCACGGAACCGCAGCATGACAGCCCGGCGCAGACCAGAACCGAAAGCAAGGAGGACGCCGACGAGGCCGATGCCTGTCTGGGGGATGCCCCGCGCGTCCCGACCCTCGACGACGAGATGCAGGATACCTCCGCTACTCCCCGCAAACCGTCACCGTGACCCGCCGCCGGTGCCCTGCCCGGCGGTGTTCCCACAGATAGATCCCCTGCCAGACACCGAGATCGCAGCGTCCCTGTGCCAGCGGCACACTGAGCGAACTGGAGGTCAGGATACTGCGCACGTGCGCCGGCATATCGTCCGGCCCTTCATCGACATGACGGAACAGCGGATCACCGTCGGGCACCAGCCGTTCCATGAATCGTTCCAGGTCGGCGCGCACCTCCGGATCGGCGTTCTCGCACAACATCAGCGACGCACTGGTATGGTGCACGAAAATCAGGCAGATACCGGTATGGATCGCCGCTTCCCCCACCCGCGCATCCACCTCCCGGCGAATCGAATAACTGCCCCGCCCGCGTGTGACGACCTCGAACGACGACTGGTAGACCATAGTTCCCTTGCCTCTTCCCGAAACCTTCCGCGAGCCTGAATAGGGTATAATCCCCGTTCTTTTTACCGCGAGAAAGTGTTGTGACCGAACGTTTGCGTAATATTGCCATAATCGCCCACGTCGACCACGGGAAAACCACCCTGGTCGATCAGCTGCTGTCGCAGTCCGGCACCCTCGGGGAACGCGCCGCCGTTCCCGAGCGCGTCATGGATTCCAACGACCTGGAGCGCGAACGCGGCATCACCATCCTGTCCAAGAATACCGCCATCGAGTGGCGCGACTACCGCATCAATATCGTCGATACCCCCGGCCACGCCGACTTCGGCGGCGAGGTGGAGCGCGTACTGTCGATGGTCGACTCGGTACTGCTGCTGGTCGACGCCGTCGAAGGGCCCATGCCGCAGACGCGCTTCGTCACCCAGAAGGCACTGCAGCGCGGACTGCGTCCCATCGTGGTCATCAACAAGGTCGACCGCCCCGGTGCGCGGCCGGACTGGGTACTGGACCAGACCTTCGACCTCTTCGACCGCCTTGGCGCCAGCGACGAGCAGCTGGACTTTCCGGTCGTCTACGCTTCCGGTCTGCAGGGCTTTGCCAGCCTCGACAGCGAGGCACGCGAGGGCGACATGACCCCGCTGTTCGAAACCATCGCGGAACAGGTGCCGCCACCGGCGGTCGACCTCGACGGCGCCTTCCAGATGCAGGTCAGCTCGCTGGACTACAACAGCTACGTGGGCGTGATCGGCATCGGCCGCATCACCCGTGGCGTCATCGAAGCCAACTCCCCGGTCACGCTGGTCGACCGCCACGGAAGCCGGCGCAACGCCCGCATACTGCAGCTGTTCGGGTTTCACGGACTGGATCGCATCGAGGTAGCACGCGCCCACGCCGGCGACATCATCGCCTTTACCGGCATCGACGGACTCGGCATCTCCGATACCCTGTGCGACCCCACCTGCGTGGAGGCGCTGCCGCCGCTGAGCGTCGACGAGCCCACCGTGAGCATGACCTTCCAGGTCAACAACTCGCCGCTGGCGGGACGCGAGGGCAAGTTCGTCACCTCGCGCCAGATCCGTGAACGCCTGGAGCGGGAGCTGGTCCACAACGTCGCCCTGCGGGTCGAAAGCACCGAGGACCCGGACAAGTTCCGGGTATCGGGGCGTGGTGAACTGCACCTCTCCATACTGATCGAGACCATGCGCCGCGAGGGCTATGAGCTGGGGGTGTCGCGTCCGGAGGTCATCCAGCGCGAGATCGACGGCGTGCTGCAGGAGCCCTATGAACAGCTCACCGTGGACGTGGAGGAGCAGCACCAGGGTACGGTAATGGAAAAGCTCGGCGAACGCGGCGCCGACCTGCAGAACATGGTCCCCGACGGACGCGGCCGCATGCGTCTCGACTTCATCATTCCCTCGCGCGGCCTGATCGGCTTCCGTACCGAGTTCCTGACCGCCACCCAGGGCAGCGGCCTGCTGTACAACGTCTTCGATCACTACGGCCCGGTGAAGAAAGGGGTGTTCGGCAATCGCACCAACGGCGTCTTGATCTCCAACGGTGCCGGCAAGGCACTGGCCTATGCAATCTTCAACCTGCAGGAACGCGGGCGCATGTTCATCGAGCACGGCACCACCGTCTACGAGGGCATGATCATCGGCCTGCATTCGCGCGCCAATGACCTGGTGGTCAACCCGCTCAAGGCCAAGCAGCTCACCAATATCCGCGCCGCCGGCAGTGACGAGAACATCCTGCTGACACCACCGGTACGCATGTCGCTGGAACAGGCGCTGGAATTCATCGACGACGACGAACTGGTGGAAGTGACCCCGCAGAGCATCCGCCTGCGCAAGAAGCTGCTGCTGGAACACGAGCGCAAGCGGGCCGCCCGGGCAAGCTGAAGCCGCACCCGGGCAGCGCCGCCAGGCGGGACGAAGGCAGTACGGGGCTCAGGCTATCGAAGACGGTAGACCGCCATGATCGACTGCAGCTCGCGCAGCAGTGAAGCCCGTCGCTCATCAGTCAGTTCGCGGTACTCGGGGCGTGTCTCGCCACGCTCGAGTGCCTGTATATAGGTATTCACCACGCTGCAACCGAGCGCGCAGATGCGGTCCACGGCCTGCTCGACTTCCGGCTCCAGGGCGCTCACAGGCCGCCCCGCCACCGATCGCGTCGCCGGACAGGCGGGAACGCCGCCGGGAATACAGGGGCCAGATCCGGGTACTGGTTCACAGTTTTTTCCATCCTCCTCGACTAGTGTGACACACAGAACGGGGGACAGGAACATGATGTCATTTGCCAGGGGGCGCCGGATCCACCGCATGCTGGCTGCACTGATGGCCGCCAGCTGTGCCTGCCTCCACGCATACGCCACCCCGCCGCCTGGCTCCCTCGACGCGACTCCCTCCAGCACGCCCCCTCAAGACGAGTATGCCTACGACCAGGTGGTCGCGGAAATCCCCCTCGCCCGTGCCGCCACTGCAGGTGCCGCCCTGGCGGTGGTCAATGTTGCACTGCACGAGGCCAGACGGCGCGCGCAGCAGCAACTGTGCGCCGGACGCTGGTCACCGAGCGGGCCGGTGCGGCGACAGGACGGCCCCCGCCGGCCAAAACAGCCGACAACGATGAGCGGGAAGTCTCACTGGTACCTGCAGACCTTGCGCGAAGCACGTCCCCTTGCCTGCAATGGCAGCAGCCGCGCACAATTCTTCATGGAAATGAGTCGCTATCTGCCCGACTGGATCCGTCTGCGGCCCGCGGGACAACTCACCGCCTTCAGTCACGGCGATACCGTACTTCCTGTTCTTCCGCGACAAGCCGGCACCACCGGCTTCAGACTTTCCTCTCGCTCACCAGATCCCTGAGCGTGGTGTCTCCGAGGCGGGACTTGACCGCTTCCCGCAGTGAGCCCATCAGCGATTCGACCACTTCTTCCCGCGGCATGCGCCGCAGCGCCAGCAGGCGGTTCTCTCCCGCACTTCGTACCGTCTCATACAGATCGGTGAGCCTCACTGTCCCTATATCGTGTGTCGGAAGATAGGCAGGAGCATGATCGTTGCCGGTTTCCGACAGGAAGCCGGCATCCTGCAGCAAGCGCAAGGTTCGCTGGACCGGATAGACCGGAAGGCCGAGCCATTCGACCAGTTCCTCGCCGGTCCAGGGTGGCTTTCCGTTCAGATGGCGGTCTGCGATCACGAACATGATCTGCAGCGCCAGCCGCTCTCGCAGCCGGTTGCTGAGGTGCAGATCGATCGGTTCGCGCGTCAGGTACTGGGGATACTGCACATAGAAGGCAACCTGCGCTCCCAGCAACAGGATCAACCAGTTCAGGTAGAGCCAGATGAGCAGCAGGATCAGGATGGCGAAACTGGAATAGATCGCGGCGTATTTCGACGAGGAGGCGATGAAGGCGGCGAATACCCAGCCGCTGGATTGCCACAGCACGCCGGCAACCACACCGCCGACCAGTGCCGGTGCAAAACGCACCCGCGTATTGGGGATGAAGATGTAGACGAAGGTGAAGGCCGCAATCACCAGCAGGTAGGGCACCAGTTTGCCGACAAGAACGATGAGGGAACCGAAAGGCTCGATCGCCATGAGCCGGTGTACCAGCGAATAGTCCATGATGGTGGCCGTCAGTCCCAGCGCGCTGAACACCAGTACCGGCCCGATCAGTATGACGCTGAGATAGTTCGAGAACCGCTGTCCGAGCGTGCGCAGCCGCTCCACCTGCCACACGTAGTTAAACGAGGACTCGATTTTTTGTATAAGAGAAACAACGGTATACAGAAGAAGAGCCAGTCCGAGCGCACCCAGCACACCAACCTTCACATTCTCCACGAAGCTGATGATGCGTTCGGTCAGTTCCGCGCCCTGGGGACCGAGCGGCGCGAGGAAATTGGCCAGCAGCGGCTCGATCTGGTTGTGAACACCAAAGCCCTTGAGGACGGAAAAGCTGACTGCCAGCAAGGGAACGACCGACAGCAAGGTCGTATAGACCAGGCTCATCGCTCGCAGACTCAGCTGACCTTTCAGCAGATGCCTCGTCACCACGAACAACAGACGCAGCGGGATGATCAACCAGCGCCGCGCACCCTGCAGCGTGCGCAGATCTTCATCCCATAACTGTGCCATCGAATGTTCGTACCACTGCCTTATCCGGTTACCCATAACGGTTCTCTTTCCCTGCTTACCTGCTGTTGCAGTTATACAACGGACATTCGCTGAATACAGCAACTGTTTACGTTCCTTCCTCATCGAAGGAAAATTTTTTTCATCCACCCGGACATCGGGAGACGACGATCAGGTACCGTGCACCGCATTCCGGAACGCTTTACAGCGCGATACGCCGCATCCGTTTCATACTGTTATTTACTTGCGAAATCGCTATGACCATTGCCGGTACCCGTGACTCGATGCCATGGAAGAACCGCTTGTGCACCGGAAGCCATATCGAGCTTACACTGCAATCATAGAGCCAAATGTTACTTAGGTGTTGTAATTTATTCTTTTTCCATTAAAGTTTTAAATGCAAGCGCCGTAACGTTACGCGAACCATGTATCTGAAGGAGGTTATCCTCATGGCAGTACGGAAGAAAGCAAGCAAACGGAAAGCAACCGCCAAGAAGAAGAAGGTGGTCGCGAAGAAGAAGGCTGTTTCGAAAAAGAAGGTAGCCAGGAAGAAGGTCGCGAAAAAGAAAGTAGCGAAGAAAAAGGCTTCCAAGAAAAAGGCCGCGAAGAAAAAGGTAGCCAAGAAAAAGGCCGCCAAGAAGAAAGCCACCAGAAAGAAGGCAGCGAAAAAGAAAGTAGCGAAGAAAAAGGCGGCCAAGAAAAAGGTCGCGAAGAAAAAGGTAGCCAAGAAGAAGGCCGCGAAGAAAAAGGCGGCCAAGAAGCGCGCTGCGAAGAAGAAAGCACGTCGCTAGGCGCTGCCTCGCTGCCGCAAAAAGGCCTGCATACGCAGGCCTTTTTTCATTCGGCGAAAAAACCACAACACGCTGTTATTCAAGAATTATTCGGAAGCCGCGCCCTGCGGACGCCGGTCCCTGCCCTGCCGCCTCGATGCGACACGGGGGTTAAAGATGGAACAGGGCACGCCGACATCCCTTTATTATAAGGAATGGACCGGTGCATCATGATCAAAGCTGCAGAACACAAGCCAACCATACTCGTCGTGGATGATTCGCGTCTGATGCGGGTTGCCGCACGCAAGATCCTGAAGAATGATTTTGACATCCTCGAAGCGCAGGACGGCGAGGATGCCTGGGAAATGCTCCAGGTGCAGAAAGACGTCATGCTTGTGATGTCCGACCTGTCCATGCCCAATCTCGACGGCCTGGGACTGCTGGCGAGAATCCGCGGCTCGGACGACCAGCGGCTGAGCGAACTGCCGGTCATCGTGGTTACCGGCGCTGAAGACGATGACGGCACCAAGACCCGTGCCCTGGAAGCGGGCGCGAGCGATTTCATCACCAAGCCCTTCGAATCGGTACAACTGCTTGCGCGTGCCAAGACGCACGTCCGCCAGCAGCACACGCGCCTGGCACTCAGGGCAAGCGAGAACAGCAAGCAGCAGCTGGAGGCGACCAGTACCATCGACCTCGTCACCGGCCTGCCGAACCAGCAGGCATTCAACGAGCAGCTGGAACAGAAGCTGGCCTATGCCATCCGCTACCGGACCGATCTTGCCATCCTGCTGGTACAGCTCGACCGCTACAAGGTGCTGTTCCTGCGCCACGGCAAGAAGCAGGCGGAGTCCCTGCTGACGCAGTTCTCACAGCGGCTCACCACCGACAGACGCCGTGAAGACACGGTGGCGCGCATTACCATCGACACCTTTGGCCTGCTGCTGCCGGCCGCGAACCCCGTGGGCGCAAGACGGGTCGCCGAACAGCTGGCACGCTCGCTCGCGGAAGCGCCACTCGAGGTCGAGGGCAAGGCAATAACGGTCACGGCCAGCATTGCAATACACAGTCCGACCCTGCACACCGACTCGACCGCCGAAGGCCTGCTCACCGACGTCAGGGAGCGGCTGACAGAGGCCCGGATGGCAGGTGGCAATCGCATCCTGCTGGTCGAGGACGGCACGACGACCGCCCCCCTGTCCGCCACACGCACGGCGGACAGCAGGATGCCGGCGGCCGCCGTCGGCGCCGCGGAGGTCCAGGCGGCGCTGGAAGCACTGGCGGCCGGAAAGGAACCCGATCAACCCCTCGATGGACTGGTGCGCGCGGTGATGCCCGTCCTGACCGCCTGGAACCACCAGCGCAACGACAGGCACACCACCCTCATCGAAGCGCTGCAGCTCGCGCTCGACCAGCAGGAAAGGCGCACCGCCGTATCACACCCACCGTCGCGCTCCTGAATTCAGCCGCCAGCCCGCCCGTAACCAGGCGGGCGGATCGCGACTCGGCAGCGCACCCGGGTACAGCGCACGCCGTCACCACGATAGAGTCCATAGTCGAATTCCGGTGAACTGCGACCTTTCGCCGCCAGCTCTGTGCAGATCCTTTCCCTGATTTCCGGATCGAAATCGAAACGAAGTTCGAGATCGCTGTCTCCCGGATGTTCGAAGTCCAGGAACAGCGTGCGCGTCCAAACCGAGTAGCCGGGAAACTGCCGCGCGCAGGCGACTGCGGCGATCGGGTCGGCTGTCGCCGCCTGGTAGCCCCCGAACATGGTATCGCCCATGTTGCGCGAGAATGCGGTCAACGGCAGCCTGAGACGGACATGACTCCAGTCCTCCTCGAGCTCGATGACCTTTACCCCCATCAGCAGAAACGGGGGGTACCACTCGAGCCGGCGGCGCGCGGACAGGAAGCGCGCACGACGTAACAGTTTCAGTATGTTGGCGGCCATTCTGGATCGTCGTCCGGATGTTGCAGTATCATTGACCCGGCAAGCTATTAACCCGGCAACCTACTATGTCGGGTTAATAATAGGTCGGGTTAATATAGTACCCTTTCTTTAAACCATCCGGTCCCTTGCTGTCGCGGAAAAGCCACTTCCGCCACGGGACGACGGGCACGGCGGAACACGGCCGGAGGCGGACACCATGCCCTCATTCGATACCGTATCGGAAGTCGATCTCCAGGAAATCACCAACGCCGTCGACCAGGCCAACCGGGAGATCGGCAACCGCTATGACTTCAAGGGCTCCTGCGCCCGCGTGGAACCGTCCGAAGACCAGTTGACGCTGCTGGCGGACAACGAGTTTCAGCTGGAGCAGGTCAAGGATATCCTGCACAAGAAACTGGCAAAACGCGGCATCGACCTGGGCTCGCTGGAAGAAGGCAAGCTCGAGAGCAGCAGCCACCAGGCGCGCCAGATCCTGACCGTACGCCAGGGCATTCCCAAGGACGTCGCGCGCCAGATCGTCAAGCTGGTGAAAGACTCGAAGATCAAGGTTCAGGTCAGCATCCAGGGCGACAAGGTACGCGTATCGGGCAAGAAACGCGACGATCTGCAGAAGGTCATCGCACAGCTGAAGGAAGCGCCGATCGACCTGCCGCTGCAATTTGTCAATTTCCGCGACTGAGTCCCGCCCCACCCGTCAATCCTTTGACCACCGGCGCCCCCCGCACGACGGTGTTTCCATGCAAATCGGGCGCTAAGACGCTAGAATACGCGCCTTCGACCATCCGCCCACAAGCTCCGGCCACGAACATGACGACTGCACAGGTTCTCCCCCGCCATACCCAGACCAGCTACACCTACGAAGAACTGCTGAAATGCGGCCATGGCGAACTCTTCGGCCCCGGCAACGCGCGCTTGCCCCTCCCCCCCATGCTGATGTTCGATCGCATCACCCACATCAGCGCCGACGGAGGCAGCAACGGCAAGGGCGAGATCATCGCCGAGCTGGATGTCCACCCGGACCTGTGGTTCTTCGGCTGCCATTTCGAGTCCGATCCGGTCATGCCCGGATGCCTGGGTCTGGACGCCATGTGGCAACTCATCGGCTTCTATCTCGGCTGGCTGGGAGGTCCCGGCCGCGGTCGCGCGCTGGGTGCCGGTGACGTAAAATTCTCCGGGCAGGTCACCCCCGATTGCCGGATGGTGACCTACCGCGTCGACCTCAAGCGCGTCATCCAGCGCAAGCTCTACATGGGAATCGCCGACGCATCCCTTGAGGTCGACGGTAGGGAAATCTACCAGGCCAGGAGCCTGCGGGTCGGCCTGTTCACATCCACTGAAGAATTCTAGGGATCGCATATGCGCCGCGTAGTAGTCACCGGACTGGGCATCACCTCCAGCATAGGTACCAGCAAGCAAGAGGTCCTCGAATCCCTGCAACAGGGCAAATCCGGGATCGTATTCTGTCCTGAATACCAGGAACTGGGATTTCGCAGTCACATCCATGGCTCCGTCGATCTGGATCTGAACAGCCTGATCGACCGCAAGCTGCGCCGTTTCATGGGCGACAGCGCCGCCTACAACTATCTGGCCATGAAGGAGGCCATCGAGGATGCCGGCCTGGAGGAAGAGCAGATCTCCAACCCCCGCACCGGCCTCATCGCCGGCTCCGGCGGCACCTCCACCCAGAACGTGTCGCTGGCGGTCGACCTGCTGCGCGAAAAGGGGGCCAGGAAGGTGGGGCCCTTCATGGTGCCGCGCACCATGGGCAGTACCAACTCCGCCTGCCTGTGCACCGCCTACAAGATCAAGGGCGTCAACTATTCCATCAGCTCGGCCTGCTCCACCAGCGCGCACTGCATCGGCAACGCGGCGGAACTGATCCAGTGGGGCAAGCAGGACATGGTGTTCGCCGGGGGCGGCGAGGAACTGCACTGGAGCCTCACGCTGCTGTTCGATGCCATGGGAGCCCTGTCCTCCAAGTACAACGACACCCCGGAGACCGCCTCGCGCCCCTACGACGAGACCCGCGACGGCTTCGTCATTGCCGGCGGTGGTGGCATGCTGGTGCTGGAAGAACTGGAACACGCGCGCGCACGTGGCGCCAGGATCTATGCCGAACTGGTTGGTTACGGGGCCACCTCCGACGGCTATGACATGGTCCAGCCCTCCGGAGAGGGCGCGGTACGCTGCATGCGCCAGGCGCTCGAGGGCGTCGACGGGCCGGTCGACTACATCAACGCCCACGGCACCAGCACACCGGTCGGCGACATGCGCGAACTGGAAGCCATCCGCGAAGTGTTCGGCGATCATATCCCCCCCATCAGCTCCACCAAGTCGCTGACCGGCCACTCGCTGGGGGCTGCGGGGGTGCAGGAGGCCATCTACTCCCTGCTGATGCTGCAGCACGACTTCATCAGCGCCTCCGCAAACATCCAGTACCTGGACCCGGCGGCCGAGGGCATGCCCATCCAGACCGAACGCAGGGACAACGCCGGGCTGCGCACCGTCATGTCCAACAGCTTCGGCTTCGGTGGCACCAACGCCTCGCTGGTATTCCGGCGTTTCGAGGACTGAGGGGAAAGCGGCGCGTCACTCAGGCCGCCCGCAGTTTCTGCCACAGACGGTCCAGACGCTGTGGCGACACCTTGACCGCCGTCCCCAGTTCCTGGGCGAACAGCGACACCCGCAACTCCTCGATCAGCCAGCGGTACTCGTCCAGCTCCGGTGACGATCCGCCGCGCGCCAGCGCCTCTTCATAGAGCGAGCGGTAACGCCTTACCGTGGCCGCTGACTCGCGCTCGCGTTGCAGTCTGCCCGGGAGCTTGTCCAGCCGCCTGGCGGCGGCGCGCAGGTAACGACCCAGGTGCGGCAGCCACTGCGGTGGCGTGGCAGCGAGAAAACCGGGATAGATCAGCGCTTCCGCCTGGGCACGCACTTCCGCCGTCGCCGCCAGCATCTGCGGCGTGACAGCTCCCCGCAGGCACCGACCGAGTTCGTGGAAGGCCTGCAGGGCCTCGAAACTGCAACGCCCGATATGCAGCGCCCGCTCCATGAGGCAGCGACGCCCCTCCTCCAGCCTGCGCTCGAAGGTCTGCGCATCGCGCACTTCCCCGGCGTCGCCCGGAAAGGCTGCCTGCAAGGCGGCCTGTTCCAGGTCGGAACGCAATGCCTCCGCGTCCGCCACCGGGCTGAACCACAGCAACTGCCGGTCGAACTCCGGCACCGTGCGCGGAACATCGCGCAACAGGCGGCCACAGCGGCGGCGGAACAGTGCCAGCACGCCGGCACGATGTGCCTCCCTCGCCTGGCCGGGATCGTCGAACATCCGCAAGGCGACTTCATCACCCGTGCCTACGAGTGCCGGATAGGCACCCAGGGCGACCCCGTCGCTCTCCACTTCCACGCGCTCCGGCAAGGTACCAAAGTCCCATTCCCGAATGCCCTCACGTTCGAAGCCGGCCGCCACGCTGCGAACAAAACCGTCGCGCGCACGGTGGCCGAAATCCGCCTGCAGGCGGCGCAGCTCGCGTCCGGCCCCCAGTCGCCGGCCGTCACTGTCGATCAGTTCGAAGAAGGGCTCCAGGTGTGCCGGCAGGCGTTCACGACGCCAGGCGTCTCCCGGCACGGAAATCCCGGTCATGTGCTGCAACATGCCGGCAAGGGTTTCCGTCAGCGGGCCCTTGCGTTCTTCCAGCGCCTGCAGGCAGGCGTCTGCATAGTCGGGAGCCGGCACGAAGTGCCGCCGCAACGGCTTGGGCAGGGACTTGATGAGATGGATGAACTTCTCCCGCAACAACCCCGGCACCAGCCATTCGAAGTCCTCCGCCCGCACCTGGTTCAGCGCGGCCAGCGGCAGCCTGACGTGCAGACCGTCTTCCGGATCACCCGGCGCGAAGCGGTAGGCCAGCGCCAGGCGCATCCCCCGGACATCCATGAAATCAGGGAAGCGCTCGGTGATCAGCTGTTTCGCGTCGTGCTGCATGAGCAAGGCGCGTGAAAGCTTCAACAGCTCCGACTGCTGCTCCGCGGTCTTCTTCCACCAGCGCCGGAAACGGCGCGCATCGCATACCTCTTCCGGAATGCGCTCGTCGAAAAAGCGATACAGTACCTCCTCGTCCACCAGCAGGTCGCGACGTCGACTCTTGGACTCCAGCAGGTCCAGCTCCTCCAGCAGGCGCCGGTTGTGCTCCAGGAAGGCTGCCGGGCCGCGCCACTCGCCGCGCACCAGGGCGTGACGGATAAACAGTTCCCGCGACAGGCGCGGGTCGATACGGCTGTAGTCGACCTTGCGGCCGCTGACCACGGGCAGGCCATAGAGGGTGACGCGTTCGGTGGCGATCACGCAGGCACGCTTCTTCTCCCAGTGCGGATCGGCATGGCTGCGTTTCAGGAGATGTGGCGCGACCGCCTCCACCCACTGCGGCTCGATGGCGGCAGCGGTGCGCAGGTAACGCCGGCCGGTCTCCACCAGTTCGGCCGCCACCAGCCAGCGCGGCGGCTTTCCTGCCAGCACCGAACCCGGAAACAGCCTGAACTTCAGGTTGCGCGCACCTCTGTATTCGCAACCCTCGATCCGCTGTGCCACGTTGCCCGGGAGTCCGCTCAGCAGCGCACAGTGGATCGAACGGTAGTCGGCTTCACCACTGTTGCACTCCATGCCCATGCTCGCCACCCGCTCGCGCAGCTGGCGGTGAACATCGATCCATTCGCGCATGCGTATCCAGGAGAGAAAATGCTCGCGACACCATTTGCGCAACCGGTTCTGGGACAACTGCCGAGCCTGCTCGTGGAACAGCCTCCACAGCTTGAGAAAGGTCATGAAGTCGGATCGCGGATCACTGAACAGGGCATGCCTGGCGTCCGCAGCCGCCGCCTTGTCCAGCGGTCGTTCGCGCGGATCCGCCGTCTCCAGCGCCGCGACGATGACCATCACCTCGGTGAGACAATGCCTTTCCGAGGCGCTCAGGATCATGCGCCCCAGACGGGGGTCGACCGGCAGCCGCGCCAGCTGTCGGCCGAGCGCCGTCAGCTTGTGCCGCCCGTCGACCGCATCCAGCTCCTGCAGCAGCTTGTAGCCGTCACGTACGAAGCGACTGTCCGGCGCATCGACAAAGGGAAAATCCTCGATCTCGCCGAGCCCCAGCAGCGCCATCTGCAGGATGACCGCAGCCAAGCTGGTCCGCCGAATCTCGGCCTCTGTGAACGCCGGCCGTGCCAGATACTCCTCTTCCGAGTACAGCCGGATACAGATGCCCGCCGCCACCCGACCACAGCGGCCGGCGCGCTGGTCCGCGGAGGCGCGCGAAACCGGCTCGACAGGCAGACGCTGTACCTTGCTGCGGTAGCTGTAACGGCTGATGCGTGCCAGACCGGTATCGACCACGTAGCGGATTCCGGGGACGGTGAGCGAGGTCTCCGCCACGTTGGTGGCCAGCACGATGCGGCGACCGCGGTGCTCACGGAACACGCGGCTCTGCTGCGCCGCCGACAGCCGTGCATACAGCGGCAGGATCTCGGTTCCCGCGGGATGGTGCTTGCGCAGCTGTTCGGCAGTCTCGCGTATCGCCCGCTCACCCGGCAGGAAAACGAGCACGTCACCGGGTCCCTCACAGGCCAGTTCGTCGATGGCATCAAGGATTGCCTGGCTGCGGTCACGCTCGCGTGCCTCTTCGTCGGTGCCCCGCAATGGCCGGTAACGCACTTCCACCGGCCAGGTGCGTCCCGATACCTCGATGATCGGCGCGTCGTCGAAGTGGCGCGAAAAACGCTCCGGGTCGATGGTCGCGGAGGTGATGACCAGCTTCAGGTCGGGGCGTCGCGGCAACAGGCGTCGCAGGTAGCCGAGCAGAAAATCGATATTGAGGCTGCGCTCGTGAGCCTCGTCGATGATGAGGGTGTCGTATTCTCGCAGTTCGGGATCGGACTGGATCTCGGCCAGCAGGATACCGTCGGTCATGACCTTGATATGGCTACCGTCACCGACCCGGTCGTGGAAACGCACCTTGTAGCCCACCTGAGCGCCGAGCGGGCAATCCAGCTCCTCGGCAATGCGTGCTGCCAGCGTGCGCGCGGCCAGACGACGCGGCTGGGTGTGACCGATCCGGCCGCGCACGCCGCGTCCGGCTTCCAGACAGATCTTGGGCAGCTGGGTGGTCTTGCCGGAACCGGTGGCGCCACAGAGCACCACGACCTGGCTGCGGGCCAGGGCCTCGAGGATGACGGCGCGTTTTGCGACCACCGGCAACGCGGCAGGATAACGCAGCTCCGGCAGCGAGCTGCGACGGGCCTCGACCCGCGCCAGGGAAGCCTCCACCGCGCCCTCCAGGGCGGCCAGATCCCGGCTCACCGGTCGACCGCGGCGCATGCGCCTCCGCACTTCCTGCTGCCGCTTGCGCAACGCGGGAATATCCCGGGCCCTGCAGTCGTCCAGACTACGGACCAGGTCCTGCAAGCGCTCCTCGTTGCGAGGAACCTCATGATTGCTATGGTCGCAGGCCGCCAATTAACACCGCCGCACCCAAAAGCGCTATTGTACACCCGAAAGGACGCCGGGCGCGGACACTTCAGCATCGGTGCCGGCCTGCCGACCGCCCTGTCAGCCCCTGCAACAACCGAGATACCCATGAAAACACGTCTGAACCGCCGTCGACTCCTCTGCTGGCTGTCCGCCGCCAGCGGCCTGTCACTCGCCTCCCGTAGCGGCGCAACCGAGGGCCCCGACCGGGATCTGCTGGGCGAGGCCGAGCACAAGCTGGTCTACCAGTTCAACAAGGACGATCCCGTATACATGGAGCACGTCCTGTTCTCCGTTGGCGCCATGCTGCGCAAGCATGGTGACAACATTCACCTGGTGGTGACCGCGATCGGCCCCGGCATCCACATCCTTGCGCGTCGCCCGCTGCGCCCCATCCCCGAACTCATCCGTCAGCGCGTGGCCAGCCTGGCCGCCTATGGAGTCTCCTTCCACGCCTGCGGCAACACCATGAAAGCACTCAACTGGAACGCGGCCGACATGCTGGATTTCGCGCAGGTGGTTGACGTCGGCGCCGACGATCTGATGCGGCTGCAGGAGCAGGGTTACAGCTACATCAGCTGGTAGCCCGACCGGAAAGAGACAAAAAACGGGACTTTTGTACTTTTTCCCTTGACATTCGCAAAAAGCCTGCGAGACTTGTGGCCATCACGAATCGCCCATCGGGGGGCTGGCCGTGACACAAGGCTCCTTCAGCCGACAACAGGTTGCCGCCATCACCGGTCTCAGCGCACGTCAGCTGGGATACTGGCGCAAGACCGGCCTCGTTGTTCCCAGCAGTCGTACAGCCGGCGGCCATGCCCGCTACTCCTTTACCGATCTCATTGCCCTGCGTACGGCGCGACGCCTGCTCGACGCCGGCGTGTCGCTGCAGCGCGTGCGCAGCTGTCTGCGTTCGCTGACCGGCTTCCTGCCGACCGTGGATCAGCCTCTGGCGGAACTGTCACTGGTGGTTACCGGCGATGTGGTACTGGTTTTCCACGGTGAGCGCGCTTTCGATGCGCTTACCGGCCAGGAATGGGTCTTCCCGGTCGCCGAACTGGTGGCCGAAGTGGAGAAACTGCAGCGCAAACTCCCCGAGCAGGGGGAGCTGTTTTCCGCTGCGGATGACAACGAGGAGAAATACGCCTGAGCCGACAAAGGCAACTACGGCATCGGGGTGGAACGATCCCTGAACCGCACACGAGGAGAAAGGCTATGAGCCAGGCCCGCGCCAAGGTCCAGCGACAGATGGTAGTACTCACCTATGACTGCATCGACTGCCGGCGACTGCAACTCGCCGGCGATTTCAACGACTGGGTGCCCGATCACAACGTGGAGACACGCATTGTAAACGGACACGTCCAGAAGGTGTTCACCGCCGAGCCGGGGGTGTACGAATACCGCCTGATCATCGATGGAAAATGGCAACAGGATCCCACCAATCCGGCGGAGATCCCCAACGAGTTTGGCGGCATCAACTCGCTGCTCCAGGTTCCGGTACACCACTGATGGTGAGCCAGCTCAGTCCCGCATGGCAACGCCGACCGGCTTCCTCCGGTCGCCCGGCACGGGCACACGGGCAAATTCCGGACGGGACGCCGGAAAACACCCGCGACCAGGCGCCCTGCCGGGCGATTCCTTTTCTTCTTGACAATGCCGGTCAGAACCGGATCGTCCGGCAACTGGCCGAGGTACTGAACCAGCGAGGCCATAGCGCGAGCCTGTATCCGCCGGAACAGCATCCTCACGCCTGCTCTGCAGAAGAACTGGCGGCGCAGGCAGGACTGGAGCACGGAAAAACGGAGTTCTGTCTGCTTCCTTTCCTTTCCCCGCATGCGCTGCAACGATGGCCGCTGGATCACGTGGTCCTGCTGGTCCCTGCGGAACTCGACGCCGTGCTGCTCGCCTACCGGCGCATCAAGCTGCTGTCATGTACCAGGCCGCCGGATATCGGCATCGTCATGATCGGCCCACGTGACCAGCACGCGGCCTGGCGCTATTTCCGCAAGCTGGCGGTCGGTACCCTGCGTTATCTCGATGTGCCGCTGCTGAACCTCGGTTTCCTGCCGCAGCAGGCCGACTCTGATCACAGCACCGATGATTCCTACCGCCACAACTTCATGACCCGCATCAGCGAGCGCCTGGTGGGCAGCGAATTCTGTACGCCGCTGCAGGCGGGAGAAGAGGACCGGGAAAAGCCGTGACGTTGCACATCGAAAACACGCAGCTACGCGACCCGGAACGATTGCGCTCGCTGTTGCTGGACGCCGCGGAGAACCTGGGTGGTAAGGGCAGTGTCGTGCTGGAACCGCGCCTGCCGTGGGAAGCCCAGGCCATGCTGTTGGCCGACGCGGACCAGCAACCGGTCGTCGTCAGCTTCGATGCGGAACAGGCGAGAATGGCGCTGCTCAACGGCCTGCAATTGCTGGAGCAGTTGTCGGCCGCCCTCCCCTGGATCAACCAGGTTCACGATGCGCTGCAGCAGAAACAGCGGCCTCCGCGACTGGTCGTGGTCAGCGAGGACTTCCCCCCGGGGGCCAGGGAAGTGCTGGCCTCCTGCCCCTCGCTGAAGCTGTTCCGTTACCGGGCACTGCAGGTCAATGGCGAAACCGGCCTGTGGCTGGAACGGATGAACCCGGGACGGGAACAGATCACCGATACCAGCCTGCCCACCGCCGTCGACGAGGCGCCCCCGGCCGCCGAGCTCGCGCCCGAAGAGTCGGGAGAAAGTGCCTTGCCACCACTCAGTGCGGAAGAAACCGCCTATTTTCAGCAACTGTAGGCGGGATACCCTGGATTTTCGGGCGCAGGTAAAACCAGTGCCAACTCGCCTGTCGCATGATTGAAGAGCCGGCGGAACCGACCCGCCCGCCTTCCTGTGCGACCTGCAGGGGGCAGCCGGTTCCCGTCGCGGCGTTCCCTGGCACAGCCCCTCGCGGCAAGGATCACCGTGACGAAGACGGAACTTCCAGCAGCGCCCGATAACGATCGGCGTCCCGGGCGGAAAAACAGCAGGCGATAATGCGCTCGAAACGGGGCTCGAATTCCCGCATCACGGTAACCGCGATGCCTGCCGCCTGATCGGGTGGATAGCCGTAGGCACCGGTACTGATGGATGGAAAGGCGATACTGCGAATGGCGTGCTCCAGCGCCAGCTCCAGGCTGTTACGGTAGCACCGCTCCAGCAGTTCCGCCTCACCGCGATTGCCGCCGTGCCATACGGGACCAACGGTGTGGATGATCCACTTCGCCGGCAAGCGGAAGCCGGGCGTGATACGCGCCTCTCCGACCGGGCAACCGCCAAGGCCGCGACAATATTCCAGCAGTTCGGGGCCGGCGGCACGATGAATCGCGCCATCGACGCCGCCACCGCCCAGCAGGCTGCTGTTGGCTGCATTGACGATGGCATCGACATCCAGCCGCGTAATATCGCCCTCGACGACCTCGATCATGGCGTGGCAACCCATAGTTGGCACAAGTTATGCAAAAATATCTATGGGCACATTAGTGGTTCCGATAGCCGGAACCGAAGGAGTGCACAGTGAAACCCATCCCGCTACAACTGGTGACGGTCTGCCTGGAAAACGGCCGGCAGGGCATTTTCGTCGGCCTGCCGCTGGTTGGCGAACACGTCGCCGAGGAAGACGGTCAGATCGAGGATATCTGGTTCTCGGACATACGGGAAGTACCGGCACACATGGACCTGGCCGAACTCATGAGACTTATCCAGTCCCAGCTATGCCGCTGTCGATCCGTGGCCCAGTGAGGTTGAAACCCCGACCGTAACGAAGGGTTCCTCCTGCGATGACGAAAGCATGCAGGGGAAAGTGGATAGCTGTTCCCTGGATATTCAGGACGAGGTGACCCGCTTCACCGCCTCGGTGGAATAGCCACTTTCGCGCCCGTCCACGTCCACGGTCGTGAGCACGAAATAATAGGTGTCCACGGGCAGGTCGGTGATAACGTAGGATGTGGTGCTGGGGTCGGAAATCTCGATTCTGTAGTCGTATCGTCCGGAGCGGGTACCGTAATAGATCCGGTAGGAACCGATTTCGCTCAGGGAGAGGCTCTCTCCATCGACCCGCTGGCTGGGCGGCTGCCAACTGAGTCGGGCGGCGCCGACCTGCTGGGCGGCCACCGTGGTGTTGCCGCTTGTCGAACCACCGCCGGTTGTCGTACCGGTCCCGACATCACTCCCGGCAACGGTTTCGCCACCACCACCCCCGCCGCAACCGGTCAATAGCAGTGGCATGACTATCAGCAGGATGCGGATCTTGCGAATTACTTTAAGACAACGTTCCATGACATCAAACTTCCCTGCTGGAATTTCCAGCAACCAGTCACCGTAACGGCAGACCAAACTTGTACCTGAACGGGGCAAATCGATAACCACCGGCCTGCCCCCTACTAGCAACGCTCATGCCAACCACGCAACGCACTATTTTATAAATGGTTTTTCAGCATCCGCTCATCTGCAGAGGCCGTCGCCGCAGGTGCGACACCAAAAGCGTCCCCAACCGAAGACAGACGCCTCCAGAGGAAGTCCAAGCACTTGTTTTGCAATACATCGCAGCGTCTCCAATCGACGACAGACGAGACGAAAACGGGTAAACAGACGTCCATGGGCAACAACCTGAGCCGCGCTTCCGAGCATCGGAAAAATAGAATCAGCATGAAGTAGGTCAAATAACCAAATGAGGCGGTTGGCGGCCTGCACGTCACCCTCTCATCATCCGGCGAAGCACGCCAATGGCAGCGCAAGTGTCGCAAATCGCGAGCAAAAAGCGGATTCCCGGTACAATGAACACCGCAGCCAGTGAGGAGCCCGTACATGCCCACAAGCGAAGATCACCCGAAATGGGACGTCGCCCTTGCGTCCCTCGCGCTCGATGAACAGCGTCGCAAGACGACCCCGCTGACGCTGGAGGATTTCGGCCGGCTCGCGTCGGAATACCGTATCCGGCTCGACGACATCATGGAAACCATGTTCCTGCTGGTCATCCACGGGCAGTGGGAGTATCTGGACGCGTCGGGCAAGGCTCAGGCTCTCGACCGCCAAACCCTGGACCGGCTGTACGTCAAGGGACGCCTCGCCGCTGACGATTTGGCCGCCTTCGACGGCGGCTGGCGCCCGCTCCGCTGAACGGCGCACGAAACACCGCCGGCTGCGCATGACGATGGACTGGGCACAGATGGGGATGGGACTGACCGGGGGACTGGCCCTGTTCCTCTATGGCATGGACAAGATGTCCGACGCGCTGAAGGCGGCCGCCGGCGGCCAGATGAAGGCCATACTGAAGCGCGTCACCGGCAACCGTTTCCTCGCCGCGGCCACCGGCGCCTTCGTTACCGCCATCATCCAGTCCTCGTCGATCACCACGGTGCTGGTCGTCGGTTTCATTTCGGCCAACCTGCTATCGCTCAGCCAGTCGGTCGGCATCATCATGGGTGCCAATATCGGTACCACGGTTACCGCCCAGATCGTGGCCTTCAAGATCACCAGGATCGCCCTGCTGCTGATCGCGGCAGGCTTCGCCATGCAGTTCTTTTCCGAACGGGAAAAGACCCGCTACTACGGCAACATCGTCATGGGACTGGGACTCATCTTTTTCGGCATGAGCATCATGAGCGAGAGCATGGAGCCGCTGCGCAATTACCAGCCCTTCCTGGATGCCATGGCACGCATGGAGAATCCGGCCATGGCCATCCTGGTCGCCGCCGTGTTCACGGCGCTGATCCAGTCTTCGTCGGCCACCACCGGCATCATCATCGTACTCGCCAGTCAGGGCTTCGTGACACTCTCCAGCGGCATCGCCCTCGCACTCGGCGCCAACATCGGCACCTGCGTCACCGCATTGCTGGCTTCCATCGGCAAACCCAGGGACGCCATCCGCGCATCCGTGGTTCACGTGCTGTTCAACGTCTTCGGCGTGGTACTGTGGGTGGGCTTCATACCCGAACTGGCGGCCTTTGCCACCTGGCTGTCACCGACCCACCCGGAACTTCAGGGCGTCGCCCGGATGGCTGCCGAGACACCGCGCCAGATCGCCAACGCCAACACGGCCTTCAACGTAGTCAACACCCTGCTGTTCATCGGTTTCACCGACGGCTTTGCACGGCTGGCCTGCTGGCTGGTGCCCGACAAGGAAAAGGGAGAGGAACGGCTTCTCGTCGAGCCGAGATACCTCGACGAGGTACTGGTCGAAACGCCGGCACTGGCACTCGACCGCGTACGGCTGGAATTCGGGCACCTGGGCGAACTGGTGAAGAACATGCTGGCCCGGATAAAGCCGGGCTTCCTGAAAAAGGGCCGCAACCATCTGGAAGCCATTGCGAGGATGGACGACCAGGTGGACATCCTCTATGCCCATATCATCGAGTACCTCGGCAACATCCACAAGCAGCCCTTGAGTGAGGCGGAGAGCGACGAGTTTCTCGATCTCATGAGTGCCACGGACAACCTGGAGAGCATTGGCGACGTCATCGAGAGCGATATTCTGAAACTGGGTTACCGGGTGCAGGAGGAAGAGCTTCCCGTCAGCGAAACCATGCAGGCCGCCCTCAACGACATGATGAGCACCACTCGACAGGCCGTCGACAAGGCCATCCTCGCCGTGGAAAAGCGTGACGAGCATGCAGCCCGCGACGTACTCTCACTGAAGCGGGTGCTCGACGGGAAGATCCATGCCGTACTCGAACACCAGGCACGAAAACTGGCTGTCACCACCGGCCCGCGACTGGAACTGTTCCGCGTGGAAATGGAACTGACGGAGAACGTGAAACGCATCTATACCCTGGCCAAACGGATAGCCCGGACGGCATTGCCGAAGGAATTACAGAAGGAAAACGTCTAGACGAAGTGCGCCGGCGTCAGGAGCTTCGGTTTTTGTCGGTGCGGCTGTTCCCGGAAGAATCCGGCTGCGGTAGAGGAGCACGGTCAGTCTGATCCGCGCCCGCAGCCCCTGCCCGCCTGTGCAGTGCGGCAATCAACTTGCGATCCAGACGGGCGAAATACACGTCTTCCTTGGCGCGCTCCGCCAGCCTGAGCAGATCCACAAACTTCGTCATGATTGTTCCCGGGGCCGGTTCCGCTCCTGTTAACCAGGCAACCTGATATGTCGGGTTAATAATAGCTCAGGCTGTTCCGGCGTGGTGAACTTCAGGTCGGTAGGCCGGCGTTCATCCTGTTCCAGTGCGGCGCCGACAGCCCGGGCGTCGATCACAACCGCAACAAGCTGGTGCGAGCATGGGACGGGGATGGCTGATGGGCTGGTCTGAACCGTTTTCTCGACCGGTCAGGCACGCGCCCGGGCGCTCAGCCACTCCACTATCACCGAACGGGGTGTAAGGAATTCCGAACCCGATGTAAGGAAGACCTTACAAATCCTGCTTCGTTTGTTCTCCAAACGATATTACAACCTACTGTTCTGTATCGGGTATTTTAATATTCGCGTCCATCGCATGGATATTGCATGCCGTGGAAGACCGTTCATGCTCCAATCTACCATGCCAGCTTCGGGGGGGTATGACAGACAGCCCCACTTGGCAAACGAGGTGATGCCATGAGATTCCGACTTCCGACGCTGACCGGCTTGTTGATCCTTTGCCTGGGCGCCATGCCGCTTGCCAGAAGCGCGCAAGTGGTTTCCCTCGGCCAAGTCTATGGTTGTTGCAACGGGTTCGGCATATCGGGCGATGGCCAGACCGTGGTGGGTTCCTTCGCCCCCATACAGACGTCGGTTCCCCAGTACTGGACGACGACCCAGGGTGTGGTGACCGTGCCGGGAAGACGGGGCGCATTCAACTCCATATCCCGCGACGGCTCGACCCTCGCGGGCACCGGTCTGGCGACCGACAATTTCAAGTACTCGGCGGCATCGGGTTTCATTGATCTCCCGGCGACCTCCGGACGCACCGATATCATCGGCCTCGGCCCCTCGGCGTTGACCGACGATGGCTCCACCGTGGTGGGCAAGCAGCCGCAGGACGGTTTCAGCACGGGTGAATCGGCCGTGGCGTGGGACGCGGCAGGCAATCCTTCCGTCCTATCGCAGGGCGCCGCGCTGGATGTCTCGGGTGACGGCTCGGTGGTGGTCGGTCGCAGCAGGATAAACGGCATCAACCAGGCCGTTGTCTGGACTGCCGGCACTGTTCCGGGTACCAGGGTACGTGCGGTGCTGGACTCCACCGGCCTCGGTGCCGAGGAGGCTCGCGCTGTCTCAAGCGACGGTCGCATCGTGTTCGGACAGGTGGCGGGTGGCACGAGCTTCCGCTGGGAGCAGGGACTCGGGATTCAGGACATCGGCGGCAGCGTCGCGAATTCCCAGGTATGGGATACCACCGCGGACGGATTCTTCGCCGTGGGAAGCATCAACGATCCGCTGTTGACCGGCAATGCATCGAAAGCGGCGATCTGGGATGCCGCCAACGGCTGGCGCACGCTGGAAGACTTGTTGCTGGCCGCCGGTTTCGCCGGTGACGCGCTGGCCAGGCTGGAGGTGGCGAGTGCCGTGTCCACCGACGGCCGCTATCTCGTGGCAGGCCAGCTGGCCGCGTGGAACAATCCGGGAGAGGCATTCTGGATCGATCTGGGCGCGCCCCTGTCGGTGGCCGCTGTCCCGCTGCCGGCCGCGGTCTGGCTGTTCGCCAGCGGCGCGGCCGGTCTGTTCGGCATGGCCTGGAAGAAGAACCTCGCGTAGACCTGAATCGCAGCGCAACAGTCCAGCCCAACCCGCCCCACCCCTTCCCCCTGTAGGAGCGGGCTTGCCCGCGAACCCCGCGCAGCCGGAAACGACGACCGGATGGCCGGGGCGTTCGCCGGCTCGAACCGGAGCCGATTCTCCGTAACACCCCTTGCTACCAGGCATGAAAAAGCCCGCTTGTGCGGGCTGTTACGCTGCAACGGCGAGGGGCGGATTGATCGCGACGGCCTCGCGGCCGTCGCGCCCCTCCGGGCTCCGCCGCTGCGCGGCTTCGTCTGTGCTTGCTGCGCAAGCGCTCGAACCGGAGCCGATTCTCCGTAACACCCCTTGCTACCAGGCATGAAAAAGCCCGCTTGTGCGGGCTTTTTCATGCCTGGTAGCAAGGGGCGGATTCGAACCGCCGACCCCAGCATTATGAGTGCTGTGCTCTAACCAACTGAGCTACCTTGCCATTATTCGGTGTTCCGCGCCGCGTGGCGGTTGCGGAAAGAGGCGAGATTGTAGGGATTCGGGCTCCTCCTGTCCAGTCACACATTGAAGCGGAAGTGCATGACGTCGCCGTCGCGGACGAGGTAATCCTTGCCTTCGAGCCGCAGCTTGCCGGCCTCGCGGGCACCCTGTTCGCCACCGCAGGCGATGAAGTCCTCGTAGGAAGTCACCTCGGCGCGGATGAACCCCTTTTCGAAATCGGTATGGATGACGCCGGCTGCCTGGGGGGCGGTGGCACCGACCGGCACGGTCCAGGCACGGACTTCCTTGACGCCGGCGGTGAAATAGGTCTGCAGACCCAGCAGCCGGTAGCCGGCCCGGATCACGCGGTTGAGACCGGGTTCATCGAGTCCCAGTTCCTCCAGGAAGGCCTGCTGCTCTTCCTCGTCGAGTTCCAGCAGCTCGGCCTCGATGGCGGCACAGACCGGCACCACCTCGGCCCCCTCTTTCCGCGCCAGTTCGCGCACGGCGTCGAGATTGGGATTGTTTTCGAATCCGTCCTCCGCCACATTGGCGATGTACATGGTCGGCTTGAGGGTCAGCAGGTGCAGCTCGCGCAGCAGCAGCCGCGCCTCCTCATCCAGCTCCAGGGTACGTGCCATGTGCCCCGCAGCCAGGTGCGCCTGCAGCGGCTCCAGCACGGCCAACCTGGCGCGTGCCTCCTTGTCTCCGCTCTTGGCCACCTTGCTCACCCGCAGCAGCGCCTTTTCGACCGTCTCCAGATCCGCCAGCGCCAGTTCGGTATCGATCACCTCGATGTCCGACAGGGGATCGATGCGTCCTTCCACGTGCACCACGTTCTCGTTCTCGAAACAGCGCACCACGTGCACGATGGCATCGGTCTCGCGGATATTGGCGAGAAACTTGTTACCCAGGCCCTCGCCGCGCGAGGCACCGGCCACCAGGCCGGCGATATCGACGAACTCCATGGTGGTGGGCAGCACGCGTTGCGGCTTGACGATTTCCGCCAGGCGATCGAGACGCGGATCCGGCACCGGCACCACGCCGACATTGGGGTCGATGGTACAGAACGGGTAGTTCTCGGCCTGGATGCCGGCCCGCGTCAGGGCGTTGAACAGGGTCGACTTGCCGACGTTCGGCAGGCCCACGATTCCACATTTGAATCCCATGCTGGTAGTCCTTCAAGATAAATGGTGCCGCGGGGCAACTCCTACTTGCGAACGTGCAAGCGGTTCATCGCGCGCTCGAAATGGCCGGCCACCACCTCGGGCATCACCGTCAGCGCATCCTCGATCGAGGCCTCTATCAGGCTGCGATCCTGTCTCGACGGCCGGTGCAGGACATAGTCCACCACCTCGTCACGATGCCCCGGGTGCCCGATGCCGATCCGCAGGCGATGGAAATCGCGCCCCAGGTGGGCAATCAGATCGCGCAGACCGTTGTGCCCCCCGTGACCACCGCCCGTCTTCAGGCGAATGGTGCCCGGCGGCAGGTCCAGCTCGTCGTGGACCACCAGGATCCGGGGCGTTTCGATGCGGAAGAAACGCGCCAGCGCCGCTACCGCCTGGCCACTGCGGTTCATGAAAGTCTGTGGCTTCTGCAGCCGGCATTCGCTGTCATCCAGCCGGCATCGCGCCACTTCGCTCCGGAATCGCGATTCGCTGCGGAAGGTCTGCCGGCAATGTTCCGCCAGCCGGTCTACAAACCAAAACCCGGCGTTGTGCCGGGTTGGTTCATACTCCGGTCCGGGATTGCCCAGGCCGACAATGAGCTCGATCGACGGCACCCGCCGCGACGTCAGTCTTCGGCGGCGGCTTCCTCACCGCCCTCGGCTTCCTCGCCTTCGGTGGCGGCAGCGCCCCGACGTGCGTGGATGGAAACGACCGCGGCATCGTGCCCCTCGCCGCGCGCCAGTTCCACCAGGACGCCGCTCTCCGGCAGCTTGAGGTCACTCAGGTGCAGCGATTCGCCGACATTCAGACCGGAAAGATCCACCTCGATGTATTCCGGCAGATGCTTCGGCAGCACGTCCAGCTCCACTTCGATCATCTCGTGGGTTACCAGACCACCGGCCTTGGCACCGGGCGCCTTGTCCTCGCCGACGAAATGCAGTGGCACGTGCACGCGGATCGGCTTGCTCTCGTCCACGCGCATGAAATCCATGTGCATGATGATCGGCTTCGCCGGATGGCGCTGCATGTCGCGCAACACGGCCTTGGTCTGCTTGCCGTCCACGCTCAGCGTGAGGATATGCGAATAGAAGGCCTCGTGGTCCAGACGCTTGAGGATCTCGCTGTGGGAGAGGCTGATCGCCTCCGGGTCCTGCTCGCCGCCATAAACGATGGCGGGTATCTTGCCGGTCCGACGCAGGCGGCGGCTCGCACCTTTCCCCGTGTCGGAACGCGACTCGGCTTCGAGTTCAAATATAGACATGACGTACTACTCCAGTGTTGCACAAAAAACTCCCTCGCGACCAAGGGAGACCAGGCGGACCCGCCTGAAACGGCGGGTCCGCAAAAGCGGGGGAGACGCTGATCCGCCTCCCTTTCGACCGGACCGGCTGAGCGATCCTAGTCCATGAACATCGAACTGACGGATTCCTCGTTGCTGATGCGACGAATCGCCTCCGCAAGCATCTCCGCAATACTCAGCTGCCGGATGCGGGTACAGGCCTGCGCGTCCGGTCGCAAGGGGATGGTATCCGTCACCACCAGTTCATCCAGCTCGGAATCACTGATGTTGTTGATGGCATTGCCCGACAGCACCGGGTGGGTGCAATAGGCCACCACCCGTCGCGCACCGTGTTCCTTGAGCGCGGCCGCTGCCTGGCACAGGGTACCGGCCGTGTCGACCAGGTCGTCCACCAGCACACAACTGCGTCCTTCCACCTCGCCGATGATGTGCATCACCTTGGCGACGTTGGCCTTGGGACGGCGTTTGTCGATGATGGCCAGGTCGGCATCATCGAGTCGTTTCGCCAGCGCCCGTGCCCGAACCACGCCACCCACATCGGGCGACACCACCATCAGATCCGGATACTTCTGGCGCCACACGTCGCCCAGCAGGATCGGCGAGGCATACACGTTGTCCACCGGCACATCGAAGAAACCCTGGATCTGCTCCGAGTGCAGATCGACCGTCAGCGCGCGATCGGCACCGACGTCACTGATCATCTTGGCTACCACCTTGGCGGTGATCGGCACGCGTGCGGAACGCGGTCGCCGGTCCTGACGCGCATACCCGAAATAGGGTATGACAGTGGTGATACGCCCGGCCGAAGCGCGCCTCAGCGCATCCACCATGACCAGCAACTCCATGAGGTTGTTGTTGGTCGGCGCACAGGTCGGCTGCACCACGAAGACGTCCCGGCCGCGGACGTTCTCCATGATCTCCACCATGATCTCGCCATCGCTGAATTCGCTGATCACGGCCTTGCCGAGATTCATGCGCAGATAGTTGGCGATGGACTGCGCCAACGGCGGGTTGGCGTTGCCCGAGAACACCATGAGGCGACTGTCTGCATCCGATGGAGGAATGCGTTGCATGCTCTGTTACCCGTATATGATCAGACCAGCCGCCCCGGCGTCTCCAGAACCCTTTTCCACTCTGGCGGGGGCGGCAGGATTACTGCGGGGCTGCGCCCCTTGCCCCTTCGGGGCCGGCTTCGCCGTTCAAATCCGCTACGCGGATTTGTCGAACCTTGGGGTTCGAACCCTGCCGCCCCGGAACAACGCCCGGTGGATTTCTCTACACCGGTGTCTCCAGCACCCTTTTCACTCTGGCTGGGGCGGCAGGATTCGAACCTGCGTATGCTGAGATCAAAACCCAGTGCCTTACCGCTTGGCGACGCCCCAGAAAACTAGATGTCCTTCCGCTCCAGCAACGGCGAGCGGTTGCGGCCCCGCGCCACGAAACCGCTCCAGGGCGGAGGCAGCTGTTGCAACAGGACTTCGGCCTGGCGCCGATCCTCGCAGGCGGCAAACACGCAGGCACCGCTCCCCGTCATCCGCGCCGGTCGATGTTTTCCCAGCCAGTTCAGCGCCTTGCCCACCTCCGGATAGCGGCCGACGACCACGGCCTCGAGACTGTTGTCACCCGCACCCGAGAGAAAAGCGGGTATTTTGAGGGGCGGGGCGTTACGTGTCAATTCGGGGGCGGAAAAAATCTCTGCGGTTGAAACGCTTACCGCGGGATGTATGACGAGGTACCAGGGTTCCTCCAGCTGCTCCAGCGGGATCAGCTGCTCGCCGATTCCTTCCGCCCAGGCCGCCCGCCCGTGCACGAACACCGGCACGTCCGCGCCCAGCTGCAATCCCAGGCGGGCCAGGTCCGCCCTGTCCAGACCGAGCTTCCACAACGCATTCAACGCCACCAGCGTGGTGGCCGCATCGGAGCTGCCGCCGCCGAGCCCGCCGCCGGCGGGTATCCGCTTTCGCACCCGGATACGGGCGCCGCGGCGCACCCCCGCCGCCGCCGCCAGCAGTCTGGCCGCACGCACGATGAGATCCTGCTCCGGCGCCAGCCCCGGCAAACCGCCTTCCAGATGGATGCTGTCCGCCGGTGCCTCCGCGAACCACAGCTGATCTCCGTAGTCGAGGAACTGGAACGCCGTCTGCAGTTCATGGTAACCGTCCGCGCGGCGACCGGTCACCTGCAGGAAGAGATTGAGCTTGGCCGGTGCCGGCCAGGCGGTGGCGGTGCTGCTGTTCACGAAACCTGCCAGCGGTCGATGACCAGCCGTACCTCGAGGCTGTCCCGCTTCAACTTCAGCTTGCGCGGCAGGTCGACGCCGTCGATGCGACCGTAGCCTTGATAGTCGATGTGCCAGCCGCGCTGCTGCAGGCGCAGAAGGCGCCCCCCGGAGTCCCACTGCAGCTCGCGATCCTGCCCTCTTTCCGGCATCCCCTTCAGCCAGGCGCCCAGACCGGAAAGCGGCAGACGCCAGCCGGTCTGTTGCACGAGCAGGGTTTCGGGGTCGGTCGCGAACACGGGGGGATGCCCGTTACGCCGCAGCCACACACCTCTCGGATCACCGCGCAGTTCCACCCCCCCCTGGCCAAAGGGGCCGCGCAGGCGGACAAGGTAACTATCGCCCCGCTGCTGCCAGTCGAAGGCGGCATTCCAGCCTTCCTCGCCGGCGCGAACCGCGATCCGCCCCCGCGCCTGCCAGTGCTGCAGCGCGGCGACGGCTGCGCGGTGCGCCTGCCATGTTGCTTCGGGAGCCGGTGGCACCGTCGTCGGGGCAGTGGCGCAACCACCGAGCAGGGCACCCAGCAGCAGGCACCCGACAAGCCCAGCACCGCTCCGGCCTCTCATCAGAGCGACAGGCGCCGGGCCGTCTCCTCGAGTACCTTGTGGCCCGGCTGCTTCTTGCTGGCCTCCTTCCACAGCGCGCGTGCGGCATCCTTGTCCCCCATGGCCCACATCACCTGGATGAGGTGAGCGGCGATCTCGCCGTCGCCGGTCATTTCGTAGGCGCTCTGCAACAGCTCCCGGGCTTCCTGCAGACGCCCGAGGCGGTACAGTACCCAGCCCATGCTGTCGATGACCGCCGGATCGTCCGGCGTCTTCGCAAACGCCTTCTCGATATAGCCCAGCGCCTCCCGGTAACGATCGGTACGGTCTGCGAGGGTATAGCCCAGGGCATTCAGCGTGCGCACATTACCGGGATCGATCTTCAGGATCCTGCGAAAATCGCTCTCCGCGACCGCCAGGCGGTCGAGACGCTCGGCAATGAGGGCGCGGGCATACAACACCTCGATGTCGTCCGGGTGCATCTCGAGATAGTGGGTGTAGAGGTCGAAGGCTTCCTGTTCGTGACCGTTCTGGGCCAGGATGTCTCCCTCCACCAGGAACAGCCGCTGCGCCTGTTCCGGATGGCTCAGGCGCAGCTTGTGCAGACGCTCGCGCGCGACAGCCAGATCACCCGCCCTGGCTTCGAGCACCGCCAGGCGTATCTGCACCTCGAGCCAGTGATCCCCTTCGCCGACCTTGCCATACCACTCCATGGCACGCCGGTCCTTCTTCTGTTCCTCCGCAATGGCGCCGAGGTAGTAATAGGCCTGCTGCGTCTGGTAATCCAGCTTGACCAGCTTCTCGAAAAACTTGCGCGCCTCGTCCAGCTGGCCGGCTTCCAGCGCCAGCAGTGCCAGCGAATAGATCACCTGACCGTTGCGCGGCTGCAGCCTTTCCAGCTTGCGATACTGGGTACGGGCTGCATCGAAATCCTCCAGGTCCACCAGCAGGCGCGCGTAGGCGAGCCGCAGATCGGCGTCGTCCGGACGTTTTTTCAGTGCCTCTTCCAGTTGTCGCCGGGCGAGCTGGCCGTTGCCCTGCTTGAGTGCAATCTGGGCACGCAGGATCAGGGCCTCGGTCCAGCCCGGATGCAACTGCAGGGCACGGTCGACTTCGCGCTGCGCCAGCGACCACTTGCTCGCATGCACGGCCAGGCGGGCATAGGCGAAATGCGCCTCGGGGTCCTCGGGGCGCAGGGCGGCCAGCTGATCCATCACTTCCAGTGCCGCCTGCTTGTCGGGCTCGCGCGCCAGCATCACCAGGATGCCGGTATAGGGACTGCTCTTTCCCGTACCCTGGCTTTGCTTCAACAGGTAGCGGAAATTTTTCAGCGCTTCGTCGCGCTGGCCGTTCCGCAATGCCAGGATGGCCAGCGTCTGGCGGGCTTCCAGATTCTCCGGTGCCAGTTCAACCCAGCGGCGGGCCGCCTGCAAGGCCGTCTGCAACTGGTTGCCATAGATGGCGATCTTGAGCGCACGCTCGGCGACGCGGGGATCGTCGCTCATCCTGGCGGCCTCCAGGTAGGCGGCACCGGAAACGCCCAGCTTGCCGCGCTGGCCGGCAATCTCGCCCAGCAACACGTCATAGAGCAGGGGCGCGGTGAGCTGATCCTTTTTGGCCTCCGGCGCGGGCGGCACCGCCTTGCCGGTCAACGGAGCTTCCGGTCGCGCCGGCTGGACGACGGCCGCGGGCTCCTGCGGCGGCTGGGGTCGGGTGACGGGGCGGCTGCAGGCAGCCAGCCCGAGTACGACCACCACCCCCAGTGAAACACGAAGTTTCACGGCATTGCGTCTAAAACCAATCATATTGTGCGGTATTGAGTCCACCGTTAAATGATCGCGTCACTATACGGCAAACTTTTCGCAAGCTACAGTAGCGCTGCCACGGTTGCTTGTATTCCCTGCGTCCATACCTCAGAATTTCCTGTTTCCGCATTATAAACGCCTGTTTATGTCCCTGATCGCGCTCGGCATCAATCACCGCACCGCGCCCGTCGAACTGCGGGAACGGGTGGCTATCAGCAGCGAGCGCATGGCCGAGGCGCTGCGCGACCTCGCCTCCCTGCCGGGCGTGAGCGAGGCGGCCATCCTCTCGACCTGCAACCGTACCGAGGTCTACTGCGACCTGCAGGACAGCGAACCGCACACCGTCAGCCGCTGGCTGGCGCGCTTTCATCAGCTGGAACCGGAACTGATTCATCCCCACCTGTACCGTTACCCGGACGAAGAAGCCGTGCGTCACCTGCTGCGCGTCGCCGGCGGACTGGACTCGATGATCCTGGGGGAACCCCAGATCCTGGGGCAGATGAAAGGGGCCTACCAGGCCGCCAGCGATGCGGGAACCATCAATGCACGCCTGGGGCGCCTGTTCCAGCACACCTTTTCGACGGCCAAGCGGATTCGCACCGACACGGCCATCGGCGAAAGCCCGGTATCGGTGGCCTTCGCCGCGGTCAGTCTCGCCAAGCAGATCTTCGGCGAGTTCAAACGACAGACCGCGCTGCTGATCGGTGCCGGCGAGACCATCGAGCTGACGGCGCGCCACCTGAGCGAACAGGGCCTGGGGCGACTGGTGGTCGCCAACCGCACCCTGGAGCGCGCCCACTGCCTGGCCGCAGGTTTCAACGGCTATGGCATCGGGCTCGACGAGATCCCGGCGCACCTGGCCGAGGCCGACATCGTCATCTCCGCCACCGGTGCCATCGAACCGTTGCTCGACAAGCCGATGGTGGAGAAGGCACTCAGGGGACGCAAGCACCGGCCGGTGTTCATGGTCGACATCGCCGTGCCCCGCGATATCGACGCCGCGGTCGGCGAACTGGAGGACATCTACCTCTATACGGTGGACGACCTGCAGGAAGTCATCCAGGAAAATCTGAAATCCCGTGAGCAGGCGGCCCGTCAGGCCGAGGAGATCATCGATGTCCAGGTGGAGCGCTTCATGGCCTGGCTGCGGGCCCAGGACGGCGTGGCGACCATACGCGAACTGCGCAGGCAGGCCGAGCACCGGCGCCAGGAGGTGCTGGCCAAGGCCCGGCAGATGCTGGCCGGCGGCAAGGAGCCGCAGCAGGTGATCGAGTTCCTCGCGCATACGCTCACCAACAAGCTGATCCACGATCCCAGCGTGCAGATACGCCAGGCGGCGGAATGCGGCAACACCGAACTGCTGCTGGCGGCGCAGGAACTGTTCAACCTGAACCGGGGGGACTGAGGTGAACCCCTCCGTGGAACGCAAGCTGGAAGGTATCGTCGAGCGTGCGCTCGAGGTCAGCGCCCTGCTGTCCGATGCGGACGTGATTGCCGACAGCGATCGCTTCCGCCAGCTGTCGGTGGAATACGCCCAGCTGCACCCGGTGGTGGAATGTTTCGAGGCGCTGCAGCGGGCCCGGGAGGAGGAGCAGGCCGCCGAGGAACTGCTGCAGGATCCGGACCCGGAACTCCGGTCCATGGCCGCCGAGGAACTGGAACAGATCCGTGAACGCCGCAGACAACTGGAACTGCAGCTGCAGAAACACCTGTTGCCGCGCGATCCCGACGACGACAAGAACGTCTATCTCGAAATCCGCGCCGGCACCGGCGGTGACGAGGCGGCCATCTTCGCCGGCGACCTGTTTCGCATGTATTCGCGCTATGCCGAGAACCGTGGCTGGAACGTCGAGATCCTCAGCGCCAGCGAAGGCGAACACGGCGGCTACAAGGAGATCATCGCCCGCATCAGCGGACGCGACGTCTACGCCCGGCTCAAGTTCGAATCCGGGGTGCACCGCGTCCAGCGGGTGCCGGAGACCGAGTCCCAGGGACGCATCCACACCTCGGCGGCCACGGTTGCCGTGTTGCCCGAGGCCGATGAGCAGGATGCAGTGGACATCAACCCGGCGGATCTCAAGATCGACACCTACCGCGCCTCCGGCGCCGGCGGCCAGCACGTCAACAAGACCGACTCGGCGGTGCGCATCACCCACCTTCCCAGCGGCATCGTGGTGGAATGCCAGGACGAACGCTCGCAACACAAGAACCGCGCCCGCGCCCTGTCGCTACTGGCATCGCGCCTGCAGGCCATCGAGGAAGAAAGACGCCACAGTGAAGAGTCGGAGACCCGCCGCAGGCTGGTCGGCAGCGGTGACCGTTCCGAGCGCATCCGCACCTACAACTTCCCCCAGGGTCGCCTCACCGATCACCGCATCAATCTGACCCTGTACAAGCTCGATGAAATCATGCAGGGGGGGCTGGACGCGGTCATCGAACCGCTGCTCGCCGAGGACCAGGCGGAACGGCTGGCCTCTCTGGGAGGCGCGGAGGCCTGAGGACAGGCACCCTGCGATGCGCCAGGATCCCGTGCGGACGCAGCTCACCATTGCGCAGGCGCTGGAACAGGCCAGCCGGCGGCTGCGAGACCAGATGCAGCCACGCCTGGAAGCGGAAGTGCTGCTGGCACACGTACTCGGCAAAGCGCGTAGCCACCTGCATGCCTGGCCGGAGTCCCTTCTGGATGCAGACCAATACCGGCGCTTTGACCGCCTGGTCGACCAGCGGGTGCAGGGGCAGCCGGTCGCCTATCTGACCGGCCGGCGCGAGTTCTGGTCGCTGGATCTCGAAGTCACGGCGGCCACCCTGATCCCGCGTCCGGAGACGGAACTGCTGGTGGAACAGACGCTGGCCCTGGTGCCCGCCGGCGCGAGGTCGGTGATCGCCGACCTCGGCACCGGCAGCGGCGCCATCGCCCTGGCGCTGGCGCACGAACGGCCGGGCTGGCAGCTGATCGCAAGCGATCGTTCCGCCGACTGCCTGGCCGTGGCTGCCGCCAACCGCAGCCGGTTCGCCCTGCCCAACCTGCTGCTGGTCCGGGGAGACTGGTGTGAGCCACTGGCCGACGATTCGCTCGATGCCCTGGTTTCCAATCCCCCTTACATTCCCTGTCAGGATCCCCACCTGCGCCAAGGGGACGTGGCTCGCGAACCCCGCGCCGCACTGAGCGCCGGCGACGACGGTCTCGACGCCATCCGCACCCTCGTGGCGACGGCGCCGCGGGTACTGAAACCAGGCGCCTGGATACTCCTCGAACACGGACTGGATCAGGGGGAAGCTGTTCGCAACCTCATGAAGGATGGTGCTTTTACGGAAATCTCCACCATCCGGGACCTGGCCGGACTGGAGCGCGTGACGCGAGCACGAGCCGCCCTCTGAGGCACGGCTCGCCGCACCCCTGATTTTCGTATAGGATTTGGTCATGGAACGACTCCAGCCGGACCCGATCAAGCAACGGGAAATCGCCTTTCGCGATCCGCACCCGGACCCGCAACAGGCCAGGAGCGCCATGCTGCTGCTGTCCGATGTGGAAGGTATCCTCAGCGCCGCCATTCCCGACCTGTCGCGCAACAGCGTGCACGTCCGCTACGACCTGCGCCACATCTGCCTGCGGGTCATCGAAGCGCTGCTGTTCGAACTCGGCTTCCACCTCGACAACAGCCTGCTTTCCAAGCTCAAGCGCGCCCTGTACTACTACACCGAAGAAAACGAACTGGAATCGCTGGCCTCCAGCCACGGGCGCGAGCAGAACACGCGCGACATCTTCATGCGCTGCTACCGTTGCAAGACCCATGGCTGCCGCGACGAACGACCGGAGTACTGGCGCAAGTATCTTTAACCCCTATATTGAACGAAGGCGGCACGGCAATCCGACCTTATGCTGCAATACAAGGCTATAATTGAATTTCTTACGCGTATTGCCAGGTTACCGTTTGTACCTGTTCGGGCTCAGGCCCGAACCCTTCGTGCAATATAGGGGTTAAGGTCACCGATATGCTGCGGCGACCGTATCCCTGGCACCGCACACCCTGTTCTTTTCACTGCACCCCGGGTATGTTCGCTTGATGAACGACGACCAGCTACTGCGCTACAGCCGACAGATCCTGTTGCCCGATATCGGTGTGGAAGGACAGCAGAGGCTACTCGACGCCCACGTGCTGGTCGTCGGCGCCGGCGGCCTGGGCTCGCCGGCGGCCCTCTACCTGGCCGCGGCCGGCGTCGGCCGGCTCACCATCGCCGACGACGACGAGGTGGAACTGTCCAATCTTCAGCGTCAGATCCTGCATCGTCACGATGACCTCGGGCGAGCGAAGGTCGAGTCGGCCCGCGACACCCTGCGGGAGCTGAACCCCGACGTCCGGGTCACGCCGCTGCAGGCGCGTCTGGATGCCGCCGCGCTCGACAGACTCGCCACCGACGTGGACCTCGTCATCGATGCCAGCGACAACTTCGCCACCCGCTTCGCCATCAACGAAGCCTGCGTGCGCAGCGGGACGCCGCTGGTGTCCGGCGCCGCGGTGCGCATGGAGGGACAGCTGTCGGTGTTCCTGCCGCAACGCAGCGACAGCCCGTGCTACCGCTGCCTCTACAGCGAGGGCGAGGATCCCGCGCAGACCTGTGCCGACAACGGCGTTCTGGCGCCGGTGGTGGGTGTCATCGGCAGCCTGCAGGCACTGGAGGCGATCAAGATACTGCTGGGCCAGGAGGATATCCTGTGCGGCGAGTTGTTGCTGTTCGACGCACGCCATCTGGAGTGGCGCAGCCTGAAACTGCGGCGCGATCCCGCCTGCCCGGTGTGCGGTGATGGCAGCGACTGAAGAAGAGAGGGACAGTTGCAGCGGCGGCAAAGCCGGTTATAGTTCCTCCATGGAAACGGTCTTCCTTCCACGCCAGCTGGTCAACCAGATCCTGCACCAGGCCCAGTCTTCGCCCGAGACCGAAGTATGCGGTCTGATCGCGGCGAAGAACGGCCGTCCGCGCCGTGCCATTGCCGTGGCCAACGTCGCCAGCCAGCCACAGCGGCTGTTCCAGATGGACCCCAAGGGACAGATCGACGCCCTGCGCCGGATGCGCGAACAGGGCGAGGAACTGTTCGGTATCTACCACTCCCATCCCCACGCCCCGGCGGAACCCTCGGACGAAGACCTGAAGCAGGCAGGCTATCCCGACGCGCTCTATCTCATCGTGTCGCTCAATACCAAGGGCGTACTGGAAATGCGCGGCTTCCGCCTGCGCGACGGCAAGGCGGAACCGGTTCAGCTGGAGATCTAGGTTCGGGCTCAGGCCCGGCCCTTCGTGGCTCCTCGTGCAATTCCCGATGACGGCAGCTGCGGTTCGCTGCAGGCACTGCCGGACGGGGGCTCAGTCCGCCAGCAGACGCTTGATGATCCTGTTGACCTCGCCGGGGTTGGCCTTGCCCTGGGTGGCTTTCATCACCTGGCCGACGAAGAAGCCGAGCAGCTTCTCCTGCCCGCCCTTGTACTGCTCCACCTGTTTGGGA
Source organism: Gammaproteobacteria bacterium (assembly GCA_011321775.1). Lineage (GTDB taxonomy): Bacteria > Pseudomonadota > Gammaproteobacteria > DSM-19610 > DSM-19610 > Thiogranum. The sequence goes on along the minus strand of DROT01000127.1, from coordinate 10,530 downwards.
TTGGCTTCCAGCACTTCGCGGACGATCTTCTCGATGGCGCCGCTATCGGTGATCTGCTTGAGGCCGCGCTGTTCGATGATGCTGTCGGCTTCCCCCTCGCCCTTCCACATGGCCTCGAACACCTGCTTGGCGATCTTGCCGGAGATGGTACCGTCGGCGATGCGCAGCAGCAGCCCGCCGAGCATCTGCGGCGTCACCGGACTGTCGCCGATGTCCATCCCTTCCTTGTTGAGCACGCCGCTCAGCTCCCCCGTCACCCAGTTGGCCGACAGCTTGCCCTCACCGCCTGCAGCCTCGACCGTGGCCTCGAAGTAGGCGGCCACTTCACGACTCGCGGTGAGCACGCCGGCATCGTGGTGCGACAGGCCATACTGTTCCACGAAACGCGCGCGCCTGGCGTCCGGGAGTTCCGGCAGGCTGGCCGCCACCTCATCGAGGAACGCCTGGTCGAGTTCCACCGGCAACAGGTCGGGATCGGGAAAATAGCGGTAGTCGTTGGCCTCTTCCTTGGTGCGCATGGAGCGGGTCTCGTCGCGGTCGGCATCGTACAGGCGCGTCTCCTGCACCACCTGGCCACCGCCCTCGAGCACGTCCATCTGGCGCTCGATCTCGTAGTTGATGGCCCGCTCGACGAAGCGGAAGGAATTGATGTTCTTGATCTCCGTGCGGGTACCGAAGGCTTCCTGCCCGCGCGGACGCAGCGACACGTTGGCATCACAGCGGAAGGAGCCCTCCTGCATGTTGCCGTCGCAGATCTCCAGGTAGCGCACCAGCGCATGGATCTTCTTCATGTAGGCGACTGCCTCGCGCGCCGAGCGGATGTCCGGCTCCGAGACGATCTCCAGCAGGGGCGTGCCGGCGCGGTTGAGGTCGATGCCGGTCTGGCCGTGGAAGTCCTCGTGCAGCGACTTGCCGGCGTCCTCCTCCAGGTGGGCGCGGGTGATGCCGATGCGCTTGCTGCTGCCGTCATCGAGGTCGATGTCGAGGTAGCCGTCGTGGACGATGGGCAGCTCGTACTGACTGATCTGGTAACCCTTGGGCAGATCGGGATAGAAGTAGTTCTTGCGCGCGAACACCGAGCGCCGCGCCACCGTCGAGTGCGTCGCCAGGCCGAACTTCGCCGCCATGCGCACCACCTCGCCGTTGAGCACCGGCAACACGCCCGGCAACCCCAGGTCCACCGCGCAGGCCTGGGTATTGGGCGGCGCACCGTAGGCGGTGGAGGCCCCGGAAAAGATCTTGCTCCGTGTGGCGAGCTGGGCATGGATTTCCAGCCCGATGACGACTTCCCACTCCATGTTCCCTACCCCGTCTTCACTCGAAGCCCGGCGGCCGGCGCCGGTGCCAGTCGGTCACCTGCTGGTAGCGGTGCGCCGCGGCCAGCATGCGAGCCTCGTCGAAATAGTTGCCGATGATCTGCAGGCCGACCGGCAGACCGTCCACCATCCCCGCCGGTATCGACATGCCGGGCAGGCCGGCGAGATTGACGGCAATGGTATAGATATCCGAGAGATACATGGTCACCGGGTCGTCGGCCTTTTCGCCCAGCCGGAAGGCCGTGGTCGGCGAGGTGGGTCCCATGATGAGGTCGACCTCACCGAAGGCGCGGGTGAAATCGTCGCGGATCAGGCGCCGCACCTGTTGCGCCTTGAGATAGTAGGCATCGTAGTAGCCGGCCGACAGGGCGTAGGTGCCGATGAGAATACGGCGCTTGACCTCGGCGCCGAAACCCTCGCCGCGGGAACGCACATACAGGTCCTCGAGGTCGCGCGGATTCTCGCAACGATAGCCGAAGCGAACGCCATCCATGCGCGACAGGTTGGAGGAACACTCGGCGGGCGCCACCACATAATAGGCCGGCACCGCCAGCGCCGCGTTGGGCAGACTGATGTCCCGCACCTCGGCACCCAGTCCCCGGAACGCCTCGACAGCCGCCTCCACCGCCGCGGCCACACCGGCATCCAGGCCCTCGCCGAAGTACTCCCGCGGCAGTCCGATACGCAGACCGGACAGATCCATATCCAGCATCTCCGGGTAGGGGTCGACGGGTCGCTCCATGCTGGTGGAATCGCGTTCGTCGAATCCGGACATGGCCTGCAACAGCCAGGCCGCGTCCTCGGCCGAGGACGCCAGCGGACCACCCTGGTCGAGGCTGGAGGCGAAGGCAATCATGCCATAGCGCGATACCCGGCCATAGGTCGGCTTGATGCCGGTGATGCCGCACAGGGCCGCCGGCTGGCGGATGGAGCCACCGGTGTCGGTACCGGTCGCCAGGGGCGCCAGCCGCGCCGCCACCGCGGCGGCGGAACCCCCGGAGGAACCGCCGGGCACGCGCTCCAGGTCCCAGGGATTGCGCACCGGGCCGTAGAAGCTGGTCTCGTTGGAAGAGCCCATGGCAAACTCGTCCATGTTGGTCTTGCCGAGCATCACCGCACCGGCTTCCCTGAGGCGGGCGCTGACGGTGGCATCGTAGGGCGCCTCGAAATTGTCCAGCATGCGCGAACCGCAACTGGTGCGCACCCCCAGGGTGCAGAAAATATCCTTGTGCAGAAAGGGGATACCGGTCAGCGGACCGCCTTCGCCGGCAGCGATGCGGGCATCGGCCGCGCGCGCCTGCTGCAATGCCTGCTCGGCCGTCAGCGTGATGACGCTGTTCAACTGCCCGTCGTAGCGTTCGATGCGTTCGAGAAAGGCGCGCGTCAGCTCCTCGCTGGTGAAGTCCCCGGCGCGCAGGGCGGCGGCCAGTTCGGCAAGTTTCTTTTGATGCATGTCTGGGATCTGCGGGCGGTTATTCGATGACTTTCGGCACCAGGTAGAGGCCGTTTTCCACCTTCGGCGCAATGCGCTGGAACCGTTCGCGCTGGTCACCCTCGGTGACCCGATCGGGACGCATTCTCTGCTTCGCCTCCAGCGGGTGCGCCATGGGCTCCACGCCGTCCGTGTCCACGGCGTTCAGCTGCTCCACGAACGACAGGATGTCGGACAGGTTGCGAGCGTAGGCCGGGTATTCGCTCTCGTCCACACCGAGGCGCGCGAGGTGGGCGATCCTGATGACTTCTTCGATATCCAGCGACATTTTTCCGCTTCCGGTGATGGATCTGCCAAAACGCACAAGGTAGCACATTTGCCCGCGGCATTGCAGGCGTCAGCGCCTCGCGGGAAGCTTATTTGCTTGCCCCGAATCCCCCCCGTTGTTAGATTACGTTCCTTTGACGAGCCACGAAGCAGGGATTCAGCCTTCCATGTTCAGAAGCCTGATGGGGATGTTCTCCAATGATCTATCCATCGATCTGGGTACCGCCAATACCCTGATCTACGTGCGCGGCCAGGGTGTGGTGCTGGACGAACCCTCGGTGGTCGCCATCCGCCAGGATCGCGGACCGGGCGGTCCCAAGAGCATCGCCGCCGTGGGCGCCGAGGCCAAGGCCATGCTGGGCCGCACGCCGGGCAACATCACCGCCATCCGGCCGCTCAAGGAAGGGGTGATCGCGGATTTCACGGTCACCGAGAAGATGCTGCAGCATTTCATCCACAAGGTGCACGAGGCACGCTTCTTCCGCCCCAGCCCGCGGGTACTGATCTGCGTGCCCTGCGGCTCCACCCAGGTGGAACGCCGCGCCATCAAGGAATCGGCCGCCGGTGCCGGTGCGCGCGAGGTCTACCTCATCGAGGAACCGATGGCGGCCGCCATCGGCGCCGGCATGCCAGTCGACGAGGCGCGCGGCTCCATGGTGCTGGACATCGGCGGCGGCACCTCCGAAGTCGCGGTCATCTCCCTCAACGGCATCGTCTATTCCTCCTCGGTACGCATCGGCGGTGACCGCTTCGACGAGGCCATCGTCAACTACGTACGCCGCAACTACGGCACCCTGATCGGCGAGTCCACCGCCGAACGCATCAAGAAGGAGATCGGTTCCGCCTATCCCGGCACCGAGATGAAGGAACTGGAGGTCAAGGGCCGTAACCTGGCCCAGGGGGTGCCGCGCAGCTTCACCCTCAACAGCAACGAGATCCTCGAGGCACTGCAGGAACCGCTGGCGGGCATCGTCGGCGCCGTCAAGACGGCACTCGAGCAGACACCGCCGGAACTCGGCGCCGACGTCGCCGAACGCGGCATCGTCATCACCGGCGGAGGCGCGCTGCTGCGTGACCTCGACCGCCTGCTGATGGAGGAGACCGGTCTGCCGGTGGTGGTCGCCGACGATCCCCTGACCTGCGTGGCCCGCGGCGGCGGCCGCGCCCTGGAGCTGCTCGACGAACGCGGCGGCGACGTGTTCGCCGTCGAATAAGACCATGACGCGGGGCTGAACCATCAAGCAGATCTTTACAGCGGGTCCGCCGCTGCTGGCACGCCTGCTCGGACTGGTACTACTCTCCATCGTACTGATGACTGTCGACCACCGGCAGCACCATCTCGAGAGCCTGCGGGGCGCGTTGTCGGTGGTGGTCTATCCCCTGCAGTGGCTGGTGGACCTGCCCGGTTCGACCAGCGAGTGGTTCCGGGAGTCGCTGGCGACGCGGCGTGAACTGCAGGAGGACAACGCCGCCCTCCACACCCAGTTGCTGATGCTCAACAGCGAGTTGCAGAAACTGGAATCCCTGGAGGCCGAGAACCGCCGCCTGCGCGCACTGCTGGATTCGTCCTTCCAGGTCGGCAAGCGCCCGATGCTGATCGCCGAACTGCTGTCGGTCGACATGGACCCCTACCGCCACCAGGTGGAGATCAACAAGGGCTCCCTGGACCACCTGTTCGAAGGCCAGCCGGTACTGGACAGCCAGGGGGTCATGGGCCAGCTGATCCACGTCGGCCCCTTCACCTCCACGGCCATGCTGATCACCGACGCCGCGCACGCCATCCCGGTACAGGTCAACCGCAACGGCCTGCGCACCATTGCGCTGGGCACCGGCGCCATCGACCGGCTGGAGCTGCCGCACATTCCCAACAACGCCGACATCCGCGTCGGTGACCTGCTGGTCACCTCCGGCCTCGGCGGTCGCTTCCCGCCCGGCTACCCGGTGGCCGAGGTGACGCTGGTGGAGCAGGATCCCGGGCGCGCCTTCTCCCACGTGCTCGCGCGCCCGCGAGCCATGCTGGACCGCAGCCGCGAGGTGTTGCTGGTGTGGCCGGAGGAACTGCCGCAGCCGGCGCCGGCGGAAATGACCGCGCCTGCCGGGACGCCGAAGACGACCGAAGACGGACCGCCAGAGAGCCCATGAGTCTGGCCAGGCACCACGGCGGCTTCGTCATCCTGCTGAGCTTCGGCACGGCCATGTTGCTGACCATCGTCCCGCTGTCGGACGGGGTACGCAGCTTCCGTCCCGACTGGGTGGCACTGACCCTGATCTTCTGGTCGCTGGTACTGCCCTACCGTGTCAGTGTCGGCTCGGGCTTCCTGGCCGGACTGCTGCTGGACGTGCTTACCGGCACCCTGCTGGGTCAGCATGCCCTGGCGCTGAGTCTGGTCGCCTACCTGTGCGTTCGCCTGCACCTGCGCATCCGCGCCTACCCCATGTGGCAGCAGTCCCTGACGGTACTGGTACTGCTGGTGCTGCAACAGCTGGTGGTGCTGTGGATCGACAGCCTCATCGGTCGTCCGCCGCACCCCTTCAGCTACTGGCTGCCTTCGCTGGTCGGCATGGTGCTGTGGCCGCTCGTCTACCGGATCCTTACCGCTCTGCGAATCAACTTCTCGGTTTCCTGAGGTATGGCAAGACCGGTCACGATCAAGGACTACCTCTACGAGAGTCACCTGTTCATGCAGCGCGCCATACAGGCGCTGATCATCGCCGGCCTGCTGTTCGCCGTGCTGGTGGGACGCCTGGTATACCTGCAGGTGGTCGCGCACGAGCATTTCATCACCCTGTCCGACGACAACCGCATCAAGATCCTGCCACTGCCGCCCAATCGCGGCCTGATCTTCGACCGCAACGGCCTCATCCTTGCGGACAACCTGCCTTCCTACCGCCTCGAGATCACCCGCGAGCAGATCCACGATCTCGATGCCACCCTGGCGGAACTGGGCAAGCTGATCGACATCCGCGACGTCGACCTCAAGCGTTTCCGCAGGCTGCGCCAGCGCACGCCTTCCTTCAAACCGGTACCGCTGCGCTTCCACCTGAGCGACGAGGAGGTGGCGCGCTTTGCCATCAACCGCCACCGCTTTCCGGGAGTGGATATCGTCGCCGGCCTGTCGCGGCACTATCCGCACGGCCCGCTGGCCGCGCACGCCATTGGCTATGTCGGCCGCATCGACGAGCGCGATCTGCAGAACGTCGACGGCTCCAATTACAGCGGCACCACCCACATCGGCAAGGTCGGCATCGAAAAGACCTACGAAGATCTCCTCCACGGCAGTGTCGGCTACCGCCAGGTAGAGACCAACGCCGAGGGGCGGATCCTGCGGACCCTGACGCGCATACCGCCGGTACCCGGCGAGAACCTGTATCTCACCCTGGATGCCGAACTGCAGAGCGCGGCCGAACAGGCCTTCGAGGGCAAGGCCGGTGCCGCCATCGTCATCGATCCCGCCAACGGCGACGTGCTCGCCTTCGTCAGCCTGCCGAGCTACGACCCCAACCTGTTCGTCAACGGTATCGATGTCGACAGCTACAAGGCATTGCGCGACGATCCCCAACGGCCGCTGTTCAACCGGGCGCTGCGCGGCCAGTACCCCCCGGGATCGACCCTGAAGCCGTTCGTCGCACTCGGCGGGCTGGAACAGGGGATCACCACGGCACACGCCCATACCTACTGCCCGGGCTTCTACCAGCTTCCGGGCAAGGCGCGCAAGTACCGCGACTGGAAACGCTGGGGACACGGCACCGTCGACCTCGTCAGCGCCATCGCCCAGTCCTGTGACGTCTATTTCTATGACCTGGCCCTGTCCATGGGCATCGACCGGCTGCACGAATTCCTGTCCCTGTTCGGCTTCGGGCAGCGCACCGGCATCGACATCAAGGGAGAACTTCCGGGTTTGTTGCCCTCGCGCGAATGGAAACGCGCCACCCACAACCAGCCATGGTTCCCCGGCGAGACCCTCATCGCCGGCATCGGCCAGGGCTTCGTGCTGTCGACACCGATCCAGCTCGCCAGCGCCACCGCCACCCTGTCGCAATATGGCCGCCGCCTGCGACCGCGCATCGTGGCCGCCACCCAGACGCACGAGGACGGGGAGCTGACACCCAGGCCGGTAGAGACCATACTCGACATTCCGGTCGAGGACCGCCAGCACTGGACCACGGTCATCCACGCCATGCGCGAGGTGGTCCAGGGCAGGCACGGCACCGCCCGCAAGATCAGCAAGGGGGCCTGGTACGAGATCGCCGGCAAGACCGGCACGGCGCAGGTGTTCGGGCTCAAGAAGGAGGAGAAATACGATGCCAGCAAGCTGTCGAAGGAACTGCACGATCACTCGCTGTTCATCGCTTTCGCGCCGGTCGACAAGCCCAGGGTCGCGGTAGCCGTGGTGGTCGAACACGGCGGCAGCGGCAGCGCCGTGGCCGCGCCCATCGCCCGCAAGATCATGGACCACTACCTGAAGAAGCCGTCCCCATGAGCACCCTGCTGGACAGCAGCCGCGAAGACGCCAGCCGCCGGGACTGGCAACATACCCTGCACCTCGACGCCCTGCTGCTGCTGGGACTGGTGACCCTGTCGACGCTCGGACTGTTCGTGCTCTACAGCTCCGCCGGTGGTGACAGCCAGCTGCTGCTGCGCCAGCTGGTGCGACTGGGCATCGCCTTCGGCACCCTGTTCTTCGTGGCCCAGATCCGGCCACAGTGGCTGGAACACTGGACGCCCTGGATCTACGGCGTGGGGCTGGCCCTGCTGGTGGCGGTACTGCTGGTGGGCGATGTCGGCAAGGGAGCCCAGCGCTGGCTCGATTTCGGTTTCGTGCGCTTCCAGCCCTCGGAAATGATGAAACTGGCGGTACCCATGATGGTGGCCTGGTACCTGGCCGACAAGCGACTGCCTCCCACCGGTCTGAAACTGCTCATCGCCGGCGCACTGATCGTGGTGCCGGTATTGCTGATCGCCAAGCAGCCGGACCTGGGCACCTCACTGCTGATCGGCAGCGCCGGCTTCTTCGTGCTGTTCCTCGCGGGTCTGTCGTGGAAACTGCTGGGCGGGCTGGCCCTGCTGGCCGCCGGCGGCGCGCCGATCCTGTGGCATTTCATGCATGACTACCAGCGCCAGCGCGTCATCACCTTCCTCGATCCGGAACAGGACCCGCTGGGCGCCGGCTACCACATCATCCAGTCCAAGATTGCCATCGGCTCCGGCGGCCTGTTCGGCAAGGGCTGGATGCACGGCACCCAGGCGCACCTGGAGTTCCTTCCCGAACGTTCCACCGATTTCATCTTCGCGGTACTGGGAGAGGAGTTCGGACTGTTCGGCATCGTCGTGCTGCTGCTGGTCTACAGCTTCATCATCATCCGCAGCATCCAGATCGCCACCCAGGCGCAGGACACCTACGGCCGCCTCCTCGGCGGCAGCCTGGCGATGACTTTCTTCATCTACATCATCGTCAACACCGGCATGGTCACCGGTCTGCTTCCGGTGGTGGGCCTGCCGCTGCCGCTGGTCAGTTACGGCGGCACGTCGATGGTGACCCTGATGGCCGGTTTCGGTATGCTCATGTCCATACACACTCACAGAAAACTGTTACCGACATAGGGAATTGGCGTGCGAAGACGCAACAGGCTGGCAACGTGGCTCCTGAGTCTGCTGGGGATACTGGCGACCGGCCCCGGCTGCGCGGGAAACTTCCAGAACGATCCGCAGGTGGAAGCCTTCATCGATGAAATGGTGCAACGTCACCACTTCGATCGCGCGGCGCTGCAGAAACTGTTCGCCGGCGCCAGGAAGCGCGAAGACATCCTCGAAGCCATCTCGCGGCCGGCGGAGAAGACCAAGCCCTGGTACGAATACCGCAAGATCTTCCTCACCCCCGACCGCATCGAGGGCGGTGTCCGCTTCTGGCGCAGGAATGCCGATATCCTGGAACGGGCCCGCAAGGCCTTCGGGGTCGACCCCGCCGTGGTCGTCGCCATCATCGGTGTGGAGACCCGCTTCGGCGCCAATACCGGCTCCTACCGGGTCATCGATGCACTCTCCACCCTGGCCTTCGCCTATCCGCCGCGCAGCAAGTTCTTCCGTTCCGAACTGGAGGAATTCCTGGTACTGGCACAGGAGGAAGGCATCGATGCCAGCAAGGCCACCGGCTCCTATGCGGGCGCCATGGGGTACGGCCAGTTCATCCCTTCCAGCTATCGCAACTACGCCATCGACTTCAACAAGGACGGCAAGAGGGACCTGTGGGACAGCCTGGACGACATCATCGGCAGCGTCGCCAACTATTTCCACCGCCATGGATGGAAAGCCGGCGAGCCGGTCGCCGCCCGGGTGAACAGCCGCCGCAACATTCCCGACTCGCTGCTGTCCGATTCACTGGAACCGGAACGGACGGCGGCGGATTTTGCCCGCGAAGGGATCAGCAGTACGCCACCGATGCCGCCGCAGCAGCCGGTGGCACTGCTGAAGCTGGAACTGAAGGACGGTCCGGGCTACTGGCTCACGACGCGGAATTTCTATGTCATTACGCGCTACAACCGAAGTCCGCTATACTCGATGGCGGTATACCAGCTGGCCGAGGCGATCCGGGATGCCTACCACAAAAGCCGCTCCTGATACCCCGGCGGGCCGACAGTGGCCGGCTGCCATCGTCCTGCTGGCCACCGTCCTCACGGCCTGTACTACCGCCCAGAATCACGGCCGCTATGCGCGCGCCCAGGACAGCGGTCCGGACCGGGCCGTGGACGTCTCCGGGGTTCCGGACGCAGTCCCGCGTGAGGAACCGCGCAGTCGCTACGGCAACCCGGCATCCTACGTGGTCAATGGCAAGCGGTACTACACCCTGAGCAGCGCCCGGGGCTACCGTGAGCGCGGCATCGCATCCTGGTACGGCAGCAAGTTCCACGGTCACCGCACATCCAGTGGCGAACCCTACGACATGTACCGCATGTCGGCGGCACACAAGACGCTGCCCCTGCCGAGCTATGCGCGGGTCACCAATCTGGACAACGGCAAGTCGGTGATCGTGAAGATCAACGACCGCGGCCCCTTCCACGAGAACCGTCTCATCGACCTCTCCTACGCCGCAGCCGCCCGTCTCGGCATTCTCGGCAAGGGTACCGGACTGGTCGAACTGGAGGTCATCGACCCGGCCGAATACCGGCGGCAACAGGCCCGTCCGGCCGTCATGGCGAGCAGGCCCAAGCACACGGCGGCAGCGAAGGCGCCAACCGCCACGCCGCCTTCGCTGTACCTGCAGGTCGGCGCCTTCAGCAAGCGCGACAACGCGGAACGTCTGCAGGCGCGTCTGCGCAAGGCCGCCATACGGCAACCACTGCATATCAGCGAGGCCTGGTCCCGGGACCGCCACCTCTACCGCGTACGCATCGGCCCGCTGCCCAGCGTCGAGAGCGCCGACCGCCTGACACGACTGCTGACCGACCAGGGCATCGCCT
>DROT01000126.1 GCA_011321775.1 Gammaproteobacteria bacterium | reverse complement strand
GGCTCATGCTCGGATGCTGGTGCAGCTTCCGCTGCCTGCGCCACCGACGGCAGGATCAGCGAGGCCGCGGCTCCGCCCCCCAGCGCGGCCGCGCCCTTGAGAAAGCTGCGGCGTTCCTCGTTGCCCGCATGATTCGGTTTCTGTTTGCCTCGGGTCATCGGAATCTCTCCTTCGGTTGGCCTTTGATGATCGCTTATCCAAAGCAAGCGGGGGTCCGATTTCGGCGGGAAAAAAATGACCCATTCTTACCGATTGCGACAATCCCGCGCCTTCCAACCCGGTCTTGCGCCGGGTGCCGCAGCGAAAAAAGCCCGCGGGACAAAATGTCCCGCGGGCTTTCGGGTGTTGACCCCATGCCGGAAATCAGCCCGGATACTGCTGCTCTTCAAAGGCGACAAAGCGACGCCCGACCCGGGCCACGGCCCGATAGAAGACGGCGCTGCGCGCCTGTTCGAGATCCTCGAAGAAGGACATCAACCAGCTGCCCAGATGCCGGCGGTAGAAGTCCGACTGCAGGGCCTGGGGTTCCGCGGATTCGATCAGCATCGACATCACCTCGAGCAGGGCGGCGACATGATCCTCCGGCTCCTGGACCGATTCGTCGCGCTCGAAACCCAGTCGCGCCAGATCGTCCCGCAGGCGGGACAGCGGCTGCTCCATCAGGTAACCGGTCTGGTACCAGGAGCCATAGGGCACCAGCTCGCCGCGCCCGAGACCGATGAACAGCTGGTGGAACTCGTCATCGACCTGGGCCGGGCTGCTGCTGCGCGCCGCCAGCCCGAGCAATTGCCATTCGTCGGCCCCGTCGGCGACCGGGGAAGCGGCATCGCCCTGTTCCAGGGCGGCAATCTGCCGTAGCAGCTCCGGCGACGGCACATCCCGTAGCAACGAGGCCAGCAGCCGGTACACGGCCACCCGTTGCCGGATCTCGGGGTCCACCAGGGCTTCCTGCAGGGGGGCGCTGTCGATCATCATCTCAGTCATTGCGCAACACCTCCCCGCCGCCCGCCAGCAGCTCCGGGTCCTCGTGGGCCAGATCGGCAATGCGACAGTCCTCGCACATCTGCAGGCGCAGCCGGGCGCGCTCGGAGGCGAACATGGGGTTGCCCTGCAGCCGCTCGAGCACCGTATCGATGATGCGCCGGGTGGCGAAGGGCTTGCCGCAACGAATGCACTCGAAGGCCGGCTCCTCGTGCAGCAGCCTCGCCTGCCGCCGGGCCTCGCGGTCGAACAGCAGCCGTGGGCTGATCCAGATCGCCTGTTCCGGACAGGTCGCCGTGCAGATGCCGCATTGCAGGCAATTCATCTCGATGAAGCGAATGCCCGGACGCTCGCCCCCGGCCTGCAGGGCGCCGCTCGGACAGGCTCCGCTGCAGGCCATGCACAATGTGCAACGCTCGGCGGAAATGCTGACGCTGCCGAAGGGCGCACCGACCTGCAGCGTTACCGAGGCGGCCGCCCGGGGCGCCTGTTCCTGCAGGTGATCGATGGCCTGGAAAAGGCGTTGTCGCTTGTCACCGAGAGCGGCGAAGCTCGCCGGCTCAAAGGTCTCCGTCAGCCGCGACTCGAAATCCAGCTGCCGCCCTTGCTGATTGACCCAGCCCAGGGATTCGGGGTTGTAGCCGAGCGCGGACAGGATACTGTGCAACAGTCCGAACTGCTCCTCAATTACGCGCCGCGATTTCGTCGGCAGACCGGGATGCTCCAGAAAGCCCAGGCCGACCGCTCCGTAGGCCAGCCCGGCCAGCAGGATCTCCGCGCCCACGCTGGCCAGTTCCTCGACCGTAACCGGCAATACATGGGGCGCCAGTTCCTCCGACGGGAAGGCGTGCTCCGCCGCCTGGAACAGCAGCACCGGTCGCTGACCGCCATTCTCACGATAGACCTTCAGCAGCCTGCGGATCTGTTCCTGCAATTCCTCGGAGCGCGGCAGGGCATAGCCGATGGCTCCGGAAGGGCATACGCTGGCGCAGCTGCCGCCGCCCTGACACAGCATCGGGTTGACCTCGACGCCCTCGCCCCGGCTCTCGATGGCTTCCGCCGGACAGGCCTCGATGCAGCGGTTGCAACCCTCCACGCCATTGCGCGCATGGGCGCAGGCCGACGGGTCGTAGACAAAGAATTTCGGTTTCTC
>DROT01000125.1 GCA_011321775.1 Gammaproteobacteria bacterium | reverse complement strand
GCCCGGTGCATGGGTTCGGGGAATCATGCTGAACGTGACTATCCAGCCCGGCGAGGGCGGGTGGGGCCTCTGACCGAATCGACCGCGCCTTGAAATGGGCCGGATTTTTCGGAAAAAGCCGGCCGTTGTCTGAGCGCAGCGAGTTCAGGCCGGCCCGGAAAATCCGGCTCATTTCAAGGAGAAAAGCGGTCGTCTGAGGGAAGAGGCCCCACCCGCCCTCGCCGGGCTGGATAGTCACCCCGCAAGCCACGACTACGCCTCGTCGGCGTCATCGAACCCAAGCATCTCGGCCGCGTGACGACGGGTGGCGCCGGTGATGCGGCGGCCGCCGAGCATGCGCGCGATTTCCTCGATCCGTTCCTGTTCGCCGAGTTCGCGAATCCGGGTGCGGGTGCTGTGCTCGCCGGACAGTTTGCTGACCTGCAGGTGCTGGTGGGCCTGGGAAGCCACCTGTGGAAGATGGGTGACACAGAGCACCTGGTGGTGCTCGCCCAGGGATCGCAGTTGCCGGCCGACGGTCTCGGCCACGGCGCCGCCCACGCCGCTGTCGACCTCGTCGAAGATCAGTGTGGGGATGCGGGTGTCGCTGGCGGCGACCACCTGGATGGCGAGACTGATGCGCGACAGCTCACCGCCGGAGGCCACCTTGACCAGCGGTGCCGCCTCCTGTCCCGGGTTGGTGCTGACCAGGAAGTCGATGCGGTCACGGCCGTTGACGCCGGCCTGGCCGCCGTCCTCCACCACGACCGCGAAACGGCCGCCTTCCATGCCCAGCGACTGCATCGCTTCGGTCACCTGGCGTGACAGGCGGGCGGCGCTGCGCACGCGCTTGCGGTGCAGGCGGGTGGCGATGTCGTCGATCTGCGCGGCCAGCTGGCGCTGCCGCTGTTCCAGTTCTTCCAGGCGCTGGTCCGCCTGCTCCAGGCGTGCCAGTTCGTCGGCGAGACGCTCATGGAAGCCGGGCAGGGCTTCCGCCTCGATGCGGTGCTTGGAGGCCACGCGGTGCAGGGCGTCGAGGCGTCCTTCCACCCACTGCAGGCGTTGCGGGTCGAGCTCCAGTCGTTCGCGGTAGTCACGCAACAGGTCGACGCCTTCCTCCAGCTGGATCAGGGCGCCGTTGACCAGTTCGGCGGCCTCGCGCAGGGCGGGGTCGAGGCCGCCGAGATTCTCCAGATCCGCCAGCGCCTGGGCGATCAGCGACTGGGCCGAATGCTCGTCGTCGTACAGTCGCTCGACGTGGCGTTCACAGCTGTCGATCAGCTGGCCGGCGTTGGCCAGCCGCGAGAGTTCCTCGTGCAGTCGTTGCGCCTCGCCGTCCTCCGGCGCCAGTTCGTCCAGCTCCTGCAGCTGGAAGCGCAGGAACTCGAGGCGGGATTCCCGGTCCTGGCCTTCGCCGACAATGGCATCGATGTCGTGCTGCAGCCGTTTCCATTCGCCATGGGCGGTTGCCAGCTCCTCCAGCAGCGGCCCGTGTCCGCCGTGGCTGTCGAGCAGCTGACGCTGCTGCTCGCGACGCATCAGCGACTGGTGCTCGTGCTGGCCGTGGACGTCGACCAGCAGTTCGCCCAGTTGGCGCATCGACTGCAAGGGGACCGGCGAGCCGTTGATATAGGCGCGCGAGCGGCCCTCGCGGTGCACCACGCGCCGCAACTGGCACTCCCCGTCGCTGTCCAGTTCCCGTTCCTCCAGCCAGGCTCGCGCGGCCTCGATGGCATTGAGGTCGAAGCCGGCGCTGACCTCGGCGCGTTCGCAGCCCTGGCGTACCGTGCTCGCGTCGGCGCGGTCGCCGAGCAGCAGGCCGAGGGCATCCAGCAGGATGGACTTGCCGGCGCCGGTCTCGCCGGTGAGCGCGGTCATGCCCGGGCGCAGTTCCAGCTCCAGCTCGTCGATGATGGCGAAGTCGCGGATGTGCAGCGAGAGCAGCATTTCAGGGCTGCTCCGCCCAGCGCAGTTTCTTGCGCATGATCTCGAAGTGGTCGTGGTTGCGCGGATGGATCAGGCGCAGGCTGTGCTCCTTGCGGCGGATGCGGATCAGGTCGCCCAGCTGCAGGGCGAAGTTGACCTGGCCGTCGCAGGTGATCTGCGCCTTGGTGCTCGGCTCGCCGTGCACCACCACCTCGATCACGACGCGGTCGCTGACGACGATCGGACGGTTGCTGAGGGTGTGCGGGCAGATGGGTACCAGCACCAGCGCCTCCAGCGCCGGGTCGAGTATGGGACCGCCGCCGGACAGGGCGTAGGCGGTGGAGCCGGTCGGGGTCGACACGATCAGGCCATCGGCGCGCAGCGAGTTCAGGTAGCGGCCGTCGATGGCGGTGTCGAGCTCGATCATGCGGGCGATGTCCCACTTGTGGATCACCACGTCGTTGAGCGCGTCGCTCTCGCTGACCGGGCTGCCTTCGCGCAGCACGCTGGCGTGCAGCAGCGAACGCCGTTCCTCCTCGTACTTCCCGGCCAGGATCTCGTCGAGGCGTTCGCACATCTCGTCCGGCGACACGTCGGCGAGGAAGCCGAGCCGCCCCAGGTTGACGCCCAGCACCGCCACGTCGGCCTCCACCAGGCTGCGCGCCACGCTCAGCAGGGTGCCGTCGCCGCCGACCACGATGGCGAGGTCGCAGGACTCGCCCAGTTGGTGACGCGGCAATACCGGTTCGGCCGGCTGCTCGAAGTAGGCGGCGGCACTCTCGTCCAGCCGCACTTGCAGGCCGCGGCGCTGCAGTTCCCGGCGCAGCTTGGCCAGGGTGTCGGCGACCGCCGGATCGCCGGGTTTGCCGATCAGGCCGATGGTGCGGAAGGGGCTGCTCATGGCGCCATCCTAATCGCTTCGGCAGCCGCCGCCAACTGCCTATTCCGCCGTTGTTTTGCGGCCGCGGCGGCACCACTGTTAGCACTCATTGAAAAGGAGTGCTAAAGTTGTGCCCCGGAGAACGAGTGATGTCCAGCCAGAGCGAAGTACCAGAACTGAGCGAACGTGCCCAGTGCCTGTTGAAGGCGCTGACGGAGCGCTATATCCGCGAGGGCCAGCCGGTCGGTTCGCGCACCCTGGCGCGCGATGCCGGGCTCAAGCTCAGCCCGGCGACGGTGCGCAACGTGATCGCCGACCTCGAGGAGATGGGCCTGGTCAGTTCGCCGCACACCTCCGCGGGGCGCGTGCCCACGGTGCAGGGCTACCGCCTGTTCGTAGACACCCTGTTGTCGGTAAAACCGCTGGACGAGTCGGTGGTGGAGGAGATCCGCGTCAACCTCGACGCGGAACACGATGCCCGCGAGCTGGTGGAGTCCGCCTCCGGCCTGTTGTCCGACGTGACCCGGCTGGCGGGAGTGGTGACGCTGCCGCGGCGCGAGCACGCCGCCCTCGAGCGGGTGGAGTTCCTGCCGCTGTCGGATCGCAAGGTGCTGGCGGTGCTGGTGATCAACGACAAGGAGGTGCAGAACAGCATCCTCCACACCGATCGCAACTACAGCGCCGGCGAGCTGCAGCAGTACTCGAATTTCCTGAACGAGCAGTTCGCCGGCCGCGAGATCCAGGAGGTGCGCGAACGGCTGGTGACCGAGTTGCGCGAGACGCGTGAACACCTGGACCGCATGATGCGCACGGCACTGGACATGGCCGACCAGGTGCTGGGGGAGGCGGAGCAGGGCAGCGACTACGTGCTCGCCGGCCAGACCAACCTGATGCAGTTCGACGAGTTGTGCAACGTCACCACGCTGCGCCAGTTGTTCGAGGCCTTCGACGAGAAGCGCCAGATCCTCAAGCTGCTCGACCAGTGCGTGGAGAGCGAGCACCTGCAGATCTTCATCGGCGAGGAGTCGGGCTACCAGATCCTGGACGAGTGCAGCCTGGTGACGGCGCCCTATACGGTGGACGGGCGGGTGCTGGGCGTGCTGGGAGTCATCGGGCCGACGCGCATGGCCTACGAGCGGGTCATCCCCATCGTCGACGCCACCGCGAGAATCCTCAGCGCGGCCTTGAACCCGAAGGAATAGCCCCTATATACACCCGATGGAAACAATCGTCGTGCCGGCGCCAGCCGGTATCATCCGAGTAACGGCAACGGAATTACACAGAGGTACTCAATGGCTGACAAGCAAGAGGTGACTGCAGAGCAGGAGCCGTCACAGGAACAGGCGCAGGAGACGGAAACCGAGGGCCTGGAGGAGGGTGACCTGCACGCCCTGCTGGAAGACGCGCGCGACAAGGCGGACGAGCACTGGAACCAGTGCCTGCGCCTGCAGGCCGACCTGGACAACCTGCGCAAGCGCCACGAGCGCGACCTGGCCAACGCGCACAAGTTTGCGCTGGAGAAGTTTGCCCTGGAACTGCTGCCGGTCAGGGACAGCCTGGAAATGGGCCTGGCGGCGGCGCAGGGGGAGAATGTCGACGTCGACAAGCTGAAGGAGGGCAGCGAGCTGACGCTGAAGATGCTGACACAGGCGCTCGAAAAGCATAATATAAAGGAAATCAATCCGATAAATCAGCCATTTAATCCGGAATATCACGAGGCGATGTCGATGCAGGAACGCAGCGACGTGCCTCCCAACACCGTCGTGGCCGTGATGCAGAAGGGCTACCTGCTCAACGACCGGCTGATCCGCCCGGCCATGGTGGTGGTGTCGAAGGCGGCGGCCGGCGAGTCCGGCGGCCAGTTGAACGAACAGGCTTGAAATGGAAGTGCCTGCCCCCATCTAGGGAGGCAGTTGAATAATCTGAACAGAACCGACGAATTACAGATCTGGGAGACCTGCGAACATGGGTAAAATCATTGGAATCGATCTCGGCACCACCAACTCCTGCGTGGCAGTGATGGAGGGCGGCAAGCCGCGGGTCATCGAAAACAGCGAAGGCGACCGCACCACGCCGTCGGTGGTGGCGTTCACCGAGAACGACGAGGTGCTGGTGGGCCAGGCGGCCAAGCGCCAGGCCGTTACCAATCCCCACAATACCATCTATGCCGTCAAGCGCCTGATCGGGCGCCGCTTCGAGGATCCCGAGGTCCAGAAGGACATCGAGCTGGTCCCCTACAAGATCGTCAAGGCGGACAACGGTGACGCCTGGGTCGAGGTGAACGGCAAGAAGATGGCGGCGCCGGAGATCTCCGCGCGCATCCTGCAGAAGATGAAGAGCACCGCCGAGGACTACCTGGGCGAGAAGGTGACCGAGGCGGTCATCACCGTGCCGGCCTACTTCAACGATTCCCAGCGCCAGGCGACCAAGGATGCCGGCAAGATCGCCGGCCTGGACGTCAAGCGCATCATCAACGAGCCGACGGCGGCGGCGCTGGCCTACGGCATGGACAAGAAGCGCGGCGACGTCAAGGTCGCGGTCTACGATCTCGGTGGCGGTACCTTCGATATCTCCATCATCGAGATCGCCGAGGTCGACGGCGAGCACCAGTTCGAGGTGTTGTCCACCAACGGTGACACCTTCCTCGGCGGCGAGGACTTCGACAAGCGTCTCATCGACTACCTGGCCGACGAGTTCCAGAAGGACCAGGGCATTGACCTGCGCGGTGACCCGCTGGCCATGCAGCGCCTCAAGGAGGCGGCCGAGAAGGCCAAGATCGAGCTGTCCTCGGCGCAGCAGACCGACGTCAACCTGCCGTACATCACGGCCGACGCCTCCGGTCCCAAGCACATGAACGTGAAGATCACGCGCGCCAAGCTGGAATCGCTGGTCGAGGATCTCATCACCCGCACCATCGATCCCTGCAAGCTGGCGCTCAAGGATGCCGGCGTATCGGTCAGCGAGATCGACGACGTCATCCTGGTGGGCGGCCAGACGCGCATGCCCAAGGTGCAGGAAGCGGTGCAGGAATTCTTCGGCAAGGAGCCGCGCAAGGACGTCAACCCGGACGAGGCCGTCGCCATCGGTGCAGCCATCCAGGGCGGCGTGCTCGGCGGCGAGGTCAAGGACGTGCTGCTGCTCGACGTGACCCCGCTGTCGCTGGGTATCGAGACCCTCGGTGGCGTCATGACCAAGCTGATCGAGAAGAATACCACCATCCCCACCAAGGCGACACAGGTGTTCTCCACGGCGGACGACAACCAGAGCGCGGTGACCGTGCACGTGCTCCAGGGCGAGCGCGAGATGGCGAGCGCCAACAAGTCGCTGGGCCGTTTCGATCTCACCGACATTCCGCCGGCACCGCGTGGCGTGCCGCAGATCGAGGTGACCTTCGACATCGACGCCAACGGTATCCTCAACGTGTCGGCGAAGGACAAGGCGACCGGCAAGGAGCAGTCGATCGTCATCAAGGCCTCCAGCGGCCTGTCGGAAGACGAGGTCGAGCGCATGATCAAGGATGCCGAGGCGCACGCGGACGAGGACCGCAAGTTCCACGAACTGGCCGACGCCCGCAACGCTGCGGACAACATGATCCACGCCACCGAGAAGTCGCTCAAGGAGCTGGGTGAGGACAAGGTCAGCGCGGACGAGAAGGCCGCCATCGAAAAGGCGATCGAGGAGCTCAAGGAAGCCGCCAAGGGCGACGACAAGACGCTCATCGAGACCAAGACCACGGCGCTGGCGGAACTGTCCGGCAAGCTGGCCGAAAAGCTGTACGCCGACAAGGGCGGTGCCGAAGGCGCCGCGGCCGGTGCGGCCGGGGCCGCGGGCGGCGGAGCCGAGCAGCCCGAGACTGCAGCGGGTGGTGACGATGTCGTCGACGCCGAGTTCGAGGAGGTCGATGACGACAAGAAGTAACCCGGCCCGGCTGAATACAGCCTGGTGACGTGATCCGGGGCCGGTGGATGCCGGCCCCGGATTTTTGCCGTCTGGATACGGCGCGCCCGGTGGGCGGATGTGGAAGACAGAACGACTATGTCAAAAGTTTGCTACTACGAGATCCTGGGGGTATCGAAGAACGCCAGCGATGCCGAACTGAAGAAGGCCTACCGGCGGGCGGCCCAGAAGTACCACCCGGACCGCAATCCCGACAATGCCGAGGCGGAGGCCAAGTTCAAGGAGGCCAAGGAAGCCTACGAGATCCTCAGCGATCCCCAGAAGCGCGCCGCCTATGACCAGTTCGGTCACGCCGGCGTCGATCCCTCCATGGGTGGCGGACCCGGCCCCGGCGGTTTCGGCGGCGGGGGCGCCAGCTTCAGCGACATCTTCGGCGACGTGTTCGGTGACATCTTCGGCGGCGGAGGCGGCCGGGGCGGCGGCCAGCGCGTCTACCGCGGTGCCGATCTGCGCTACAACCTGGAACTGTCGCTGGAGGAGGCGGTGCGCGGCACCACCGTCAAGATCCGCGTGCCGACCTACAGCACCTGCAAGGCGTGTGGCGGCAGTGGTGCGAGGAAGGGCTCCCAGCCCACTACCTGTACCACCTGCGGCGGCCACGGCCAGGTGCGCATGCAGCAGGGCTTCTTCTCGGTCCAGCAGACCTGCCCGCGCTGCAAGGGCACCGGCACCATCATCTCCGACCCCTGTCAGGAGTGCCACGGCGAGGGGCGCGTGCGCGAACAGAAGACGCTGTCGGTCAAGGTGCCGGCAGGCGTCGATACCGGTGACCGCATCCGGCTGGCCAACGAGGGCGAGGCGGGCGAGAACGGCGGACCGCCGGGCGACCTGTACGTGCAGATCCAGGTGCGCGAACACCCCATCTTCAAGCGCGACGATGCCAATCTCTACTGCGAGGTGCCGATCGGTTTCGCCACCGCCGCACTCGGTGGCGAACTCGAGGTGCCGACCCTGGACGGCCGCGTGGTGCTCAAGGTGCCGCCGGAGACCCAGACCGGCAAGCTGTTCCGCATGCGCGGCAAGGGCGTCAAGCCGGTACGCGGCGGCGCCGTCGGCGACCTGTTGTGCCGCGTGATCGTGGAGACGCCGGTCAGGCTCAACAGCAAGCAGAAGGAACTGCTACGCGAACTGGAAGCCTCCATGCACGAGAAGGGCAAGCACCACAGTCCCCAGCACCATTCCTGGCTGGACGGGGTAAAGAAGTTCTTCGAGAATATGAAGCTGTAGCCTGAGTCTGGATCTGGCTGGCCAGGTATGGCGGGGCCTGATGGAGCGGGGCGTTGTGGCGGTTCCGGGATAATTAGCCACGGAAACACACGGAAGAACACGGAAATATTCTTGTTTTTTTCTATTCCGTGTTTTTCCGTGTGTTTCCGCGGCTCTTTCGACCAGGGTTTCCACTGCTTCCGTTCCGGATTCCAGCCCTGATCCCTGGACGGCGATATCACGACAATCACTACAACGGGTGTTCACATGACAAGAATCGCAATCGCCGGTGCCGCCGGTCGCATGGGCCGCGCCCTCATCGAGGCCTGCCGGGCCACGGAAGGACTCGAAGTCAGCGCCGCGCTGGAGCACGGCGGCCACGAGCTGTTGGGCAGCGACGCCGGGGCGGTGGCGGGCAGCGGTGAGCTGGGGGTGGCGATTGCTGACGATCTGGCGGCCGTGACCGGTGATTTCGACGTGTTGATCGACTTCACCCGTCCCGAGGCGACGCTGGCCAATCTCGCCACCTGTCGGGCGGCGGGCAAGCGCATGGTGATCGGTACCACCGGCTTCGACGAGGCCGGCAAGGCGGCCATCGAGGAGGCCGGTGCCGACATCGGTATCGTGTTCGCGCCCAACATGAGCGTCGGCGTCAACCTGTGCCTGAAGCTGCTGGACACGGCGGCGCGGGTGCTGGGCGACGAGGTCGACATCGAGGTCATCGAGGCCCACCATCGTCACAAGGTGGACGCGCCCTCGGGTACCGCGTTGCGCATGGGCGAGGTGGTGGCGGAGGCGCTCGGTCGCGACCTCAAGGCGTGCGCCGTCTACGGCCGCGAGGGTCATACCGGTCCGCGTGACCGCAAGACCATCGGTTTCGAGACCATCCGCGCCGGCGACATCGTCGGCGAGCATACCGTCATGTTCGCCGCCGAGGGCGAACGCGTCGAGATCACCCACAAGGCCTCCAGCCGCATGACCTTCGCCAACGGTGCCGTCCGCGCGGCGGCCTGGCTGGTGTCGCAGCCGGCCGGTCTCTACGACATGCAGGACGTGCTCGGGCTGTAGACGCGGCCTGGTCTGCGAACTGCAGCAAGAAGAACAGCCATCGAAGTACACGGCGGCAATCACCGGGAGCGCCGGGCTCCAGCCCGGCATGCCGAAAACATCCGGCGTCGCCGCAAGCGGAGACGACGCTTGCCGGGCTGGAGCCCGGCGCTCCCCGATTCGGTGTGAACCTTCCACCCGACTCGTTCCACGCCTGGGGGATTGCGCGGGCGCCGCGCCCTCTGCGGTGACCGAGGAACCCCCTTTCCGTGTTCTTCCGTGTTTTCCGTGGCTATCTTCTCAGCAGCCGATGTTCGCGCGTGATTCCGGGGCGGCCCTTGATACAGGTCACCCGCCCGTGCATCGTTATCTGCTAGCATTGGCACCATCCCAACCAGCGGCATCCTTCTCATGGACGGCACGGGTTTTCTGCAGCGCGAGCACTTCGGTGAACTGATACGGATACTGGCCGGCCGTGGTTACCGTGTCATCGGGCCGCAGCTGCGTGACGGCGCCATCGTCTACGACGATCTGAGCGAGGTCGCACAGCTTCCCAGCGGGGTGATCATGGACGTGCAGCCGGCGCGGGTGCACGCCACCGTGACCCAGCTGCCGCGTTATTTCTCCTGGGCCAATGGTCCGCAGGCGCTCAAGCCGCTGCTGTTCCGGCCCGTCGAGACGCTGTGGCAGGCCTGCCGCGACGACAAGGGTCGGCTGGAATTCTCCGCGGCCGACGAGCAGGAGGCGCGACCGCTGGCGGTCATCGGTGTGCGCGCCTGCGACCTGGCGGCGCTGGAACTGCAGGACCGGCACTTTCTCCAGGGCGAATATTCGGATCCGCACTACGCCCGGCGCCGCGAGGGCCTGTTGCTGGTGGCCGTCAACTGCACCCATCCCGATGCCACCTGTTTCTGCGCGTCCACCGGCGACGGTCCGCAGGCGCGCACCGGGTTCGATCTGGTGCTGGACGAGCTCGACACCGGCTTCATCATCGGCGCCGGCAGCAAACGCGGCACTGCCCTGATGGAGGATCTGTCCTTGCTGCCGGTGCGCGAGGACCAGCTGGCCAAGGCCGCGGTCTCGCACCAGGCGGCGCGCGAGGCGCAGACGCGCGCGCTGCCGCCGGGTGACCTGTACGATGCCCTGGCCGCCCGCCGGGAGCACCCGCATTGGCAGGCGGTGGCGGAACGCTGCCTTTCGTGCGGCAACTGTACCTCGGTGTGTCCAACCTGCTTCTGCAGCCACGAACGGGAGCAGCCGCGGCTGGACGGCAGCGGCAGCGTGCACCTGCGCGAATGGGACTCCTGCTTCAGCGAGGGCCACAGCTACATCACCGGCCTGGTGATCCGTGCCGAGCCCAGGCACCGCTACCGCCAGTGGCTGACGCACAAGCTCGGTGCCTGGCACCGGCAGTATGGCCGCAGCGGCTGTGTCGGTTGTGGTCGCTGCATCGCCTGGTGCCCGGTCGGTATCGACCTCTGCGAGGAGACGGCGGCGGTACTCGGGGGCGGCCATGACTGAACGCGGTATACCGATGCAGGTCGAGGTGGTCGAACGCGTCCAGGAATCGCCAACCGTGTTTACCCTGCAACTGCGACTGATCGAGGAGGCGCAGCGCGACGCCTACCGCTTCGATCCCGGCCAGTTCAACATGCTGTATCTCTACGGCGTGGGCGAGGTACCGATCTCCATCGACGGCGACCCGGACCGCCCGGAACTGCTGCAGCACACCATACGCGAGGTCGGCCGGGTGAGCGGCGGCCTGGCAAGACTGCAACCCGGTGATCGCCTCGGGCTGCGCGGACCCTTCGGGCGCGGCTGGCCGATGGAGCGGCTGGACGGGCGTGATGTGCTGATCGTCACCGGTGGCCTCGGTTGTGCGCCGGTGCTGCCGGTGATCGCGCGCCTGATGCGCCAGCGGGAACGCTACCGGCGCGTGGCCATCCTGCAGGGTGTCAAGCACAGCGACGACCTGATCTGGCGCGAGCGCTATGACGAATGGGCCAGGCTGCCGGATACCCAGGTGTTGCTGGCGGCCGACGTCGCCGGTCCGCAGTGGCACGGGGCCGTGGGGCTGGTCACCACCCTGTTCGAGCGGCTGGATATCGACCTGGCAAACAGTACCACCATGATGTGCGGCCCCGAGCCGATGATGGTGGCGGCCAGCCGCGAGCTGCTGCAGCGCGGCGCCGGCGAGGACGACATCTGGCTCAGCATGGAGCGCAACATGCAGTGCGCCGTGGGCCACTGCGGCCACTGCCAGTATGGCGAAAAGTTCATCTGCCGGGACGGGCCGGTGTTTCCCTACCGCGAGATCGCGGCGCTGTTCGGGCAGAGGGGAGTGTGAGCATGAAAGCGCGTATCGGCGTGTACAAGTTCAGTTCCTGCGACGGTTGCCAGCTGGCCTTCCTCAACCTCGGCGAGACCCTGCTGGCGCTGGACGAGCTGGTGGAGATCTCCTATTTCGCCGAGGCGGGGATGATGGACGAGGATACGCCGGTCGACATCGCCTTCGTCGAGGGCAGCATCTCCACGGCGGCCGATCGCGAGCGCATCCGGCGCATCCGCGACCACAGCGGCCGGCTGGTGACCATGGGCGCCTGCGCCACCGCCGGTGGCCTGCAGGCGCTGCGCAACCTCGCCGATGCCTCTGCCTGGCTCGCGGACGTCTATGCCACGCCCGAGGTGCTGGACAGCCTCGACCAGGCGCTTCCGGTGGCCGAATTCGTCGAGGTCGACCTGGAACTCTGGGGCTGCCCGGTGGACAGCCGCCAGCTGCTGGCCGCCGTGCGTTCGCTGCTGTTCGGAGTGCTGCCGCCACCGCAGCGCGAGAAGCTGTGCCTGGAGTGCAAGCGCCAACAGGCGGTGTGCGTCATGGTCACCAAAGGCGAGCCCTGCATGGGGCCGGTTACGCGTAGCGGTTGCGGCGCCATCTGTCCGCGCTTCGGGCGTGCCTGTTATGCCTGTTACGGCCCGGCCGAATCGCCCAACGGCAGCGCCCTGGGACGTCGTTTCGAGGGCCTCGGGCTGCTGCCGGAACAGGTCGCGCGCCGCTTCCTGTTCATCAACAGCCACGCCGATGCCTTCCTCGAGGCCGGGCAACGGTGGATGTCCGGGCATGACTGAGTCGCACAATATCCGTATCCAGGTGCCGGTACTGGCACGGGTCGAGGGCGAGGGCGGTCTCGAGTTCGCCGTGCGAGACGGTCAGGTGGAGGAATTGCGCCTGAGCATCTACGAACCGCCGCGCTTGTTCGAGAAGTTTCTCGAAGGTCGGGAATACCACGAGGTGCCGGACATGGTGGCACGCATCTGCGGTATCTGCCCGGTGGCCTACCAGATGAGTGCGGTACATGCCCTGGAACAGGTATTCGGTGTCGATCCGGGGGCGCACATCCGCCTGTGGCGGCGGCTGTTCTACTGCGGCGAATGGATCCAGAGCCACGCGCTGCACATCCACCTGCTGGCGGCACCGGACTTCACCGGCTTCGACAGCGTAACCGCCATGGCCAGGGAATACCCGCACGAGGTGCGTCGTGGCCTGGCCCTGCAGGCGCTGGGCAACGACATCATCGCCCTGCTGGGCGGACGCTCGGTGCATCCCGTGGGGGCCTGCGTGGGCGGTTTCCATCGTCTGCCCGCGCTGGAGGAGTGCCGGGCGCTGCTGGAACGCCTGCAGGCGGCGCGCGAGCAGGCGCAGGCGCTGGTGCGCTGGTGCGCCTCGCTGCCGGTGCCGCAGCGGGAACAGTCCTTTTGTAGCGTGGCGTTGCGCCACCCCGACGAATACCCGCTGAACGAGGGGCGACTGGCCTCGAGCGAAGGACTGGACATCGCCATCGAGGACTACGAGCAGCACTTCGAGGAGTTCCAGGTGCCGTATTCCACCGCGCTGCACGCCAGCCTGCACGGTCAGGACTACCTGGTGGGGCCGCTGGCGCGTCTCAACCTGAATCTCGACCGCCTGCCGGCGAGCGTGCGCCGGCTGGTGGACGATACCGGCATCGCTTTCCCCAGCGCCAACATGTTCCACAGCATGGTGGCGCGGGCGGTGGAGATCCTCTACTGCGTCGAGGAAGCGATCCGCATCCTCGAACGGCAACCGCCGCTCGAACCGGCCGCCGTGCCCGTGCTGCCGCGTGCCGGCACCGGCTACGGTTGCACCGAGGCGCCGCGCGGCCTGCTGTGGCACCGCTACGTGCTGGCGGCCGACGGCACCATCGAGGCGGCACGCATCGTGCCGCCGACCAGCCAGAATCAGGCGCGTATCGAGGCCGACCTCAGGACCTCGCTGCAGGACTTCGGCCTGGAACGCGACGAGGCCGAACTGCGGCTGCACGCCGAGACCGTGATCCGCAACTACGATCCCTGCATCTCCTGCGCCACCCACTTCCTCAGGCTGCGGGTCCGGCGGTGAGCCGGCCGGCGCCGGTACGCATCGTCGGCATCGGCTCCGCCCACGGCGCCGACCGCGTCGGATGGCAGGCCATCGACGAGATCGGGCACCGCGGCCTGCTGCAACGATTGCCGCCCGGCGTGGTTTCGCTGCACCGTTGCGCCGTTCCGGCACAGCTGGTCAACCTCCTCGAAGGCTGCCGCCTGGCGCTGCTGCTCGACGCCGTCGCCGCCGAGCCGGGTGCCCTGTTGCGACTCCGGCCCGGGGAACTGGAGGCCGGCGGGACGACGCT
>DROT01000124.1 GCA_011321775.1 Gammaproteobacteria bacterium | reverse complement strand
GGAGAGCGAATACCGCAACCTCGACCGCGAACTGCAGAACACCATCGCCGAGTACCAGGACATCTACGCCAAGAAGGTGCAGGCGCAGATCGCCCAGGAACTGGAAAAGGACAGCAAGGGCGAGCGCTTCGTCATCGTCGAGCCGCCGATCCTGCCGGAAGAGCCGGTGAGCCCCAACCGCCCGGCCATCCTGTTCCTCAGCTTCGTGCTGGCGCTGGGCGCCGGTATCGGCTATGCGGCCGTGGCCGAGAGCCTGGACGACTCGGTGCGTGGCAGCAAGTCGGTGGCGCGCACCACCGGCGCCGCGCCGCTGGCGACCATTCCTTACCTGGAAAGCGATGCCGAGGTCTCGAGGCGCAAGCGCCACCTGGTGGCGAAGGCCGCCGCCGTGACGGCCGCCATCCTGCTGGCCATCGCGCTGGTGCACTATTTCTGGACGCCGCTGGACGTGCTCTGGTACAAGGCCCTGAGAAAGGCCGACGTGGTCATCAACACCTGATAACAACAACAAGCAACGGGTAAGCTCAATGGAACGCATCAAACAGGCCCTGGAACGCGCACGCGCGGAACGCGAAGGCCAGCCGCCACCGGCACCGGCACAGCAGTCCGGCACCACGGATGCCGGTCGCAGCGCCGTCGAACACGTCAGTTACACCCAGACCCGCAACGTCGAGGTCCCGCAGCGGAAGCTGCGCGAGAAACGGGTGGTCATCGGCTTCGACCCCTGCGAGTTCACCGATGCCTACAAGATACTGCGCACCCAGGTACTGCAGCGCCTCAACGAAAACCACTGGAACGTGCTGGCCATCACCAGTCCGGGCCGCGGCGAAGGCAAGACGCTCACCGCCCTGAACCTGGCCGCCAGCCTGGCCATGGAAGTGAACTACACGGTGCTGCTGGTAGACGCCGACCTGCGCCATCCCAGCCTGCACGAGCAGCTCGGCCTGCCGGCCGGCCCGGGCCTCAGCGACTACCTGCTGAACGACACGCCGCTGCCCGAACTGCTCATCCACCCGAAGGGCATCGACCACCTGACCATACTGCCGGGCGGCAAGCCGCTGCTGAACTCGGCGGAAATGCTGAACTCGCCCAAGATGAGCCGCCTGGTGGAAGAACTGAAGACCCGCTACGACAGCCGTATCGTCATCTTCGACCTGCCGCCGGTGCTGGACGCCGCCGACGCCATGGCCTTCACCCCCTACGTCGACGCCACCCTGCTGGTGGTCGAGGACGGCAGGACCAAGACCGCCGAGATCGAACACGCCCTCGACCTGCTGTCCGCCACCAACGTGCTGGGGACGGTGCTGAACAAGACCGGGGCGGCCTGAGCGGCTGCGGCCGTAGTTGACCTTATTTTTATAGCCACGGAAAACACGGAAGACACGAAAAATGGGGTTTGAAGTTCTTTTTCTGCTTTCCGGGTTTTGAATTCCACACCTGAGTGCAGAGAGCACCGTGGCTGCACAGTTGTGTTTTTCCGTGTCTTCCGTGTTTTCCGTGGCTATCTCTAATAAAATCAAACCCCGCCGCAGAATTTACTGAACCAACGGAGCGCCCATGTACGAAAGTTTCTACGGATTCCGGGAAAAGCCCTTCGCGCTGCTGCCCGATTCCGGCTTTCTGTACCTCAGCGGCAAGCACCGCATGGCGCTGACGCTGCTGGAATACGGCCTCATGAACCAGGCCGGCTTCACCGTCATCAGCGGCGACATCGGTACCGGCAAGACCACGCTCATCCGCCAGCTGCTCAACCAGATCGACCCGGACATCCGCGTCGGCCTGATCTCCAACACCCACCAGACCTTCGGCGACCTGATGCAGTGGATCGCGCTCGCCTACGAGCTGCCGCACACCGGCAAGGACAAGGTGCAGCTGTACCAGGAATTCATGGACTTCATCATCCGGGAATACGCCCAGGGACGGCGCACCGTGCTGATCGTGGACGAGGCGCAGAACCTGTCGGCCGAGACCCTGGAAGAGCTGCGCATGCTGACCAACGTCAACGCCGACAAGGACCAGGTGCTGCAGATCATCCTGGTGGGCCAGCGCGAGCTGCGCGACACCCTGCGGCGCCCGGAGCTGGTGCAATTCGCCCAGCGCATCGGCGTCGACTACCACCTCGAACCGCTGGACGAGGAGGAGACGCGCGACTACATCCGCCACCGCTGCAAGACCGCGGGCGGGCCGGCCGACCTGTTCAGCGACCAGGCCTGCCAGCTGGTGTACCGCGTTACCGGCGGCGTGCCGCGGCTGATCAACCTGCTGTGTGATACGGCACTGGTGTACGGCTACGCCGAGCAGCGCCAGCGCATCGATGCCGCGGTGATCAACGACGTGGCACGCGACAAGCAGAAGGGCGGCCTGTTCCCGGGGGCGGCGCCGGAGGCCGACCTGGAGACCCGCGAGCAGGACAGCGCCACGGCGACGGCGGAGAGCAGGCGCATGGAGAGCGCGCCGGAACCGGAGGACTACCGCGGCCAGCGGGTGATCCCGGAGACCGGCTCCGGCCGCGCCAACGCGGGAATCCCCACCAACGGCAACGCTCCGCTGCGCATCGCCATCGCCGCCGAATCCGAATTGCTGCGCATCTACCTCAGCCGCCTGCTGCGCAAGTTCGGCATCGAGGTCGTCATCGACCTGCCGCTGCTCGCCAGCGAGCTGCACAAGCTCGACCCGCAGGCCATCGACATCCTGCTGGTGGAACTGGACGACCACCAGGACCGCCTGGACGCGGCGCTGTACGAGATCCTCGAGGAATGGAAACAACCGGTGCTGTTCAACGACAGCCTGGCCACCGAAGCCAGCCTGTCGCAACCGAACCGCGAGGACTACGGGCGCAAGCTGGCCGAGAAACTCTATTCGCTGGCGCCGCATACCCCGCAATCGGTCGCCTGAGACCGATGCTGCTGCGGCGCCTGTCCCTGCTGTTGGCACTCGCCTGGATGGGCGTCCTCTTCTATCTCTCCCACCAGCCTGCACTGGACCTGCCCATGCTGTTCCCCGGACAGGACAAGCTGTTCCACGCCGGCACCTACGGGCTGCTCGGCGGCCTGTGGCTGATGGCAATGCCCTGGAATGGCGGCTACCGCCGTCACCAGGTGCTGCTGGCGACCCTGATCGCCAGCCTCTACGGCATCAGCGACGAGTTCCACCAGTCCTTCGTCCCGGGACGCACCCCCGAAGTGGCCGACTGGCTGGCCGACACCCTCGGCGCCCTGCTGGCCACGACCCTGCTGGCCATCCTGAGCCATCAAGTGAAACGGATCGCACGGCCGTGAGAGTGGCCGTGACTGCAAATATCCAATAAAGACGAGATAGCCACGGAACACACGGATGAAAACGGAAATATTTCTTGTTTTTTCCGTGTATTCCGTGGCTATAGAGACCTACCTTAATGACTGACATCGCGTAGGAGCGGCCTTGGCCGCGAACCCGCTTGAATCTGGCCGGGTTCGCGGCCAAGGCCGCTCCTACAAGTGTCTGCTAATTATATAATTCTAAATAATACCGACGCGCTTCAACCCATCCGCAGGAACGACGACTACAGATACTGCGACCAGTCGCGGCTGTCGTCGCCGAAGACGAAGAAGAAGGGATTGAGCAGCGAATCCTTGGTGTTGTAGCGCAGCGGCTTCATCTCCAGGTCAGTGAGCTTGCCACCGGCCTGCTCCACCACGCACTGGGCGGCGGCGGTATCCCATTCCGAGGTCAGTCCCAGGCGCGGGTAGACGTCGGCCGCACCCTCGGCCACCAGGCAGATCTTGAGCGAGCTGCCCATGCTGACGATCTCGTGGTCACCGACCTTCTCCAGGAAGGCCTTGAGCGAATCGCCCTGGTGCGAACGGCTGCCGACCACGGCCACCGGACCGCCGCCGAGCTTGCGCACGTGGATAGGCTTCTCGCCCTCGCCCGGTGTCTCCTTGACCGCCCCCTTGCCTTCGCAGGCGGCGTAGGTCACGCCGCTCACCGGCACGTGCACCACCCCCAGTACCGGCACGCCGTCGTGAATCAGGGCGATGTTGACGGTGAACTCACCGTTGCGCTTGATGAATTCCTTGGTGCCGTCGAGCGGATCGATGAGCCAGTAGGTCTTCCACTTCGAACGCTCCTCGAAGGGGATCTTGGCCGATTCCTCGGACAGCACCGGGATATCCGGCGTCAGCGCTTCCAGGCCGGCCACGATGGTGTTGTGGGAGGCCATGTCGGCGGCGGTCAGCGGCGACTTGTCGTCCTTTTCGTCGACGGAGAATTCCGTGTCGTAGATCTCCAGGATCTTTTCACCGGCCTGCTTCGCCAGCGCGCGTACGTCATCGAGATAGTCACATGGGTTCATGGTGAGTTCGCTGTTTTGTCGTTTTGGTCGGTCATGTTTATAGCCACGGAAAACACGGATGAACACGGAAATATTTTTGTTTTTTCCGTGTCTTCCGTGTTTTCCGTGGCTATCATACCCGCGACCACGACCTATTACGACTCCTGACATGCAGCAGCCCCTGCCCTGGAAAGACATCGACACCGTGTTCCTGGACATGGACGGGACGCTGCTGGACCTGCATTTCGACAACCACTTCTGGCAGGAGCACGTGCCGCTGCGCTACGCGGAGAAACACGAGCTGACGCTGGAGCAGGCCAAGGAGGAACTCTATCCGCGCTTCCGTGCCGTCGAAGGCACCATGGACTGGTACTGTGTCGACTACTGGAGCCGCGAGCTGGGCATGGACATCGACGCGCTCAAGCGCGAACTGGAACACCTGATCCGGGTGCACCCGCACGTGGACGATTTCCTCACCGCGCTGCGCGCCAGCGGCCGGCGGGTGGCACTGCTGACCAACGCCCACCAGCGGGTGGTCGAACTCAAGATGGCCACCACCGGGCTGGCGGAGCATTTCGACCACCTGATCTGCGCCCACGCCTTCCGCGTCCCCAAGGAAGACCCGCGCTTCTGGCCCAGGCTGGCGCAGGAAGACCCCTTCGATCCGCAGCACACCCTGTTCGTCGACGACAGCCTGCCGGTCCTGCGCGCCGCCCGCGACTGGGGCATCCGCTATTTGCGCGCCGTGCGCCTGCCGGACAGCCGTGCCGGTGCCAGGGAAACAGAGGAGTTCGTTGCCATCGAGAACTTCGATGAACTGCTTCGCGGGCTGGCGGAAGCGACTGAATCGGAACATCCCGAAGATAGCCACGGAAAACACGGATGAACACGGAAAGGTTTTCTTTTTTCCGCGTTTTCCGTGGCAACTATCCCCAATGCATGAATGAGATCCCGGCAAGAGAGCAAAGACATGACCCAAAGCACCATCATTCCCGTCGAGGACATGACCCCGGAGACCAAGTGCGGTTTCTGCACCAACACCCGGTGCTGCACCTACATCAGCCAGGAGATCGACACCCCGCGCTCCAAGCGCGATTTCGATTTTCTGCTGTGGCAGATCTCGCACCGCGACGTGCGCATCTACAAGGACGAGGGCAGCTGGTACCTGCTGGTGGAGAATGCCTGCACCCACATCCAGCCGGACGGGCGCTGCGGCATCTACGAAGACCGGCCGGAGATCTGCCGCGAATATTCCAACGACTACTGCGAGTTCGATGCACCGGCGGAAGAGGGTTTCGAGCTGTATTTCGACGGTTATGAATCGCTGCTGAAATACTGCAGGCGGCGCTTCAAGCGCTGGGGGCAACGGCCGTATTGAGCGGGTGAAATGGGGTCAGAACCGTTTTTTGATCGGCGGAGATCGGCCTTGCCGGGCGGGAGCCCGGCGCTCCCAGAGTGATAAAGGGTTCTGACCCCTTTACCCCTATCCTGCCAGGAAGGCGAAACAATCGAAGCCGGCGCCCTGTTCCAGCAATTCGCCGCAGCGGGCGGTAATCCGGCGCTCGCCGGCGCGGATCAGCAGGGGACGCCCAGGTTCGTAGACACCTTCCGTTGCCACCAGTCGCGCCGCCGGGCCTTCGGCGCCGGTCGACGGCAGGAACAGGGCCGGCTGGCTGCCTTCGTCGCCGGCGGCGGTGAGCCGTACCGGCGCCGGCACGCCCTCGAGTTTCTCCACGCCCAGCCGGGTTCCCTGCTCGCGCTCGTCGCGCAGCCAGCGCAATACCAGCAGCCGGGGCGGTTGCTGTGACGCCTCGCTGTCGGACACCAGGCAGATCAGCTCGCCGACCCGCAGGGCGCTGGCGGCGCTGCGGTCCCAGGCCAGGCAGTAACCGTCCTCGCTGACGTCCTTCACCCGCCACTCTTCGGCATCCGGGCGCCGACCGCGCTGCAGCTGCTCGAGCCACGCGGCAATGGCGTCCAGGCCGACCACCACCTCGATCCGGTGTCCCGCCGCGCGCCGTTCGCTGCGCCGCTTGTCCCGCGGCTTCACCTCGGGCAGGAGGGCGCGCAGGATGCCGGCCTCCGGTCGCTGACGGCGGCGGTCGGCCGGCAGCGCCGCCAGCGCCTGGTGCATCCGCTGCAGGGGAGCCCGGGCGTCGAGGATATAGGGATCGTCGCCGGCCACGGGGGATTCCAGCAACACGCAGTGGCGCGGGCGACTGTCACTCTGCAGGTCGATGAAGTACAGCCCCTCGGGCACGCCCTGCCAGCTGTTGCCGGGGATGATGCGGGCGCTCTCGGCATGGCGCATCAGCGTGCTGTAGTACGCTCCCGCCTGCCCCTCGCCACCGCTGAAGGGGTCGGTGAGCGCCAGCAGGCTGACCGCCTTGTAGACCGTCGCCAGGCTGCTCTGCACCTCGTTGCCGGCGGCCAGTTCGTGCACGCCGTGGTGGCGCGCCACCCGGTACAGCTGGTTCAGCTCCAGGAACACGAAGGGCGGTTCCGGACGGTGATAGCGGTAGGCGTGCAGCAAGGTCGCCGCCAGCTGTTTCACCGTCCGCCGCAGCGCGGTGGCAAACAGATCCATGTCCTGCACCTGTCCGCCGGCATGAAGCTCCCGCACCACCAGCTTGAGACCGTTGGCCATCGCCAGGCACAGGCGCTCGACGTCGTCCACGGTCTCCTGTCGCTGGCGCTGCGACAGCGGTTGTTGCCGCAGGCTGAGCGGATCGGCGGCATCGTACAGGCGTTTGACCGTGGCCTGGTACAGCGCCAGCAGCCGCAGGCGTTTGCCGCTGTCCATGCGCTGTTCGTTCAGCGGCTCGAGCGCGTTGAGCACATGCCGCAGCGACTCGCCCGGATTCAGCACCGGCAACCCGGCGAGCCAGCGCTGCAGACGCTTCTCGTCGAGTTCGACGGTGGGATCCTGGAAATCGTGCTGGTCGGGTGTAGTCAGGAACAAACTCATCTGCTTCTTCGGCGGTACGATTAAAACAAGCTACAGCAAACGGCCGCCGCACACTGAATCAATAACAATCGAGTTAGCCACGGAACACACGGATGAACACGGACATTTCATTGCTTTCGTCCGTGTAGTCCGTGTCTTCCGTGGCTAGTGTCATCACGGTCAACTCTATAGCGTATCCGACCACTCCAGCCGGTAAACGCCATCACGGTATTCGGCAAAGGAGGACAGGAACTTGCCCACGGCCGGGGGGATCTCGCCCTTCTGCCGGATGTTGGCGTCGATGCGGTAGGCGCCGTCGGGCTTCAGTTCCACGTCGGCCTGGGCAACCAGGGCGCCGCCGCTGGCGTCCAGCTTGCCTTTGGTCACCTGTTGCTCGATGCGGGTATCCAGTTTCACCTGACCCAGGTTCAGTTCCAGCGGCGCCTCCACCAGCGCCGGCATCCAGCCGGCGTGGCCGGCGACGGCCGGCAGGCCGGTGTCGAACCAGCGCACCTCGTCGAGGTCGAAATCCAGCTCGCCGCCCAGCCCCACCTGGCTGAGCCCCAGCCAGTACGTCAGGTCCGACGCCGCCACCCGGCCGCGCACCTGGCGCAGGTAGGGCCGGCCCAGCAGGGTACTGCCGGCATTGGCGTGCACCGGCCGCCCCTGCAGCTGGCCGTCGACGGCGAACTCCAGCCGGCCGGTGAGCAGCGGCAGCAGGCGCAGGTCCCAGCGGACTTCGCTGAACTGCAGCGGCCGCACGTCGACCAGCGCGGCACGGCCCGACCACAGGGTGCCCTCGATGCCGGCCAGGTGGACCTGCGGCAGTCGCGACTGCGCCAGCGGCAGCAGCCTGTCGGCCGGCGCCCGCGCCACCAGGAACAGCAGCCAGGCGACGACGCCCAGGACCCAGCCTCGCCACCAGCGTTTCATGGCGTCGGTGCCAGCAGGGTCAGGCGCGCGTTGACGCGCCCGTTGCCCGTGGGCTCCAGGGTGATGATGCTGGTCTCGACGTGGTAGCTGCGGGTGAGCTTGCCGAGCCACAGGATCATGGGATCGAAAGGCACGTTCTCCAGCCACACCTTGACGCCGCGGCTGCCGTCGGGCTCGATGCGCTTGATGGAATCCCCGAGACCACCGGCGCGCATGGACTGGTCCACCACCGCCATCAGCGAACGGCCGGCGAGCCCCCGGCCGGCGGGACCGGCGCTGGCGCGCAGCGCCTGCACCTGGCGCGCGGCCTGCTGCATCCACGCCAGGGTGCGTTTCTGTTGCGCCACCGACTGCTGCAGCGCCTGGTAACGGCTGGCGACCGGCTCCCAGATCACCAGGTACAGCAGCAGCACCAGCAATACGGCCGCAGCGGCGGCCACCAGCCGGCGTTCGCGCACCTCCAGGCCCAGGAACCAGTCCTTCATGCCCCCGCCCTCTGGATACGCATGCGGCCGGTGACCTTCTTGTCCGCCTCGGTGCTCGCCGACTGGATCTCGGCACGGAGGTTGCCGCTGCCCGTCAGCGCCTGCTTGAGCTTGTCGAGCACCTGCAGGTTGTCGGCCTGCAGGTCGAGGTCGATCCGCCCGTCGCGGTAGCTGGCACCGCGCACGGTGATGCCCCGGGTGGCGCGCACCACCGCCGCCGTCTCTGCCAGCAGGGTCATGAAATCGCCGCCGCCGCGGCCGGCACGGCGCTGCAGCGCCTTCAGTTTCTGCTCCATCTGCGCACGCGGGTTGACGATGCGCCGGGCGTTGGGGAAAGTCTTGCGGTAGAGCGCCTCGATCTCGGCCTTCAGCGCCTGTTGCTGCTGCGTCAGGCGATAGTAGTCGATGGCCGTGGCCACACCGCCGAGCACCACCGCGGCCAGCAGCAGCGCCGCCGTCGCCCGCCACGGCCGCAGCAGCCGGCCCCATTCCTCGCGCCGGCTGTAGGGGCCCTGCAGCAGGTCGATGACCGGTCCACGCGCGCATCCGAGCGCCAGCAGTTCCAGCGGCAGCAAGGGATCCTCGACGACCTCGACCTCCACGCCCCGGGGCGCCAGCTCGCACGCCGGCCGCCCGTGGATCAGCAGTTTTTCGGGCGCCTGCTCGCGCTCTGCGAACAGATCCAGCAACAGCTCCAGGTTGTCGCAGTCGGTGGCAAAACCGGCATAGTCGCCGCTGCGCACCAGCAGGCGGTCCGCTTCGGCGAGCACCCGCCAGGCCTCCCCCGCCGGTTCCAGTGCCAGGGTCTCGGGAATCCACTGGGCGGCGGTGATACCGTGCTCGCGCAGCAACTCGCCCCAGGCGTCCATGCGCGCCCGCTCGACCACCGCGACCGGGTATTCGCCCTCGTCCTGCATCGGCCCGGCGGCGAAGTGCAACTGCTCCACGTCGGCCGCGAGTTCCTCTTCCAGCGCATAGGGAATGGCGCGCAGCGCACGCTTGCGGTTGCGCAGCGGCACCCGCGCCCGGGTGAGCAATACCTCGGAACCGGGCACCAGCACGCGCACCTGGTGCTGCGCCGCCAGCACGCCGGCCTCCGGCACGCCGCGCTGCACCGGCCCCTTCGCCCGTCCCTGCTCGTCCGCCAGCAGCCAGTCGCGGAATCCCCGCGCCCCTTCCGCCAGCCGGATCAGAAGCGTGTCAGTCATCCCTGAAACTCTCGATGAAATAGATGCATCCTAACGTGGAATCAGATACTTGCAAATATGCCACTATTATAAGGATCGAAGGTATTAGCCACGGAAGCACACGGAAAAACACGGAAACAATTCAAAAAAGCAACTATTCAGGGCGGCGAGGGTGGGGCAAGCCTCTGACCGAATCGACCGCGCCTTGAAATGGGCCGGATTTTCCGGAAAAAGCCGGCCGTTGTCTGAGCGCAGCGAGTTCAGGCCGGCCCGGAAAATCCGGCCCATTTCAAGGAAACAAGCGGTCGTCTGAGGGAAGAGGCTTGCCCCACCCTCGCCGCCCTGAATAGTTACCGATTAAAAAGTTCCGTGTCTTTCCGTGTGCTTCCGTGGCTATCCTCCCTCTCCCGTCGCGTCATTTGCCGCCCCCTCGTCCACCGCCACCTCGACGGTCTCGGTGAATTCGCGCCGGCGACTGATTACGCGGGTGCCCTTGGTGTCGCGCTGGATGAGGCTGGCCAGTCGCGCCCGTCCCCGGCCGACATTGGCCTCGCTGACCATCAGGAACCACTGGCTGCTGACCGTCAGCATGTCGGCGTCGACGTTCTTGCCGGCCAGCACGGCCTCCTTCAGGAAGTTATCGACCGAAGCGAAGCCGTCTTCACCGCGCGCCTCCAGCAGCGACTCGCCGTCGGCAAGGCTGAGCCCGTCGGCCACCGTGCTCAGGACTTCGGCGCTGGCGGTGTTCACGTTGATCGCCGTCGGCTGCGGCAGGGCGGTGACGTACGGCAACAGCTTCGACAGCACCTCGGCGCTGTAGCCCTTCACCAGCCGCAATTCAGTGATGTCGGCCAGCGGCCGGTTGGCGGCCCGGTAGGGCGGGTTCAGCAACAGGTAGCTGTTGTCCTCGGCGCCGTCCGGGAAACGCTCGTCGAGGTTGGCGTCGATCCAGTCCACCAGCGGATCGGCCAGGGTCTCCTCCAGTTCCAGCCGCCGCAGCAGGCGCTTGTACTGGGTGATCGCCGCCTCGTCGGCCTTGCCGCCCTGCACCAGGCTGTTGACGTTGAAACGGCCCTGCAGATCGATGATGCGGCCGACGATGTAGCCGCCCTCGACGATGGAGGCCGGCGGGCGCGTCGCCCAGTCTTCCTTCAGGGTATCGATCTGGCTCTCGTTGGCATCGCGTGCCAGCACCACCCGCGCCCAGGCCTCGGCACCGAGCACGTAGGCCCAGGCCTGCTCGCTGTGCAGCAGGTTGCCGGTGCGGCGGATATCGAGCTGCTGGCGGGTGGTCATGGCCACCGCCGCCACGCTGGCGATGGCCACCACCAGCAGGGCGGTGATCAGGGCCACGCCATGCTGTCGGGCGATCATCAGTTCACCACCTCGTTCTCACCGCTGGCGTTGTCCTTGCCATCCTCTTTCCTGCCTCCGTTCGCGCCGGTGCCACCCGTTCGCAGCGGCTTCTGGCTGGCGAGCGCCACCTGCGGCAGCAGGAAGTCCCAGTTCAGGGTGCCGATGCCGTCCAGTTCCAGCTGCACCTCCACTGCCAGCGGCAGGTCCGCGGGCGCGTTCTGCTGCTGCGGCCGCGGCGGCGGCCAGCGGTCCTGCCACTCGCGATTCTGGCCCAGAAAGCGGATACGGAAGGACTGCATGTGCTCCACCAGCACCTGCTCGTCCGGCTGGCTGTCCTGGGAGCGGTCCAGCACCCGCCAGGTGCGCCGCAACAGGGTGTCCTGATCGGGGACATAGGCCACCCGCAGCAGGTCGCTGCGCAGGAAACCCGCGGGGTTGGGATGGCCGCCGCGGGTGAACTCCACACCGTCATAGCCGCTGCCCCCGACCAGCGCCCCCACCGGGTCACCGAACTCGTTGCGGATGCCGCGATCGACCAGCTGCTCGAGGTCGCGCTGCATCAGCCGGTAGACCAGCTGCAGCTGTGCCATGCGCTGTGACTGCTGTTCGGTCTGATCCTGGGTGTTGAGCACGCTCTGCAGACCACCGTAGGCCATGGCTGCGACCAGCGCGAAGATGGACAGCGACACCAGCAGCTCCAGCAGGGTAAAACCGCCAGCGGCGCGGCACGCAACGCGGGCTCGACTCATCCCGGGCGTCCCATGAAGGCGCTGAGCGTCGCCAGCGGTTCGCTGTCGTCTTCCGCCTCGAGGGGATAGACCTCGATGTCGAGGCGACGCAGGTCCTTTTCCGGCGTCTGCGTGACTTTCATCACCCAGCGCCATTCGCGTGCACCGCTGTCACCACCGGCCATGGGAAACTCGACCTCGCCCTTCTGCTGACCGATGGAGGGCCAGCGCCCGGACACCAGCACACCCGCCATCTGGTTGCGCGCCACCCACTCGGCAAAGGTGCGATCGCGCAGATAGGCCTGGTTGATGCCGTAGTCACCGGCGGACTTGATCACGGCCCCGAGGGACAGCGCCAGCACCACCAGCGCCACCAGCACCTCCAGCAGGGTGAAACCGCGCGCGTCTGTCGACCTCACGCCTCGACCTCCTCCAGTTCCAGCCTGCCCAGCAGGGTGCCCTGGAGACGGAAGCGGTATTCGGTCTCGGGGGCGGAAAAGGTCAGCAGGAAGGGGGTCATCTCGCCGCTGGAGAGCAGGAAGATCTGCGGCTGGTCCTCGTCCTGGGCGCTCAGCCCCGGTGGCGGGTTGTCCTCCAGTTCCAGCTCCAGTTCCACGCCCTGCGGCAGGCGGTGCGGGCGCAAGGCGCCCTCGTCCTCCAGCGGCACCCACTTCCGACCCTGCAGGGTCATGAACTCGTAGTCGCTGTCGCCGACCCGCAGCGCCAGCTGCTGGCCGCGCATGGCCGCCTCCTCGCTCGCCAGCTGCATCACCACCAGCAGGCGGCGCGCCTCACGCTCGAGCTGCCGGGCGCGGCTGTCCCCGCCCCCCGACAGGCCGACGAAACTCAGGACGATGCCGATGATCACCAGCACCACCATCAGTTCCAGCAGGGTGAAACCGCGCTGGGCGCGGATCCGTTGGTCCCGCCGGAAGAACAAAGGGATCACCCTCGAACCGCCATGCCACACATCATGCCACACACCCTGGCCGGCCCAGGCCCTGGCGCCCGACAGGCGGCGATGGGAAGCGCTCGCAGACGGCCACGGAAAACACGGAAACTTCTTTTGCCTTTTCCGTGTCTTCCGTGTCTTCCGTGGCTGATTGCGACAATGTCCAGGCGCATGCGTTGGAGCGACATTGCAGCACCCGGCCCCGGCCGCACGGCTTGCGCTCCC
This sequence comes from Gammaproteobacteria bacterium, assembly GCA_011321775.1. Classification (GTDB taxonomy): domain Bacteria; phylum Pseudomonadota; class Gammaproteobacteria; order DSM-19610; family DSM-19610; genus Thiogranum. The sequence goes on along the minus strand of DROT01000124.1, from coordinate 5,788 downwards.
TACCGGATATCCCAGTTACCGATATCGTCGTCGCTCGGCTGGCGGTCGGGGCCGGTGGAGAAGATGTCGATGGTGCCGTGGACGCCCGGGTTCAGGTACTGGTAGGGCTGCTGCCAGGGGTCGATGGGCAGGCGGTCGATGTAGCCGCCGCTCTTCCAGCGTGCCGGTTCCGGCGGGATGTCGGGCTTGCTCACCAGCGCCTCCAGCCCCTGATCCGTGCTGGGGTAGTCATAGTTGTCCAGCTTGTAAAGGTTCAGCGCCGCTTCCAGGGCGCGGATATCCTGCTTGGCCTTGACCTTGCGCGCCTCGTCGGGACGGTCCATCACCTTGGGCACCAGCACCGCGGCGAGGATACCGAGGATGACCACCACGACCATGACTTCGATGAGGGTGAAACCGGAGGCCCGGCGCTTCGATGTATCTGACATTTGGAGTCTGCTCTCGACTGAAATTAGGAATGGTTAGAATAGGAATAATTATCGGGTTCCCGGGAAGCTGCCACCCGCAAACGGTGATATTGTAGCGCCAGCTGCCCGGATTTAGCTATTCGACCAGACTTTCGAAGGAATTATCCCTCCAGGAGCCCCATGGACCCGCGACTCGATCTCATCCGTCACTATCGCTGGCTGCGCCGGTATGGCCTCAACGATTCCCACAGCGGCAACCTCTCCGTGCGTTGCGGCGACGACTACTGGATCACACCGACCGGCGCCTGTGCCGATACCCTGGAAGCGGACCAGCTGATCCGCTGCACCCTCGGTGAGTCTCCGGCGGCCGGCGCCTCGCTAGACGCCCCGCTGCACCGCGCGGTGTACGAGAAGAACCCGCAGGCCGCCACCGTCATGCACAGCCACGGCGCCTGCAGCGTGGCCGTCACCCTCGGCGGCGACGACTTCGCCCCCGTTGACTTCGAGGGACAGTATTATTTCGGCCGCGTCCCGGTACTCGACATTCCCTATTCGGACTACCTCGAGGAGGCCCCGTCACAGGTGGCCCAGGCCCTGCACGGCGTCCCCATCGTCGTGGTCCGCGGCCACGGCGTCTACGCCTGCGCCGATTCCCTCAACCTCGCCTACAAGTGGACCTGTTCACTGGAACTCTCGGCCAGAACCTTCCTGCTGGCCCGGCAGGCGGGAACCTTGCCCTCTACATGAGCCGGTCATTCACCTTGAGCGCGTACAGCTGGCGTTCGGCGTCGACTAGGTGCTGCCCCCAGTGCTGTTCGAAGCCGGCCTCCCACAGGTGTGCGGCCTCCTTCGGGCCGGCGGCGTCCAGCAACTCCAGCCCGCGCCGGAGTTCGAAATAGATGTCGGTGAGATCGTCGGCCAGGCTGCCGGTACGGTGATCGCCGGCCGTGTCACCCGGATCGTCGTACTCGAGCCAGTAGCGGTCGCGATCACCGAGGTGCCGACGCAGGCGGGTGAAGAGGTTGAAGCGTGCCTCGAAGTCAGCACCCTCTGGCGCCACCGGACCACCGCCGGGATCGCGCAGGGCTACCACCGCAGCGTGCAGCTCGGGCAACAGCCGGAACAATCCGAGCAGCCAGTCGGGTTTCACCGGCGCCTCGTCGATGAGCGCGCAATAGCGCCGCGCCGTCTCGACCAGCGCAGTGAAACGGGCGTGTTCCGCCTTGGACATGACGCCTCCGTTCGGAAATCGACCGCATCGCCCGGGCACACCGCCGGCGAGCACGGCTCGTTCGCGCCGGCGCAGGCCGGGACAACGGAATCACAAGACCTTTACTTAGTGTAGACCATCGCGCCGCAGCGATAACGATCAGGCCGTCCGGGCCGCTGGTTTTCGCGGCTTCAGTCCACCTCGACCATTTCGAAATCCTCCTTGCCGGCGCCGCATTCGGGGCACACCCAGTTGTCCGGCACGTCCTCCCAGCGCGTGCCGGGCGCCAGCCCCTCTTCCGGCAGACCCTTCTCCTCGTCATAGACGAAACCGCAGACGGTGCACTTCCAGGTTCTGAATTTCATGGCCATTCTCCCTCCCCTGTACGGTCCATTCATCCATTGTAGCCCGCCTCGCGAAGCCCGCGGGCGGTGCTACAATGCGCTCTGTTTGAATTCCAGGTTCGCTTCGCATGACGCAACAAGCCTCCCCGGTACCGGTGGTCATGGCGTTTTCCGGCAACGACCCGAGCGGCGGGGCCGGCATTCAGGCCGATATCGAATCCCTGATCAGCCACGGCTGCCACGCCGCGCCGGTGGCCACCACGCTCACCATCCAGGATACCCGCGACGTCATCGGCTACACGCCCCTGGACGCCACCCTGATCGTGGAGCAGGCGCGCGCGGTGCTCGAAGACATGCCGGTGAGCGTGTTCAAGCTGGGCCTGCTGACCAGCCGCGAGTCAGTGGAGGCCATCCATTCGATCCTGCACGATTACCCCGAGATCCCGGTGGTGATGGACCCGGTACTGGCGAGCGGCAGCGGCGCACAGCTGGGCGACGACGATGTGGTCGACGCCATGGTGGAGCTGCTGCTGCCACAGACCACGGTGCTGACCCCCAACAGCCGCGAAGCGCGCGCCCTGGCGCCCGAGGCCGACAACCTCGAGGCCTGCGCCATGGCCCTGCTGGACCACGGTGTCGAGTTCGTGCTGCTGACCGGCACCCACGAGAACACGCCGCAGGTGGAGAATGCACTGTACGCCAATCGCCGCCTGCTGGAGACCTTCTGCTGGGAACGGCTGGAAGGCAGCTTCCACGGCTCCGGCTGTACCCTGGCCGCCAGTATCGCCGGCCTGCTGGCGCAGGGACTGGAACCCTTCACCGCCATCCACGAAGCCCAGGAATACACCTGGCAGGCGCTGGCCGAGGGCTACCGCATCGGCATGGGCCAGCGCATCCCCAACCGCCTGTTCTGGGCGCGCGGCGAAGAGGAATAGCGCCTGTCATGTCCCGCAACGGCCTGCGCGGCCTGTACGCCATCACCGACGCGGCGCTGCAGCCGCCGGAACAGCTGGTCCCGCGGGTGGCGGCAGCCATCGCCGGCGGCGCCGCGTTGATACAATACCGCGACAAGTCGGGGAATACCGCGCTGCGACAACGCCAGGCACGGGAACTGGCCACCCTGTGTGATAGCCACGGCGTCGCGCTGATCGTCAACGACGACGTCGCGCTGGCGGCCGGATGCGGCGCCCACGGCGTCCACCTGGGCCGCGACGACGCCGGCGTGGCCGAGGCCAGACAGCGACTGGGCGAACAGGCCATCATCGGCGTGTCCTGCTACGACCGCTGGGAGCGCGCCGAAGCCGCGCTCGCCGAGGGCGCCGACTACGTGGCCTTCGGACGTTTCTTCCCGTCGCGCACCAAGCCCGATGCGGTGCAGGCGGACATCGGCCTGATCCGGCGTGCCAGAGCCGAACTGCCGCTGCCCGTGGCGGCCATCGGCGGCATCACACCGGACAACGCGGCGATACTGATCGACGCCGGCGTCGACCTGCTGGCCGTGGTGCGCGGCGTGTTCGCGGCCAGCGACGTGCGCGCGGCGGCGGCGGCCTATGCAGATCTTTTCCGGCCGGGGCATTCCCGCGGCGCGGTAAACGAGCGAAGCGCATGGACATGAGCCACGGAAAAACACGGAAGTGAACACAGGAAAACCTTTCCGTGTTTTTCCGTGTGCTTCCGTGGCTATCCTGACAAGGCAACAGGTCAAGCACGGAGGATCGACTCCCCTGGGGCTATCCGCTGCAGGAGTGTACAACCGAGCAGGGTCGTTGTAGCCATCGAACGGCCGGCAGACACAGAAGGAACAGACGAATGTCGAAGTCACAGCAACTCTTCGAAGCCGCGCAGCGGCACATCCCGGGCGGCGTCAACTCGCCGGTGCGCGCCTTCAACGGGGTCGGCGGTACGCCGGTGTTCTTCAGCCGCGGCGAGGGGCCTTACCTGTTCGACGTCGACGGCAGGCGCTACGTCGATTACGTCGGCTCCTGGGGACCCATGATCGGCGGCCACTGTCACCCCGAGGTGGTGCGCGCGGTGCAGGAGACGGCCGCCAGCGGCCTCGGTTTCGGCGCCCCCACCGAGATCGAGATCCGCATGGCCGACACCCTGTGCCGGCTGGTGCCGTCGCTGGATCTGGTGCGCATGGTGAGTTCCGGCACCGAGGCCACCATGAGCGCCATCCGCCTGGCGCGCGGTTTCACCGGGCGCGACAAGATCGTCAAGTTCGAGGGCTGCTACCACGGGCACTCGGACTCGCTGCTGGTGAAGGCCGGGTCCGGCGCCCTGACCCTGGGCGTACCCACCTCCCCCGGCGTCCCCGCCGACCTGGCGCAGCACACCGTCACCCTGGAGTACAACAACTCCGGGCAGGTGCAGCAGGTCATGGACGACATCGGCGCACAGGTGGCCGCCATCATCGTCGAACCGGTGGCCGGCAACATGAACTGCGTACCGCCGGCGGACGGTTTCCTGGAGACCCTGCGCGCCGTCTGCGACCGGCACGGCAGCGTGCTGATCTTCGACGAGGTCATGACCGGCTTCCGCTTCGCCACCGGCTGCGCCCAGCAGTACTACGGCGTCTTCCCCGACCTCACCACCCTTGGCAAGGTGGTCGGCGGCGGGCTGCCGGTAGGCGCCTTCGGCGGCCGAAGGGACATCATGGAACAGATCGCCCCGCTCGGGCCGGTGTACCAGGCCGGCACCCTGTCCGGGAACCCGGTGGCCATGGCGGCCGGCCTGGCGACCCTGGAGCTGGTGCAACAACCCGGCTTCCACGAGCAGCTGGCGGCCACCGGGCAACGCCTGCTCGAGGGGCTGCGCGAACGCGCCGCGGCCGCCGGCATACCCTTTACCACCAACCAGGTGGGCGGCATGTTCGGACTGTTCTTCACCGACGCCGGTCGGGTGCGCAACTTTGCCGAAGTCAGCGCCTGCGACCAGGAGCGCTTCCGCCGCTTCTTCCACGAAATGCTGGATCGCGGCGTCTACCTGGCTCCGTCGGCCTTCGAGGCCGGTTTCGTCTCCTCCGCGCACGACGAGCTCGCCATCCAGGAGACCCTGGACGCCGCCGAACAGGCCTTCGCCGCGCTCGCCTGAGAACGGCTGCCTCGACGCCGCTGATGATGGCCACGGAAACACACGGAAAGACGCGGAAGCTGCCCGCTGGCGCTGTCTTTCCTCCGTGGTATTCCGTGTGCTTCCGTGGCCGTACGAACAAGGGGCTCGGGTATCACCGGCCGGCTCGTGTCTGTCACCCCTGGGAGCCTGTCCGAGTAATGATGGACCTACTGCGAGCGCATCACAGCGGCCCCTTGTCGCGATCCTTTTCGTCGCATAGTCCCCACTATGCTCCTCAAACGATCGCAAGAATCGCCTCGCTATGCCACGCTCTCGCTACGGCCCCCAGTACTCGGACAGGCTCCTAGCCGATCGACATGGAACAGCTGCTCGCCGAACTGATGAACTGGCTGCACCTCCACCCGCACTGGGCCGGGCTGGTGGTGATGGTGGTGGCGGCGCTGGAGTCCTTCCTGGTGGTGGGCCTGTTCCTGCCCGGCACGGTGATCATGTTCGGCGTCGGCGCCGTGGTCGCCGCCGGCGGACTGGACCTGCTGCCCACCCTGCTGTGGGCTGCCGTGGGCGCCGTGCTCGGCGATGGCACCAGCTACTTCATCGGCCGCTTCTACCACCAGCGACTGCGTGTCATGTGGCCGTTCCGCAAGTATCCCGGCATGATCACCCGCGGAGTGGACTTCTTCCACCGCCACGGCGGCAAGAGCGTGGTATTCGCACGTTTCGTGGGACCGGTGCGGCCGCTGTTGCCGGCGGTG
>DROT01000123.1 GCA_011321775.1 Gammaproteobacteria bacterium | reverse complement strand
TGATCGAGTTGGTCCTGCTTCATGCAAGTCTTCCTGCCGGTTGAACGATTCTGCCTTGTCTCGGGTGCGCCGGGTCACGCGGACGACGCCTGCTCCACAGCAGTCCTAACGGCAGTGCAGTGTTGGTCTTTAGACGGTTTTTTATACAGTTAGCGAATGTCCATGCGTTCACCCCCGCGGGCACGAGACGGCCGGGCGGTAAGGGGTCGGTAGTTGCTGAGCCTAGTCGTGCCGTACCGCCGAAACCGGAACGGGGTCACATTTCTGCAGAGTGGATCCCCGGCGGCAGGCGTTGTGGCTGCTGGATGCGCAGGCGCTTGTTGCGTCCGCTGCTGCCGGACAGCAGTTCGACCCGGCTCTTGGACACGCCGAAGGTCCGGGCGAGGAACTTGATCAGTTGCTGGTTGGCCTTGCCATCCACCGGCGGCGCAGTCAGGCGGATGCGCAGACGGCCGTCGCTGACGGTGCAGATTTCATCACGGCTGGCGCGGGGCTGGACACGCACGTCGAGGATCAGGTCGCCGTCGCGCCAGTGGTAGCCGTCTCCTTCCATGCCCGCGGATGTCAGTGCGTCAGTGCGCCAGCTGGTAGAGGGGCGGCAGCAGCAGCATCTTGAGCAGCTGCAGCCCGATCAGGGCGATCACCGGTGACAGATCGATGCCGGATATGGGCGGCAGGAGGCGCCGGCAGGGGCGCAGCACCGGTTCGGTAATACTATAAAGGAGTGAGACCACGGGGTTGTAGGTTCCGGGGTTGACCCAGCTCAGCACGACCTGGATCAGGATGGCGAACAGGAATACGTTGATTGCCAGGCCGATGAGTTCGGCAGCGGACAGCAGCAGCAGCGAAAGGAGGGAGAGCGAAGCACCACTGATCAGGGCGATGAGGGCGAGCGCGGCCATCTGCAGGGCCACCATCAGTACCAGCGAAGCCGTGTCGGTGCGCCCCAGGCCGGGGATCACGCGGCGCAGCGGCAACAGCAGGGGGTTGGTGACCTTGACCAGGAACTGGCTGACCGGATTGTAGAAATCGGCGCGTACCAGGCCCAGGATGAAGCGCAGCATGACGGTGAGTATGTACAGGCTGAACAGGGTGCTGATCAGGAACTGCAGCGGGCTGGTGAGGTAGCTGCCGCCCATGCTCATGCGGCCCCCAGCTGGTCGGCGAGTTCGCGGGCACGGTCGCGGGCGGCCACCATGGCGTCCCTGATCAGGGTACGCAGACCGCCGTTCTCGAGCACCTCCAGCGCCTTTTCCGTGGTGCCGCCCGGCGAAGTGACGCGCTGCCTGAGCACGGCCGCATCCTCGCTGCTCTCCAGCGCCATCCGGGCGGCGCCGAACGCGGTCTGCAATGCCAGCAGGCGTGCGCTGCCTTCTTCCAGCCCGAGCTCGCGGCCCGCTTCCTCCAGCGCCTCGATGACCAGGAAGATGTAGGCGGGGCCGCTGCCCGAGAGCGCCGTTACCGCGTCGAGCTGTGCTTCCTCCTCGACCCACAGGGCGAGTCCAACGGCGCGCATGATGTTCTCGGCGATGTCCCGCTGGGCGCTGCTCACGGCCTCGTTGGCAAACAGTGCGGTGGCCCCGCTCTGTACCAGGGCCGGTGTGTTGGGCATGCAGCGTACCAGGGGACAGTCACCACCCAGCCAGCGCTGCAGGTCGCCGAGGCGCACCCCGGCGGCAATGGAGATCACCAGCGGTCTGCGTTCCTGGACCACCTCGGCCAGTTCGCGACCGACTTCATGAAGTTGCTGCGGTTTCACGCACAGGACCAGGACCTCGGCGGCTCTTGCGGCGCTGCGGTTGTCACTGTGGCCGTGTATTCCAAGGCGACCGGTGAGCGCCCCCAGTTGTTCCGGGTCCGGATCGGAGACATGGATTGCGGCGGGGTCCCAGCCATCGGCGATGAGGCCGCCGATGAGGCTGCGTGCCATGTTGCCGGCGCCGATGAAGGCGAGTGCTGTCTGTTTCATGGTGCAGACGATACAGGATCATAACTGGTTGATTCAAGCAATGAAAGACCCGTGACTGGCATTGCCGAAGGTGCTGCCTATACTGGCTGGGAGACGCTGGTGCAGGGGTCAAGTTCTGTCGCCGGCTGACGATAAGGAAATCCAGAGCTAGCAAAGGGAAAGAGCATGGATATTGCTGAGTTACTCGCCTTCAGTGTCAAGAACAACGCCTCCGATCTGCACATCTCCGCCGGTCTGCCGCCGATGATCCGTGTAGACGGGGATATCCGTCGTATCAACGTGCCGGCGCTGGATCACAAGACGGTGCACAGTCTGATCTACGACATCATGAACGACAAGCAGCGCAAGGACTACGAAGAGTTCCTTGAGACCGACTTCTCGTTCGAGATCCCCAACCTGGCGCGCTTCCGTGTCAACGCCTTCAATCACAACCGTGGCGCCGGTGGCGTGTTCCGGACCATTCCGTCAACCATACTGACGCTGGAGGAACTCGGTTGTCCGGCCATATTCAAGGATATCGCCGACCAGCCGCGCGGTATCGTGCTGGTTACCGGGCCCACCGGTTCCGGTAAATCGACCACGCTGGCGGCGATGATGGATCATGTGAACAACTCGCGTTACGAACACATCCTCACCATCGAGGACCCCATCGAGTTCGTGCACGAGAGCAAGAAGTGCCTGGTCAACCAGCGCGAGGTTCACCGGGACACCCATGGTTTCAACGAGGCGCTGCGCTCGGCCCTGCGTGAAGACCCCGACATCATCCTCGTTGGTGAGATGCGCGACCTGGAGACCATCCGTCTGGCGCTGACCGCCGCCGAGACCGGTCATCTGGTGTTCGGAACCCTGCATACCAGTTCGGCGGCCAAGACCATCGACCGTATCATCGATGTGTTCCCGGCGGCCGAGAAGACCATGGTGCGCTCCATGCTGTCGGAGTCGCTGCGCGCCGTCATTGCCCAGACGCTGTTGAAGAAAACCGGTGGCGGCCGTATTGCCGCGCACGAGATCATGATCGGTACGCCCGCCATCCGCAACCTCATCCGTGAGGACAAGGTGGCACAGATGTATTCGGCGATACAGACCGGTCAGGCCGCGGGCATGCAGACGCTGGACCAGAACCTGCAGGAACTGGTGCAGCGCGGTCTGGTCAGCCGCCTGGATGCCAAGTCCAAGGCCATGAACAAGGAACTCTTCCGCTAGACGGGGTCGATGATGGATTTCAGCTCGCTGCTCAAAATGATGGTCCACAAGCGTGGTTCCGACCTGTTCATCACGGCGGGCATGCCGCCCAGCATGAAGGTCAACGGTCGTATCAAGCCGGTATCGCAATCGACACTGACGCCGGAGCAGGCCCGCGAGGTGGTGCTGAGCGTCATGACACCGGCCCAGCGCAAGGAGTTCGACGACAAGCACGAATGCAACTTCGCCATCAGTGCCACCGGCGTGGGGCGTTTTCGCGTCAGTGCCTTCTACCAGCGCAACCATTGCGGCATGGTGCTGCGGCGTATCGAGACCACCATTCCCTCGGTCGAGGACCTGAACCTGCCGCCGATCATCAAGAACCTGGCCATGACCAAGCGCGGCCTGATCATCTTCGTTGGCGCAACCGGTACCGGCAAGTCGACCTCACTGGCTTCCATGATCGGGTACCGCAACCACAACAGCACCGGTCACATCATCACCATCGAGGATCCGATCGAGTACGTGCACCAGCACGCCGGTTGCATCGTCACCCAGCGCGAGGTGGGCATCGACACCGATTCATTCGATACCGCGCTGAAGAATACCCTGCGACAGGCGCCGGATGTCATCCTCATCGGCGAGATTCGTACCCGTGAGACCATGGACCATGCCATCGCCTTCGCCGAGACCGGTCACCTGTGCCTGGCCACGCTGCACGCCAACAATGCCAACCAGGCCATGGACCGCATCATCAACTTCTTCCCGGAAGACCGTCGCGACCAGCTGTTGATGGACCTGTCGCTCAACCTGAAGGCCATCGTGGCTCAGCAGCTGATTCCCACGCCGGATGGCAAGGGGCGGCGCGTGGCGGTGGAGATCCTGATCAACACGCCCCTGGCGGCCGACATGATCCGCAAGGGTGAGGTCCACAAGCTCAAGGACCTGATGAAACGTTCAAACCAGCAGGGCATGAAGACCTTCGATCAGGCGCTCTACGAGCTGTACCGCGAAGGGGAGATCACCCAGGAAGACGCCATTCACTATGCCGATTCGGCCAACGAGGTGCGCCTGATGATCAAGCTCAAGGATACCGAGCTGGACCCCGGCAGTGCGCTCGACGGCGTGACCCTGGTCGAGACGCCCTGAAGCGCCGTTTCAGGGCCTGAAGACCGCGGCGGCATCGAACACCGGACCGTCCACGCATACCCGTTTCATCGCCGGGCCGCTGGCCGTCTGTACTTCCACCACGCAACCGGCGCAGCCGCCCACGGCGCAGGCCATGAATTCCTCCAGCGAGACCTGGCAGGGGAGCCCGTAGTCGCGCGCCAGTGCGGACACGGCCGCCAGCATGGGGTGGGGGCCGCAGGCGAAGATTTCCACCCGGGAACGCTGGTCGGCATCGAGCGCCTCCAGCCAGCACCGCGCCAGTTCCGTGACGAAGCCCTGATAACAGCCCGGCCGCTGCTGCTGGCTGGCGAGCCGGCAGGGGATGCCCAGGTCTTCCAGCAAGGGCATGGTGCCGATGGCGCCGTCCGGAATGCCGGGGACCAGCATCCGCGAGGGACGGGGATCGAAGGGAAAGGGGACCTCGGAGCCCAGCAGTACCAGCGGGTGCAGGTCCTCGCGGTTCATCTGTTCCGCCAGGAAGACCATGGGCGGCATGCCTACGCCGCCACCCAGCAGCAGCGGCCGTGTCTTTTCCGGACTCGGCCGGAAGGGTCGGCCGATGGGGCCCAGCAGGCTGAGCACTTCGCCCGGCGTGCGTTGCGCCAGCAGCGCCGTTCCCCGGCCCACCACCTTGTACAGCAGCTCGATCCAGCCCCCCCTGGCGTCGGCTCGCATGATGGAGATGGGACGCCGCATGGGCAGTAAAGGATCACAGCGCAGGTGCACGAACTGGCCGGCGATGGCGTGGGTGGCGCACTCGGGGGACTCCAGTCGCAGGACGTACTGTTCCCCGGCGCATGCCTGGTGCGTGAGTATGCGGGCTTCCTCGAGGAAGATGGTGTCGCGATGGGGCCTGTCGTTCACGGATGGTCGCCGCTGTAGATGAGCTCGCCATCGCGCAGGGTATAGCGCACCCGGCCGTTCATTTCCCAGCCCAGGAAGGGTGTGTTCTTGCCCTGGCTGTTCATGCTGTCCCTGCCGAGGCGCCAGTTTTCCGCCGCGTCGAAGATGCAGATGTCCGCTGCCCGCCCGACGGCGAGGTCTCCGTAGGGAATATTGAGGATGGCGGCCGGGCCGCTGGTGACGCGAGCGATGGCGTCCTGCAGCAGCAGGTGATTTTCCCGCGCCAGCTTGAGCGTCAGCGGCAGCAGCGAGTCGAGACCGGAAGCGCCGGGTTCGGTGGCCGGGAACGGAGCCAGCTTGGCGTCCGGCTCGTGGGGCTGGTGGTCCGAGCACAGTGCCGACAGGGTGCCGCCGCGCAGTCCCTCGCGCAAACCGTCGCGGTCCTCCTGGGTTCGCAGCGGCGGGATGAAGTGGTAGTCGGCACCGAAATCGATGGTGTCGAGTTCGGTGAGATAGAGGTTGGGAACGGCGACGTCGGCGCTGATGGGGACGCCGTCGTACTGGGCCCGCGCCACCATGCGCACCGCCCGCAGGGTGGTGAGGTGACAGAAGTGGGCGCGCACGCCTGTCTGCTGGATGAGGGCCAGGTCGCGGGCGACGGCCACCGTCTCCGCAGCCTCCGGTATGCCGGGCAGGCCGAGGCGCGTCGACAGCTGTCCTTCGTGCATGCAGCCACCGGCGGCGAGGGCATGATCGGAGGCGTACAGGAACACGGTCAGGTCGAAGGTGGCGGCGTATTCCAGCGCCCGTCGCTCGATCAGGGTCGAGGCCAGCGGCCGCAGGCCGTTGCTGACACCGACGCAGCCCGCTTCCTGCAGGGCGGCCATTTCGCTCAGGTGCTCCCCGTCCAGTCCCTGCGTCAGTGCGCCCAGTGTCACCACCCGCGCTGCACCGGTCTGGCGCGCCCGGTGGCGGACCAGTTCCACCACCGCCGGGGTATCGATGACCGGGTCGGTGTCGGGCGGGCAGCACAGGGTGGTGATGCCTGCCGCGGCTGCCGCGCGGCACTCGCTGTCGATGTCGGCCTTGTGTTCCTGGCCAGGTTCGCGCAGTCGGGCGCACAGGTCGATGAGTCCCGGGATCACGGTCAGGCCGGTGGCGTCGATCTCCAGATCGGCGTTAAAACCGTCCGGTGGCTCGCCGACGGCGGCAACGCGCCCGTCGGCGAGATACAGGTCGCTGGTGGCATCGATGCGGTTGGCCGGGTCGATCAGCCGCCCGCCGCGGATGTGTATCCTGGGCTTTCTCATGCTCACCCCGGGGACATGCCCTGTTGCATGGCCATGGACATTACCGCCATGCGTATGGCGATTCCGTAACTGACCTGCTGCAGAATGACCGATCGCGGCCCGTCGGCCACCTGCGAGTCCATCTCCACCCCGCGGTTGATCGGTCCGGGGTGCATGACGGTGACGTCCGGCCGGGCTACCGAGAGTTTTTCCTCGGTCAGTCCGTAGAGGCGGTAGTATTCGTGTTCGCTCGGCAGCAGCCCCCCTTCCATGCGCTCGCGCTGCAGGCGCAGCATGATGACGACGTCCACGTCCCGTAATCCCTCGCGCAGCGTGTGATAGACCTGCACCCCCAGGGATTCGACGCGCGCAGGGATCAGGGTGCGCGGCGCCACGATGCGGACTTCGCCGGTATTGAGGAGATTGAGGGCATGGATCTGCGAGCGGGCGACGCGGGAATGGGCGATGTCACCGACGATGGCCACCCGGAGACGGCCGAAATCGGCGCCCTTCTCACGACGGATGGTGAACAGGTCGAGCATGGCCTGGGTGGGATGCGCGTGGCGGCCGTCACCGGCGTTGATGACGCTGATGTGCGGTTGCACGTGGCGGGCGATGAAATGGGCGGTACCGCTGTCGGCGTGGCGCACCACGAACATGTCGACATGCATGGCCTCCAGGTTGCGCAGCGTGTCCAGCAGGGTCTCCCCCTTGACGGTGGCGGAGGCATTGACGTTGATGTTCAGGACGTCGGCGGACAGGCGCTTGGCGGCCAGCTCGAAGGTCGTTCTGGTTCGGGTGCTGGCTTCGAAGAAGAGGTTGACGATGGTCTTGCCGCGCAGCAGCGGTACCTTCTTCACCGATTGTTCAGCGACGCCGGCGAAGGATTCCGCGGTGTCGAGGATCTCCGTCAGCAGGTTCCGGCTGAGTCCCTCGGTGGACAGAAAATGCCGCAGGCGCCCGTCCTCGCGGATTTGCAACTCGCCCCCTTTCATGAAATCGTCTTCACCTCCAGCTTCAGCGGGTCAGGACCGCTGAGCTTCACGTGTTCTCCGGGGCCGAGGTCCATGTGGTGGCCGACCACACTGGCCTCGATGGGGAGTTCACGACCGCTGCGTTCCACCAGTACCGCGAGAACGATGGAGGCCGGGCGGCCATAATCGAACAATTCGTTCATGGCCGCCCGGATGGTGCGCCCGGTGTGCAGTACGTCATCGACCAGGATGATGTCACGTTCGTCCAGCGCAAAGGGAAGCTCGGAGGGGCGCACCTGCGGATTCATGCCGATACGGGTGAAGTCGTCACGGTAGAAGGAGATGTCGAGCGTTCCCAGCGGCACATCGAGCTCCAGCTTCCGGTGCAGTCGCTCGGCGACCCATACGCCGCCGGTATGGATGCCTACCATGGCGGTTTGCCCGTCGATGGTGAGCAGACGCCGCAGATCGGTGGCCATCTGCTCGAGCAGGGACTCGATGTCGGGTTGTACGCTCACTCTTCGGTCTCCGCCTGCTGCAACCAGTCCTGGAGTATGACCTGTGCGGCCAGCGGGTCGATCTCCCGTTCACGCTCGGTGCCGGCCTCCACGATATAGGAACTCAGACGCTCCTCCGCTTCCCGTACCGGCAGATGGTAACGACCTTCGAGCTGGCGGCAGAAGCGGCGTGCCGCGCGCGTCATGTCCTGCTCGGTACCGTCCATATGATACGGGATTCCGACCACCAGTGCGTCGGGTTTCCATTCCGTGATCAGCCTCGTGAGTGCTTCCCAGTCGGGCTTGCCGGCGCGGGCCCGTACCGTTTCCAGTGCCGTGGCCGTGCGCGTGAGCACCTGGCCCACGGCGACGCCGATTCGCTTCTGGCCATAGTCGAAACCGAGCAGGGTCTGCGGATGTCGCCGTGCCGTCATCAGGCGTGTCCGGCTTCCCCCGACAGCAGATCCAGATCGACACCGAGCGAGGCAGCCGCCGCCTTCCAGCGCTCCTCGTAGGGAGTATCGAACAGGATTTCAGGATTCGCGGGGCCGCTCAGCCAGGCGTTTTCCGCCATTTCGCGTTCCAGCTGGCCGGCGCCCCAGCCGGCATAACCAAGCGTGATCAGCATGCGCTCCGGGCCTTCGTTGCGCGCGATGGCTGCGAGGATGTCGAGGGAGGAGGTCACACCGATACGGTCGGTGACCCTGAGCGTGGCATCCCAGTCACCCAGTGGTTCGTGCAGCACGAAGCCACGCTCCTGCTGCACCGGTCCACCCAGGTAGACGGGGATCTGTCGCGCCTCCGGCTCGACGTGCTCCACCTGCAGTTGTTGCAGGATTTCGCCCAGCTGCATGTCCAGGGGACGGTTGATGACCAGCCCCAGCGCCCCATCCTCGTTGTGTTCGCAGAGGTAGGTCACGGAGTGGTAGAAATTGGGGTCCTCCAGACCGGGCATGGCGATCAGGAACTGGTTGGTCAGATACTGTGAACTGCTCATGGGCGCAGTATCCGGCAGCCGGCCCTCATTCTCAAGTGGCCGCGACCGGAGCGCTCGTCCGGGTGCGGCAGCGACGCCGGGATCAGCGGCTTTCGAGACGGTTTCCGCTGGTGAAGATCCAGGTTCGGGTGATGTACAGGATGTCGGTTTCCTTGCGGATTTCCTCGGGGAAGGGGGCGAAGGGCGCGGCCAGCTTTACAATGCGCACTGCGGCGTCGTCCAGTATCTTGTGTCCGGAATGCTTGCGAATGGTGATCTCCCGTACGCTGCCGTCCGGGTACAGGGCGACCTGGACAATGAGCTTGCCCGACAGGTGCTGCCTGCGGGCGGCGTCCGGATAGTTGAGTTCGCCTACCCGCTCGACCTTCGCCACCCAGTCGCGCATGTAACTGGCGTACTTGTATTCCCTGGTGCGTGCCGAGATGAACCTGCTCTTCGGCGTTTTCGAATAGGCCTGCAGTGACTGGTTGATCTGCTGGTTCAGCGCCAGCATCTCCATGCTGCGGTTGATCAGTTCGGTGGCGCTGGTGTCGCTGGTCTTGCGTTCCGGCGTCGTTTGTTCCGGTGCCCGCGTCTTGGCAGTGCTCTCACGGCTGGTCAGCAGGCGGGTGGCTTCGGGCGTCGCCTGCGGCGGCGCCACGGGGGGGGCCTGTTTCAGCATCTGCTGCTGCGGGCGAACCTTCTGCTCGGTATTGCCGGCGCCATCCTGGCTCTTTTCCGCCAGATAGTCATAGTCCTCCGGCGGTGGCGTCGGGCTCGGGTTGACGACGGTGATATCCAGTGTCGGCAGAGGCTGGTCCCGGTTGTCCTGGTCCAGCGGATTGAAGCTGATGCCGAGAATGATCAGCGCATGAAATGCGGTGGCGATGAAAAGGGCCAGCGCCAGCCGATCGACGGTCGCGCCTTCCCGTGGCAGGTCTGATGGGACAGTGGTGCTCATGGTCTTCCAGGGAACCGGGATTCACTCCCCGATTTCATGCATCAACTATACCGACATCCGCCACAGAGAACAGTTCCGCCCGCCGGCCGGTCAACCGCGTTCCTCGAGCCGTTGCTCGATACGGTCCATGAGCTGGCCGGCAATGTCGAGACCATAGAGTTCATCCAGCTCCCGAATGCAGGTGGGGCTGGTGACATTGATTTCTGTCAGGTAGTCGCCGATGACGTCCAGGCCGACGAAAAGGAGGCCGCGTGCCCGCAGTTCGGGAGCCACCTGGGCGCAGATCCAGCGGTCGCGCTCACTGAGTTCCACGCCGACGCCGCGACCGCCGGCGGCCAGGTTGCCACGCGTCTCGCCCCGGGCCGGGATCCGCGCCAGCGCCCAGGGCACCGGTTCACCATCGATCACGAGAATCCGTTTGTCGCCGTCGCGGATCTCCGGGATGAAACGCTGTGCCATGGCGCTGCGCCGGCCCAGGTCGGTGATGGTCTCCATGATGACTCCGGTATTGGGGTCGCCGGTGCGTACCCGGAAGATCGAAGCGCCGCCCATTGCATCCAGCGGTTTCAGGATGATGTCCCGGTGTTCGGCCAGGAACTCGTGCAGGCGCCGAGGGTCGCGGCTGACCAGGCTGGGGGCGCAGCACTGCGGAAAGCGGACGGTGAACAGCTTTTCGTTGCTGTTGCGCAAGGCACTGCAGCGGTTGACGATCAGCGTGCCTTCCGATTCCGCCTGTTCCAGCACATAGGTCGTATAGAGGTACTCCATGTCCAGCGGCGGGTCCTTGCGCATGAGGATGACGTCCAGCTCCGTGAGCACGGCGTCCCGTTCTTCCTGCCACTGAAACCAGTCCCGTTCACGGTCATGGACCCGCAGCCGGCGCATTCTCGCGCGCGCCTCGCTGCCGCGCAGGTACAGGTCCGGCTGCTCCATGTAGAACAGTTGCCAGCCGCGGGCCTGCGCCGCCAGCAACATCGCGAAGCTGCTGTCCTTGTGGACCTTGATCCCCCCTATGGGGTCCATGACGATGCCCAGGCGGATGCTCATGGCCGGGCGGAAGGCTGCGGGGCGGGAGGTGGATTTGTGAACCAGTTCATGCCTGTAAAGTTTGTTCGCCGCCGGACGATAGAAGCCAGTAGCCGCAATTGTAACGCAAATTTGTCGGTAAATCGGGCGCTTGGGGTTACAGGCAGGCCACGGCAGGGACCGGGAACTGCAGCCGGGCGAGACGTCAGGAAATCTAGGGATCAGGTACCAATCGAATGCAAACCATTGTAGATCCGGAAGAAATCGAATCGCAGGCGGAAGAGGACAGTGACGGGAAGCGTTCGTCGCAAGAGCGGAGTGTCTCGGGCGTCAAGGTCATGGTCATCGATGACTCCAAGACCATCCGCCGCACCGCCGAGACGCTGCTGAAAAAGGAAGGTTGCGAAGTCGTCACGGCCACCGACGGTTTCGAAGCGCTGGCCAAGATCGCCGACGAGAAACCGGAAATCATATTCGTGGACATCATGATGCCGCGCCTGGACGGTTACCAGACCTGTGCCCTGATCAAGAACAACCAGGTGTTCAGGGATACCCCGGTCATCATGCTGTCGAGCAAGGACGGACTGTTCGACCGAGCGCGCGGGCGCATAGTCGGTTCCGACCAGTACCTGACCAAACCCTTCACCAAAGAGGAATTGCTGGGAGCGATCCGGGCCCACCTGAAAGATGGCTGACCCGGCCCTGTCGCCGCGGGGCGACCGCTACGGGCAGCTGTAAACGAGAAACGAGGTAGAAGAAATGGCACTGATTCTGATTGTAGACGATTCTCCCACCGAGGCGCATGTTCTCAAGGGAATGCTGGAAAAGAACGGCTTCGAGACCGCAACCGCCGAGAACGGGAGCGAAGGCATCGAGCGGGCAAGGGAGATCAAGCCCGACCTGATTCTGATGGACGTCGTGATGCCCGGACTGAACGGCTTTCAGGCGACGCGCCAGCTGACCCGGGACAGCGAGACCTCCGATATTCCCGTGATCATCGTGACCACCAAGGACCAGGAAACGGACCGGGTGTGGGGGCTGCGCCAGGGCGCCAAGGATTTCCTCACCAAGCCGGTGTCCGAAAAGAACCTGATGGGAAAGATCAACGCCGTGCTGGCCACGGCCTGAGGAGCAGGGCATGTCGGAGTCTTCGCATGGATCGCCGCTCGAATGGCTCGTGCATCTGGAGAGCCTGTGCCTGAAGCACGCCTCGGGTCTGCCGCAGCGGGAAGAAAACGATGACGAATGGGTGGGCATCGGTTTCCGTCTCGGCGATCTGCGCCTGGTCGCGCCTCTGGGGGAGGTGGCGGAAATACTGACGCCTCCCGGACTGTCCAGGGTGCCGCGCACCAAGGCCTGGGTGTGCGGTATCGCCAATGTACGCGGCAACCTTCTGCCGATCATGGACCTGCAGGGATACCTGCACGACCGGCCGGCCAGTATCAACCGTCGCAGCCGCGTTCTGGTCGTCAGTCACGGCGGCGTGTATTCAGGCCTGGTGGTGGATGCCGTGCTCGGACTGAGACACTTCCGTCCCGAACAGCGTTGTGAAGACCTGCCCGGCAGCGACGCACGCATTCAACGCTACATGACGCACGGGTTCAGGACCGGTTCCGAACACTGGGGTGTGTTCAGCATGTTTTCACTCGCCGAGACCCCGGAATTTCTGCAGGCAGCGGTATAGAACCGCCGTTTTTTATCGAAAGTTATGGACAAGATGAGCTGATTAGGTCAGGAGACGAAGCATGAGTACAGCAAAGCAAACCCGAGCCACGGTGGGCTCAAACAAAAGGACGATGTTCCTGGTCATGGCCCTGCTGCTGTCGCTGGGCGGCATGTTCGGTGTGTTCTGGTATGTTGGAATGCAGGCTGACCACGACAAGGAATTCACGGGTTATGCCAGCGAGGAGGAGGTGCTCTCCCAGCAGATCGCCAAGTATGCGCTGGAAGCCTCTTCCGGCGTGGATTCGGCATTCCCGAAACTGTCGCGTTACCGCAACCGCTTCGACACGATACTGGGCTATCAGCGCAACGGCAACGAAGAGACCGGACTGCCCCCGGCGCCGGAGGCCGTCGCGAGCGAACTCAAGGAGCTGGAAACCGCCTGGAGCGGCTTCCGTAACAGCACCGACCTCGTGCTGGGCGGTCGCGAAACCATCACCGCCGTTTCCGAGATTGGCCAGGTCATCAACGACCTCATGCCCAAGCTCCAGGCCTATGATGAGGAAGTCGTCGATATTCTTCTGGACAGCAAGGCCGATCGCAACACCGTCAATCTGGCCAGCCGTCAGTTGATGCTTAGCCAGCGCATTGCCAACAACGTGAACAACGCTCTCCGGGGCAAGGACGTCGAAATGGCCATCGAGCGCTTCTCCGAGGACGTGGAGGAGTACGGCACGGTCCTCGATGGCATGGTGCGTGGCAACGACACCATCCAGATGGTCAAGAACGAGGAAGTTCAGGCGAAGCTGTTCGAGACTTCGATGCTGTTCAAGACCATTGCCGACAATGTCGAGGAACTGCTCGACCTCTCGGATGACCTGCTGGAGATCCAGAAGGCGGCCCGCAGCATCGCCTCTCAGTCCGATGAGCTTTTTGCCGCTGCATCCAAGTTGCAGAGCGCCTATGCGATGGCTGCGGACATGCGACCGATCCAGCCGGAGATGGCCTACGGCTTTGGTGGCTTCAGTCTGCTGCTGCTGTTCATGCTGGGCATGCAGGTCTACCGCGACCAGGAGAACCGCCGCAAGCAGGCGGAACTGGAAAACCAGCACAACCAGGAGGCCATCCTGCGGCTGCTGGATGAGATGGGCAACCTCGCCGATGGTGACCTGACCACCTATGCCACCGTGACCGAGGATTTCACCGGTGCCATCGCCGATTCGGTCAACTACACCATCGACGCCCTGCGCGACATGGTGACGACCATCAACGAAACCGCAGGACAGGTGTCGTCCGCCGCCCATCAGACGCAGAAGACGGCGCAGCACCTGACCCAGGCGAGTAACCATCAGGCAGAGGAAATAACCTCGGCCACGACGGCCATCAACGAGATGGCGGTGTCCATCGACGAGGTGTCGAGTAATGCGGAAAACACCGCGGAGATGGCGGCACGATCGGTGGACATGGCCAAGAACGGCAGCTCCATCGTGCGCCGCAATATCGAGGGGATGGACCGCATACGTGAGACCATCCAGGAGACCTCCAAGCGCATCAAGCGTCTTGGTGAGAGTTCCCAGGAGATCGGTGACATCGTCGAACTGATCAACGACATCGCCGAGCAGACCAACATCCTGGCGCTGAACGCGGCCATCCAGGCAGCGATGGCCGGCGAGGCGGGCCGCGGTTTCGCGGTGGTGGCCGACGAAGTCCAGCGACTCGCTGAACGTTCCAGTAATGCGACCAAGCAGATCGAGGCGCTGGTGAAGACCATCCAGACCGACACCAACGAGGCGGTCATCTCCATGGAGCAGAGTACCGCCGGCGTGGTCAACGGTGCCCGTCTGGCCGAGGAGTCCGGTGGTGCCCTGGACGAGATCATGAAGGTGTCCGAGGCGGTGTCCGAGCTGGTGCAGAACATCTCTGCGTCGGCCCGTCAGCAGTCCAAGGCCGCAGCCAGCATCTCCGAGACCATGCACGTCATCCAGGAGATCACCACCCAGACCTCGGCCGGTACCAACGAGACATCGGCTTCGATCGGTAATCTTGCCAGCCTGGCGGAAGAAATGAGCAACTCCGTTGCCGGCTTCAAGCTGCCGGAATAGGCGGGAGCGGCCTGGAGTGGCGGACAGCGCGGAAAAGGCGGCGGACATGGCCGGTGGTGCATACCGTGCCGGCCGGATCCCGCGCATGGAAGGGCGCCAGTTCAGGGACTGGGCGGCGCTGCTCGAGCATCGCGCAGGTCTTTTCATTGCGCCGGAACGGCGCCCGTTTCTGGAAAGCGCCCTGTGGCGCCGGATGCGGGAGAATGGTCACGGTGACTATAGTGGCTACTACCGCCATCTCCGTACGGCCGACCGTGGCGGATGCGAGTGGTCGGCCCTCATCGACCAGGTCACGGTCCACGAGACCAGCTTCTTTCGCCATCGCAGTTCCATGCGGCTGGTAGCAGAGAAGCTGCTGCCGGAGGCGGCCCGGCGCCGCAGCGAGTTCAGTATCTGGAGCGCGGCCTGTGCCACCGGTGAGGAGTGCTACAGCCTTGCCATGCTGGCGGGTCGCTTCTGCGACGAGTTCGAGGGTGAGTTCTCCTGCCAGCTGTATGGAAGTGATATCAGCCTGGGCGTACTTGAACAGGCGCGTCGGGGGCGGTACCTGAAGCGCTGGCTCGATGATATCGACGTGCAACTGAGGGATCGGTACTGCCGGCAGGTGTCGGACCACCATTTCGAGATCGTGCCGGAATTGCGCGATAGCGTTCGTTTCTCACCAATCAATCTCAGGGACATGCAAGGGGTGCCGCGCCGCAGTTTCGACCTGATCTATTGCCAGAATCTGCTGATCTACTACGGACGTGAAGTCCGCTTGCAGATCGCCGATCTGCTGGCGGATCACCTCGAGCCCGGCGGCGTGCTGATACTCGGACCAGGGGAGCTGGCGGGCTGGCGCCATCCAGCAATGACTCGCTTGCGCTACGACGACACCCTGGCCTATCAGCGGGCTTACTGAAAGCACCCCCATGCGGGAAAAGGAAAAACGATGAATCAGGCAATCGACTTCAGCACACTGACCTGGGTCAAGAAGGAACTGGACGAAACGCTGAAGGAAGCGCGTCAGTTACTCGAGGCGCACGTGGAATCGAGCGAGGACGGGAGCT
Source organism: Gammaproteobacteria bacterium (assembly GCA_011321775.1). Lineage (GTDB taxonomy): Bacteria > Pseudomonadota > Gammaproteobacteria > DSM-19610 > DSM-19610 > Thiogranum. Next base: position 8,529 of record DROT01000123.1, on the reverse strand, counting down.
CGCTGGCGGAACTGGTGTCCCGACTGCACCAGGTCTACGGTACGCTGCAGATGGTCGAGCTCTATGGTGCTGCCCTTCTGGCCGAGGAGATGGAGCAGGTGGCCATGGCCTTGGGTGAGGGGACGGTGGCGCGGCCGGAAGATGCGGTCGAGGTGCTCATGCGCGCGATCCTGCAGTTGCCGGACTACCTGGGGCGTCTGATTTCCGGTTGCCAGGACATCCCGCTGGTGTTGTTGCCGATACTCAACGACCTGCGTGCCGTACGGGGCAAGCCCCTGATGTCCGAGAGTTCAATGTTCGCCCCGGATCTGGACGCAAGTCTGCCCGATTCGGTTACCGCCGCGGCCGGTGAAGGAGATCTCGCCCAGGAGGCGCGTACCCTGCGTCACCGTTTTCAGCTGGGTCTGCTTGGCTGGTTCAGGGACCAGGACCCGGAGGCTGCGCTCGACAACATGCTGAAGGTGCTCGAACGCTTGCAGCAACTCAGCAGCGAGGCGCGGGTGTCGCGTATCTGGTGGATTGCCGCCGGTCTCATCGACTGCCTGAAACAGGGGGCGCTGGAAGGAAACGTGTCGCTCAAGCGACTGATCGGCGAGGTGGACCGCGAGATCCGGCGTCTCATTGAGCAGGGGGAAGGGACGCTCGCCGATGATCCACCGGTCGATCTGCTGAAGAATCTGCTGTTCTATATCGCCAGCCCGGATGACTGCGGGCCCCGGGTCGCCGAGATTCAGGCGACCTACCGCCTGCGTGAGTTGCTCCCCGACGAGGCACAGCTCGAGGCGGCGCGGAACAGCCTGAGCGGGCAGAACGAGGCGCTGTTCGAGACCGTAGCCACGGCCCTGGGTGAGGAACTGACCCGCCTGAAGGACTCGCTCGACATCCTGCTGCGCAGCGGTTGCGGCGAGGCGGAAGAGCTGGCTCCCCTGGTCACCTCCTTGCGCACCCTGTGCGATACCCTCGGCATGCTCAGCCTGGGAACGGCGCGCAAGGCCGTGATGGCCAGGGTGGACGACCTGCAGGCCTGCGTCGATTCCGGCGAGTTCCCGCCGGAAACCGTCCTCATGGACATTGCCAGCACGCTGCTTTTCGTCGAGTCCTCGGTGGAGGGGATGGGGAACGGTCGCGCGGTGCAGGACAGCGAACAGCAAGTCGACGAAATGCTGTCGGAATCGGAATTCGGCCAGGTCATGGACGTCGTGCTGCAGGAGGCCATTGCCGACCTGGCGCGCGCCAAGGAAGCCATCGTCAACTACATCGACAGCGATCATGACCGTGCCGCCCTCGCCGAGGTCGGGCAGTGGTTCGGCCAGATTCGCGGCGGTCTGTTGTTGCTGGAGGAGAGCCGTGCAGCGGCAATCATCGATTCGGCGGCCAAGTTTGTGGAGCGGGACCTTCTGGGCGACACCGAGCCACCTTCGGCGCAGGCGCTGGATGCGCTTGCCGACGCGATCTGCGGCCTCGAGTACTATCTGGAGAGTCGCAGGGAGCACCGCATGTACGGCGGTTCCGCCATGCATGTGGCGGAGCAAAGCCTGGAGAAGCTGGGTTTCCCGGCGTCGCAGGAGGAGACTTCTCCGGTGGCGGAGCCGGACGAGCCGGACGAGCCGGACGAGCCGGACGAGCTGTCTGCAGAATTCGCCGAAATACTGCCCCAGGACGGGCCGGAAGCGTCGGGAGACGGGGAAAGCCGGGAGTGGGAGACGGAGACGCCTGCAGAAGAGGCCGACGATGCCGTTACCGCCGGCGTCGTGGAATCGTTCGCCGGGGATGCCGACTTGCCTGCCGGCGAAGTCGAAACGGCCGGGGAAGACCCGGAGTCCCCCCCGTCGCCGCCTGTTGCGGAAGAGGTCGTCGTCGAGGGGGGTGAGCCTGCGGTTGCCGTTGCGCCAACGGATGAGCCCGCGAAAGCAGAGCAGGATGCCGCGACTGCAGCGCAGGCGACGGTGGAGGATGATGGTCTGGCGGTCATCGGTGAGGACACCGACGACGAGATACTGGAGATCTTCATCGAGGAGGCGGAGGAGGAAATCACCCGTCTCGAGGAGTATTTTCCGCGCTGGTTTGCCGAGCCGGGGGACGAGGAGGCTCTGGCGACCATCCGGCGCTCCTTCCACACGCTGAAGGGCAGTGGGCGGCTGGTCGGCGCGATGCGCATCGGCGAGTTCGCGTGGGCTTGCGAGAACATGCTCAACCGCCTGATCGACGGAACCATATCGAGCAGCCCGGCGATGCTGGAGCTGCTCGAGGCCAGCCGGGCGGTATTGCCGTCGCTGGTGCAGCAGGTACGGGAAGGGGCTGCTGCCGGCCCAGCGATCAGCCACCTGATGCAGGCTGCCGACGCGCTCAGTCGCGGCGAGGCGATCGGGGAACTCGCCCTCACGCCGGACGCGCCCGCGGCCGCTACGGTGCCGGAAGAGGATGGCGCCGATCCGGCAGTGGAGGCCGACGACGGGGCCGAATCGGCGCCGGGTGCAGTGGCGGACGAAACCGGCATCGAGGATCCCCGAAGTGCGGTGCCCCCGGTTCCGGAAGGGGCGGGAACGCCGCGCGCGGAGGGGTTCGAAGATACGCCGGAGGAAGCTGTTGCCGATGATCTCATGGACCCCGCGCTGTACGAGATTTTCAATTCGGAGACCCTGGTTCATCTCGAGGTCATACGCGGTTTTGTCGATCGCGTAGAGGCGGGTGGCAGTCCCGTAGATGAAGGACTGATCAGGGCATTGCATACCCTGCATGGCAGTGCGCACATGGCCCAGGCCGAGGCGATCGCCGCTCTGGCCGGCGAACTGGAAGCGTTTGCCAAGGAATCGATGGCGCTGGAGCATCCCGTCGATCAGGAAGCCTGTACCCTGTTGGGAGACAGCGTCCGGCTGATCGAACAGATGCTTGGCGATCTGCCCGGTGTGATCCGCGAACCCGACGGATATGCCGGGGTTCTTGCGCATGCACGCACACTCAGGGAGGCGCTTGAGGCCCCCACGACGGCGCCCGGGTCGGACGTGCCGGCCGACGGCCCGCACGTGGAGACGGTGCCGGAGCAGACGCAGGATCCCGTGCCCCAGGCGGCCGCTCCTGCGGAAGAGGACAGCGGCGGCGTCGGGAGCGAGGAAGGGGCGGATGAGGAACTGCTGGAGATCTTCCTGGAGGAAGCGGCGGAGAACATGGAGCTGGTCGACCGTTCGCTGGAGGAACTGACGGCTTCCCCCACCGACACGGCCGCGCTGTCGGATCTGCAGCGTGCCCTGCATACCCTCAAGGGCGGCGCACGCATGGCGGACCTCGACGCCATCGGTGATCTGGCGCACGCCATGGAGTCGGCGCTCGGCCGCATGCAGGACGGTGCCGGGGGGGCGGACATCGTTGCCGGTCTGCAACATGCCCAGGACAGCCTCGTATCGATGCTGGAGGCGGTTCAGCGCCGCGAGGCAGTGGAAACCGCGGAAACGGTGGTGGCCGAACTGAATGCTCTCGGCGGTCCGCAGGTCGCGGAACCGCCGCAGGAAGGCAGCGACATGGCAGCCGAAGCCGAGCCGGCGAAGGAGAAAGCGGCAGCCGATCCGTATGCGGAAGTGGACCCGGAGCTGCTCGAGGTATTCCTCGAAGAGGCCGGTGACATCCTCGAGCACAGCGACGAGATGCTGCGCGCCTGGCAGAACGCGCCCGCGGACGAGGAAGCCATGGCGGCCCTTCAGCGCGAGATGCACACCCTCAAGGGCGGCGCCCGCATGGCGGACATCACCGAGATCGGGGACTTGGCCCACGCACTCGAGTCGCTGATGGTGAAGGCGGCGGAGGGAGGTATAGCCGCCGGTGCGGCGGTATTTGCCTTGCTGCAGCAGGCCCAGGACCGCCTCGCGCTCATGGTGGAGCAGGTGGGGCGCAAGGAGGCGCTCGCGGACGCCAGTGAGCTGATCGACCAGCTCGAGGCACTGAAGGAAAGGGGGGACCTGCCGGAAGAGGCGTCTGCCGTGCCACCCGCGGCGGAGACGAAGGCGGCCGAGCCGCTCGCCGTACGCGACGACAATCGCCACGTCGAGCGTCGCCGCAAGGCGCGGAACACCGCGGAACTGGTGCGAGTCAAGGCGGAGTTGCTGGACAACATGGTCAACTATGCCGGTGAAGTGAGTATCTACCGGTCACGGCTGGAGCAGCAGATCGGCGCCTATCGCTTCAACCTGGTGGAAATGGAACAGACGGTATCCCGTATCCGTGAACAGCTGCGCAAGCTGGAGATCGAGACCGAAGCCCAGGTCCTGTTCCGCTACGAGCGGGAACTGGAGGACCTGGACGAGGATTTCGATCCGCTGGAGATGGACCGCTATTCGCACATGCAGCAGCTGTCGCGTTCGCTGATGGAAGGTGTCAGTGACCTGAACAGCATCCAGAACCTGCTGGAAAACATTACCCGCGAGTCCGAGACCCTGTTGCTGCAGCAGTCGCGCGTCAATACCGAGCTTCAGGAGGGTCTCATGCGTACCCGCATGGTCCCCTTCCTGGGCCTGGCTCCGCGCATGCGCCGGATCGTCCGCCAGACGGCGGCCGAACTGGGCAAGAAGGTGGAGCTGGAGCTGTCCGGTGCCGAGGGTGAGATGGACCGGACCGTCGTGGACCGGATCATTGCGCCGCTGGAGCACATGCTGCGTAACGCGATCTCGCACGGTATCGAGAGTCCGGAACAGCGGCGGGCCGCCGGCAAGGCCGAGACCGGCACCATACGCATCACACTGAAGCGCGAATCCTCGGACGTGGTGCTGCGTATTGCGGACGACGGCGCCGGTATCGACATGGATGCCATCCGCCGCAAGGCGATCGAACGAGGCCTGATGGATGCCGATTCGAACCTGTCGGACAACGATGTCCTGCAGTTCATCCTGGAGACCGGTTTCAGCACCGCCGCCAGCGTCACCCAGATCGCGGGCCGTGGTGTCGGCATGGACGTGGTCAACAACGAGGTCAAGCAGCTCGGTGGTTCACTTCATATCGAGTCGGAGAAGGGCAGGGGCACCAGCTTCACCATCCGCCTGCCGTTCACCCTGGCCCTGAACCATGCCCTCCTGATCCAGGTCGGTGAAGACAGCTACGCGGTCCCGCTCTCCAGTATCGAGGGCATCGTGCGTATGCGGACCAAGGACCTCCAGGGGTACTACGATGATCCTGCCGCCCGCTTCGGCTACGGTGGCTACGAATACGAGGTCCATCATCTGGGTACCATTCTCGGCACCGGAAAGCCGGTGCTCGATGCGAGTGTGAAGAGCGTCCCGCTGCTGCTGACCCGGATCGGCGATCACTGCGTCGCCCTGCAGGTGGAAGACCTGATGGGCAGCCGCGAAGTGGTGGTGAAATCGGTGGGGCCGCAGATCAGCACCGTACGTGGCGTGTCGGGGGCGACCATTCTCGGTGACGGCCGCGTGGTCATGATTCTGGATGTCATGGCATTGTTGCGCGGAGATCTCAGCCAGACCCTGCAGCAGATCGAACAGATGGCGCACAAGCCGGTCGAGTCCGATGGCGTCACCGTCATGGTGGTCGATGATTCCATCACCGTGCGCAAGGTCACCACACGATTGCTGGAACGCAATGACATGCGGGTCATTTCCGCCAAGGACGGTGTCGATGCGGTGTCCAAGCTGCAGGAGACGGTACCTGATATAATGCTGCTGGATATCGAGATGCCGCGCATGGACGGATTCGAACTTGCGACCCATGTGCGTAACGAGGCGCGGCTGCGGGATATTCCGATCATCATGATTACCTCGCGGACGGGGAACAAGCACCGCCAGCGCGCCATGCAGATCGGTGTCAACCGCTATCTGGGCAAACCATTCCAGGAATCGGAGCTGTTGGAAAACATTCGGGATCTGCTTGAGGCATAGGGACTGCATGGAAGACGCCGCGCACGCCGGTTTGCGGGTGGCGCTGATGGCCGCGGAGGATCGGCGCCGGGATTTTCGCGATCTGCTGGCGCGTGAGGGGATCCGCGTAGTGCTCGAGCAGCCGCTCTCCGGTTCCCTCCCCTTCGAATGGAAGGGGGCCGAAGTCCTCCTGGTCAGCCTGGAGGGACGGCCCGAACCCGTCGAGATGAGCTGCCTGCTGGCACAGTCCCCGCTGCCGGTGCTGATCAACCAGGGTGGTGTGGGTGACGGCGGTATCTGGTCACGCCAGCTCATCGGAAAATTGCGTACGCTGGCTGCCAGGGGATTGCCGCGGGCGCGGCTGGAGGTCGCGCAGCAGCAGGCGAATCTGCGGGTAATCGAGGATGCCGGAGGCGGCGGAGAGCGGCCGTGGCTGATCGTGCTCGGGGCCTCCATTGGCGGACCGAGGGCCGTGGCCCGCTTTCTGCAGGCATTGCCGGACGAACTCCCGGTGAGCTTTCTTCTGGCGCAGCACATGTCGGAATCGTTTCAGGATCTGCTGGCCGAACAACTGGATCGCTGCAGCCACTGGCCCGTCGCCCTGCTGGGTGACCGGCAGCGGCTGGAAGCCGGACAGGTTTGGCTGGTTCCGGCCGATAGCCGTATAGAGATGCGCGCTGGCAGAGAGGTCTGTCGCAGCGCGCAGGGATGGAACACGATCCGGCGGCCGGATATCGACAGCGTACTGAGTGGCGCCGCCGAGGCTTTCGGCTCCCGTTGCGGCGCCATCATGTTCAGCGGGCTGGGCCAGGACGGGGTGCGTTCCTGTGAACTGGTGACCCGACGGGGTGGCTTCATGTGGGCCCAGAGCGCCGAGAGCTGTGTCATCTCCAACATGCCGGAGGCGGTGCGGCGCGATTGTGCCGTCGAATTCAGCGGGACGCCGGAAGAACTGGCGCGCGCCCTGGAGCAGCGCTGCCGTGAGGAAGGGGCGCGGCCCAACTAGTTGTCAACAGGGAGTAGTGCATATGAATGCCGTTGTCGAATCCGTCAGAAGCCTGTGGGTTCCGTTGCAGGGGACCAACCTGCTGGTGCCCAACGTGGCCATCGCCGAGGTCATCAATTACCAGCCGCTGGAGACCGTCGTGGACGGCCCGGAGTGGCTGCTGGGCGCCCTGCGCTGGCGCGACCAGCGCTTGCCGGTGGTCTCCATGGAAGTGCTCTGCGGGCAGCCCCGGCCGCCGGCGGAGCGCGGATGCCGGATCTCGGTCGTCAATTCGGTGCGCAAGGACGCCGGTCTGCCTTTCTACGCCATGGTCACCGCCGATATTCCCCGGCTCTTCAGTGCCGATGCGGAGGCTCTGGGCGAGTCGCTGCGTGGCGGCGGTGATTTCCCCGATACCGTCGCGGACGTGGTCCGGATCGGCAGCGAGCAGGCATTGATTCCGAACCTCGAGCTGATCCAGGCGCTGGTCGAGCAGGCCTGGGGCGAACCTTCAGCCTGAAGCCAGGTCCCCCCAGAGCGTCTGCACCGCGGCCAGCGCAGCCAGTGCAGCAGTTTCGGTCCTGAGTATCCTCGGTCCCATGGCGATGCGCAGGAAACCATGGCTGTCTGCCGCCGCGAGTTCGTCCTCTTCCAGCCCCCCTTCCGGCCCGATCAGCAGGCGTATCGCCCGCGTCGGTTCCACATCCCGCAGCCGCAGCCTTGCTGCCGGGTCGAGTACCAGCGCGGTTTCTTCCCGGGTGGCCGCGGCGCACCAGTCCCGGAGTTCTGTCGCCGGCCACAGCCGTGGCACCAGGGTGCGACCGGACTGCTCGCAGGCGGAATGAATCACTCCCTGCCAGTGGGCCTGGCGCTTCAGCAGCCGCTTGCCCTGCAACCGTACCTGGGAGCGTCGGGTCCATAGCGGCGTGATGGCGCGGACGCCCAGCTCGACCGATTTCTGCAGCACGAAGTCCATGCGCTCGCCGCGCGAGATGCCCTGGCCGAGGGTGATGCGCAGCGGTGACTCGCGATCGACCCGGTGTGCCTCGATGATGGACAGCCGCGCCCGGCGGTCTTCCTGGCCGCTGAATAGGGCCGAATATTCCCTGCCGTCGCCGTTGAAGACCGTGAGCCGGTCGCCGGGGCGAAGGCGAAGTACCCGCAACAGGTGGTGGCTGGCAGCTTCCTCGAGCAGGATGCTCTGCTGCGCATGGAGCGGCTGGCTGGTATGGAAACGCCGGCTGCGCATCAGTCGCGGCTGGCCAGGTGAACGCCGTCGAGGGCCACCCGCGCCATGGTCTCGATCTGTTGCTCGTCGATGACATAGGGCGGCATGAAGTAGACCACGTTGCCCAGCGGGCGCAGCAGCACACCGTTTTCCAGCCCGTGCCGATAGACGCGCAGGCCACGGCGTTCCTGCCAGGGAAAGGGTTCGCGGCTGGCCCGGTCCTTTACCATCTCGATGGCGAGGATCATGCCGGTCTGGCGCACCTCGGCGACCCGCGGGTGTTCGCGGAAGGGCTCGCAGACCCGGCTCATGTGCGCGGCCAGCCCGGCGTTGTGCTTCAGTACGTCTCCCTGTCCGAACAGCTCGAGCGTCGCCAGCGCCGCGCGGCAGCCAAGGGCATTGCCGGTGTAGCTGTGCGAGTGCAGGAAGGCGCGCAGTCGCTGGTAGTCGTCGTAGAAGGC
>DROT01000122.1 GCA_011321775.1 Gammaproteobacteria bacterium | reverse complement strand
TGCAGGTAGACCTCGGTCTTGCCGCTGCCGGTGACGCCCTGCAGCAGAAAACTCTGAAAGCGACCGAAGGACTCGCGGATCCGTTGCACGGCTTCCTGCTGCGCGGCGGTCAGGGCGTAGGGGCTTGCTGCGGTGTCGACCGCCGGCGTCGGTTTCTCGACCGGCCGTATCCAGCCTTTCCGGTGCAGCGTCGTGATCACCGCCAGCGGCACTTCGAGTCGCTCGCGCGGCAGTCCGGACGCGGCGGCGGCGAGCGTTTCCAGGAGCCGCTGCTGTCGCGGCGCGCGCGCCAGGCCGCTGGCGGCCTGGCGCCGACCTTCCTCCGTCAGCTGCCAGCACTTCGACGGCGGCGGAGGCTGTCGGTCCGCCTGCCGCAGCAGTGCGGGCAGGGCGGCGGCGAAGGTCTCGCCGACGGGATGGTGGTAGTAGCGGCTGGCCCAGAGGATCAGGCGCATGAGGGCCGCGTCGAGCAGCGGCTCGGCGTCCAGCACCCGCTCGGCGGTGCGCAGTCGTGCTCCGGGCACCTCGCTGCGGTCCCGGGTTGCCAGCAGCACCCCCACCAGCTTGCGGCGCCCCAGCGGCACCAGTACCCGCGCGCCCGGTAACGGCGCCTCGCCCATTCCCGCCGGAGCGCGGTAGTCAAGGCTGCGAAACAGCGGCGTCGGGACCGCCACCTCGAGGATCAGGGGTTCGCCCGGCATGCGTCCCCGGCCTGGGAGGCCTGTAATATTCTTTGTGATAACAATGGGTTGTATGTATTTCTGTGTTCGATGGCACGGTCGGTTGGCAATGGTAACAGGAGCGCGACAAAAAAACGCGGCGCGTCTGTCAACCGAAGTGCGGCGGCTGCGTTGAAAGGGGGGCAGGGCAACTTTTTCCAATTGCAGGAGAACCAGATATGAAGACCAGCAGAATACTTTCCTCCCTCGTCGCGGTCCTGGCGCTGTCGAGCGCTGCGATGGCCTCGGCCGGCGACCGGCTTGATCGCGTCGGCGATCGCGTGGATCATCGCCTGGACCGGAAGGGTGATCGCATCGAACACCGCCTGGATCGCCGCGGTGACCGTATCGACCGGCGCCTGGACCGCAAGGGCGACCGCATCGACCGGCGCCTGGATCGCGCTTCGCGACGTGCGGCCGAGCGCGGTCACGATCGCGCGGCCGCCCGGCTCGATCGCAAGGGCGACCGGCTGAATGCGCGCCTGGATCGCCGTGGCGACCGTATCGACCACCGCCTCGACCGCCGGGGCGAGCGCATCGACCGGCGCCTCGACCGCAAGGGCGATCGCATTGACCGGCGGCTGGATCGCCGGGGCAGGCATCACCGGCAGCAGGCGAGACTGCGCCAGCGTCGCTGATTCGTGGCGCCGGAAATGAACCCGGCCAGACAGGGAGCCCGCTCTGGAACGCACGCAAGCCCTCGACCAGTTTCTCGCCGGCGTGGAACGGCGTGCGTTCCGGATGGCCGAAATGGCGACCGGCAACCGCGAGGATGCGCTCGACCTGGTACAGGAGGCGATGATGGGACTGGCGAAGTCCTATGCGGATCGCGATCCGCAGGACTGGCCGCCGTTGTTTCATCGCATCCTGCAGAGTCGCATACGCGACTGGTACCGGCGCAGCCGCGTGCGCAACCGCTTTCGCTCGTGGTTGCGCCGCGGGGACGGCGAGGATGAGCGCGAGGCAGGCGACCCGCTGCAGCAGGCGCCGGACCGGCAACGGCCGGGGATCCTGGAGCAGTTGCAGCAGCAGGATGCCATGAGGCGGCTGCAACAGGCGCTTTCCGCGCTGCCGCTGCGGCAGCGGCAGGTCTTCCTGCTGCGGGCCTGGGAGGGGCTGGACGTGGCGCAGACGGCCTACGCCATGGGTTGCAGCCAGGGGAGCGTGAAAACACACTATTCGAGAGCCCTGCAGCGTCTGCGGGACGACCTCGGGGAACACTGGCCATGAATGACGACAGCGACAGAGGGCTTGCGGAGGCGGCACGGCGGCAGCTGGACCGGCACGCGGAGGCGGTCGATGAACTGACCGCCGCGCGTCTGGCCGCCCTGCGCCGCCGCGCCCTGCTGCAGGCCACTCCCCGGCGGTTGCCGCGCTGGCTGCCGGCCGCCGCGGTGGCGGCGGCCGCCCTGCTCGCCGTGTTGCTGTGGATGCAACCGTTGCTGCGAACGACTGCCCCCGGCGGCGGTTTGGAGCTGGTGGCAAGCAGCGAGGATCTCGAACTCATCGAGGATCTGGAATTCTATGACTGGCTGGAAGAGACCCAGGCCGGCAGCAGCTAGATTGCGCAGAGGCGGCACGGGAATCCGGCCGTGCGCTGCAATACGAGGGCCGAAGGGGATTTTTCATGCGGATTCCAGGGTCATGTGCAATACAGGGGGCAGAGCGATGAAGCGTCTGCTGCTCGCCCTGTGCCTGTTCCTTGCCACCCTCGGTCGGGCGTACGCCGCCCCGGCGCAGATTCCCTGGGACCAGCTCAGCCCCGAGGAGCAGCGGCTGCTGGAGCCCTTGCACGATACCTGGATGGAGTTGCCGGCCGCGCGCCAGCAACGCCTGCGCAAGGGCGTGGAACGCTGGGACGACATGAGCCCGGAACAGAAGAAGCGGGTGCGCAAACGTATTCGCCGCTGGTTGTCCCTGTCCCCCGAACAGCGGGCCTCGCTCAGGAAACGCCTGGAGCGTTTCCACGAACTGCCGCCGGAACAGCAGCAGCGGCTGCGGCAGCGTTACCGATGGTTCCGCCGGCTGCCGCCCGAGAAGCGTCGCGCGCTCAGGGAAAAGTGGAACAGCCTGTCGGCCGAGGAGCGCAAGGCTTTCCGGGAGCGGGCGTTGCGGCGCTGGAAGCACGGCGCTCCCGGGCAACGGCGCGACGCCGGCGAGCCTCCTCCCTGACGCGGGCCGCCCCTCGTGCCGTCTACAGGGGCTAGAGCTGCTTGATTTCGTTGATCAGCTTGCTGGCCACTTCCTGGCCGTCACCGTACAGCATGCGGGTGTTGTCGCGGAAGAACAGTTCGTTCTCGACGCCGGAGAAACCCTTGCCCTTGCCGCGTTTCACGCAGATCACGTTCTTGGCCTTGTCGACGTCGAGGATCGGCATGCCGTAGATGGGGCTATCGGGATTGCTGCGCGCGACCGGGTTGACCACGTCGTTGGCGCCGATGACCAGCGCCACGTCGGCCTGGGGAAACTCGTTGTTGATCTCTTCCAGGTCGTAGATCTTGTCGTAGGGCACCCCGGCCTCGGCCAGCAGCACGTTCATGTGTCCCGGCATGCGCCCGGCCACCGGGTGGATGGCGAACTTGACGCTGACGCCGCGCTCCTCCAGCAACTGCGCCAGCTCCCACACCTTGTGCTGTGCCTGTGCCACCGCCATGCCGTAGCCGGGCACGATGATGACCTTGTCGGCGTAGGCCATCATGACCGCCGCGTCGGTGGCGTCGATTTCCTTCATCACCCCCTGGCTGCCCGCTTCGGCGGACGTGCCGGCCGCCGAACCAAAGCCGGAGAACAGCACGTTCGACAGCGAGCGGTTCATGGCCTTGGCCATCAGCTGGGTCAGCAGGGTGCCGGCGGAGCCGACCACGGTGCCGGCGATGATCATGGCGGCATTGCCGAGCACGAAGCCCTCGAAGGCGACGGCCAGGCCGGTGAGGGCGTTGTACAGGGAGATCACCACCGGCATGTCGGCGCCGCCGATGGGCAGCGTCATGAGAACGCCGAACAGCAGCGCCAGCCCGAAAAACACCAGGATGCCGGAACTGCCGGGGTGATCGGCGCCCATCAGCAGAAAGCCGATGACCAGCGCGCCGCCGAATATCAGCAGGTTGAAGATCTGCTGGCCGGGGAAGACGAAGGATTTCTTCATCAGGCCCTGCAGCTTGGCGAACGCCACCATGGAGCCGGAAAAGGCCACCGAGCCGATGAGGGCACCGACCACCGCCAGCACCTGGAAGGTGCGCGAGTGGAATTCGCCGCCCAGCAGCTCGACCGCGGCGATGGCCGCCGCGGCGCCACCGCCCATGCCGTTGTAGATGGCGATCATCTGCGGCATGTCGGTCATGGCGACCTTCTTTCCGGAGTACCAGGCCAGGCCGCCGCCGATGGCAATGGCGGCGGTCATGAGGCCGAAGTTGTGCATCTGCGGCCACAGGAAGGTGATGAGGGTGGCCACCACCATGCCGGCGCCCGCCCAGACGATGCCGCCGCGCGCGGTTACCGGCGAACTCATGCGCTTGAGGCCGAGGATGAAGAGGGCGGCGGCGACGAAATAGCTGAGCTGGATCAGGGAGTCCATCTACCTGGCCCCCTTGCTGCTCTTGAACATTTCCAGCATGCGTTCGGTCACCACATAGCCGCCGACGGCGTTGCCGGCCCCCAGGATCACGCCGATGAAGCCGATGACACGTTCCAGCGTGGTGTCCGCCTGGCCGAGGGCGACCATGGCGCCCACCAGGACGATGCCGTGCACGAAGTTGGAGCCCGACATCAGCGGCGTGTGCAGGATGACCGGCACCCGCGAGATCACCTCGTAGCCGGTAAAGCCGGCCAGCATGAAGATATAGAGTGCGGTGAAACCTTCGATCATGAGCTCGTCCCCTCCACCAGTTCGCGGGTCGCCGCGTGCACGATCTCGCCGTCGCGCGTGAGCACGCTGTCGGCGATGACCTCGTCGTCCCAGTCGGGTTTGAACTCGCCGTCCTCGATCATGGGCGTGAGGAAGTTCAGCAGGTTCTTGGAATACATCTCCGAAGCATGGACCGGCAGTTCGCTGGGCACGTTCAGGGGGCCGTAGACGATGACGTCCCGGTGGACGATCTGCCTGCCGGCCTCGGTCACTTCGCAATTGCCGCCGCCCTCGGCGGCCAGGTCGATGATGACGGCGCCGGGTTTCATCTGTTCGACCACTTCCCTGCGGATGATTCTCGGTGACGGACGCCCCGGGATGGCGGCGGTGGTAATCACGGCATCGGCGGCAACGAGATGTTTTTCCAGCACTTCCTGCTGTTGCTGCTTTTCTTCCTCGGTCAGTTCGCGGGCGTAGCCGCCGCTGCCCTCGGCGGAGACGCCGGTGTCGATGAAACGGGCGCCGAGCGACTCCACCTGCTCGCGGGTGGCGCTGCGGACGTCGTAGCCTTCCACCATGGCGCCGAGGCGGCGCGCGGTGGCGATGGCCTGCAGGCCGGCGACACCGGCTCCGACCACGACCACCTTCGCGGGGCGGATGGTCCCGGCCGCGGTGGTGAGCATGGGGAAGAAGATGCTGGCGCGGTCGGCGGCCATCAGCGCCGCCTTGTAGCCGGCCACCGCCGCCTGCGAGGACAGCACGTCCATGCTCTGGGCGCGCGAGATGCGCGGTACCAGTTCCATGGCGAAACTGAGGATGCGGCGGTCGCGCATTTTCGCCACCCGTTCCGGGTAGCGGTGCGCCTGCATCATGCCGACGACCACCGTGCCTTCGCGCATCTGCTCGATTTCCTCTTCGCCCGGCGGATGCATCTTGAGGACCAGCCCGGACTGCGCATAGAGTTCCGCGGCGCTGTCGACGATCCGGACGCCCTCGTAGGCGTCATCGGGGTAGTGGCTGCGGCTGCCGGCACCCGATTGCAGAACGATGTCCACGCCCAGCCGGCTGAAGCGATCGGCAACCGCGGGAACCAGGGCGACGCGGCGTTCGCCCTGCTCGATTTCCTTGGGGACGCCCATACTTATCGGCATCTTGTTCACTCCGGCGCTACGGCTGTTCGCCAGCCGTCGTTGACTGTGTTCGGGACCCGCAGTGGATGCGGCGGGGCCGATGCAAAGGCCGGCATGATAGCGGATTAGCGGCGGCGATGAAATGTCGCCGCTCCTTGCCCGATTTGCGGACGGGGGTGGATGGCTGTTTACAAGCCACGGATTATCTGGGATAAATGGGAAGAATCCGCAAGGGGTGGCGGCACGTGTACGATTTGCACCATCAGGTCCTGAGAACCGACGTCTCCGGCATGCCGCTGGAGTGGGTCAACTACCGGGATGCGGTACGGTTGTACCATCTGGGACAGGTGGCCTACAGCTGCGGAACGCTGCTGTATCGGGTGCGCGGCGGCATCTGCGCACGCACCGGGCGCCGCAGCCGCATCGACGTCAACTCCATTATCGCCACCAGCGGTCGCAACGAATTGCTGAGCCGCGACCGCGAGCACTACGTGCCGCCGCTCAACAATCCGGCGCTGTTCAAGCGCGACGCCCACCTGTGCATGTATTGCGGCGAGCGTTTTCGCCACGGCGATCTGTCCCGCGATCACGTTACCCCCCTGAGCCAACGGGGTGAGGACGTGTGGACCAACGTGGTCACCGCCTGTCGCCGCTGCAACAACCACAAGGCCGGGCGGCGGCCGGAAGAGGCGTGCATGGAATTGCTGGCCGTGCCCTTCACGCCCACCCATGCCGAATACATCTATCTCCAGGGCAAGCGCGTGCTGGCGGACCAGATGGAGTTTCTGCGGGCGCATTTCCCGCGCAGCAGTCCCATGCACGACCGTCTGAAAATGTAGCGCAGCACCATGCCGGCGCCTTTCCCCGCAGTGACCCCGCGTTCCCCGTTGCCACGGCCATGAGCAGGCTGTTCTGGCACGAGGTGGAGCAGGCGCTGGCGGCCTCGCTGGGCGGCAGCCTGCATCTGAGCGCACCCGGCAGTGTCGGTGGTGGCTGTATCAACCAGGCTTTCCGGGTCGAATCCAGCCAGGGGCCATTCTTTGTCAAGGTGAACAGCGCCGATGGGCTGGAGATGTTCCAGGCCGAGGCCGAGGGCCTGGAGGAACTGCAACAGGCCGAATCATTGCGCATTCCCGCGCCGCTGGCCTGGGGACTGGCCGATGGTCAGGCCTTCCTGGTGCTGGAATACCTGGAACTGGGCGGCTCGGGTTCGCCCGCCGTACTGGCCGAAGGCCTGGTGGCGCAGCACCGCATCACCGCCAACCGCTTCGGCTGGTACCGCGACAACACCATCGGCGCCACCCCGCAACCCAACCGGCAGGAAGACGAGTGGCTGGTGTTCTGGCGCGAGCGGCGCCTGAAGTTCCAGCTCGAACTGGCCCTCGAACGGGGCGCCGGCAGCCGGCTGGTGGACCGTGGCGAACGCCTGCTGGAGGCCTTGCCGGCTCTGCTGTCGGGTCATCGGCCGGAGGCCTCGCTGTTACACGGTGACCTGTGGGGGGGCAACTATGCCTATACTCGCGCCGGCGAGCCGGTGTTGTTCGATCCCGCGGTCTACTACGGCGACCGCGAGGCCGACCTGGCCATGACCGAACTGTTCGGCGGCTTCAGCCCCGAATTCTACGCGGCCTACCGCCATGCCTGGCCGCTGGACGCCGGCTACCCGCTACGCAGGAAGCTCTATAACCTCTATCACGTGCTCAACCACTACAACCTGTTCGGTGGTGGTTACCTGTCGCAGGCACGGGGAATGATCGACGCGCTGCTGGCGGAAGTCGCCTGAAGGTACCGGTCAGCCTGCTACTCGTGGTAGGGCCGGCTGAGTTCGTGCACCGCCTCGATCATGGCGCCGGCGTGTTCCGGGCGCACGCCGGGGTGGATGCCGTGTCCGAGGTTGAACACGTGGCCGTTGCCCTTGCCGAAGCTTTCCAGCACCCGGGCGACCTGGCGCCGGATGGTCTCCGGTGAGGCATAGAGCACCGAGGGATCCAGGTTGCCCTGCAGGGCAACCTGATCGCCGACGCGTCGACGGGCGTCACCGATGCGGGTGGTCCAGTCGAGACCGAGGGCATCGGCGCCGGTCTCGGCCATGGCCTCCAGCCACTGTCCGCCGTTCTTGGTGAACAGGATCACCGGCACGCGGCGGCCCTCGTTTTCGCGTTTGAGGCCCTGGATGATGCGTTCCATGGGCTTGAGCGAGAAGTGACAGTAGTCGTCGGGCGTGAGGGCGCCGCCCCAGGTATCGAAGATCATGACCGCCTGGGCGCCGGCCTCGATCTGGGCGTTGAGGTAGCCGGTGACGGCGCGGGTGACGGTATCGAGCAGACGATCGAGCAGGGCGGGGCGCTCGTAGAGCATGGTCTTGGTGATGGCGAAGTCCTTGCTCGATCCTCCTTCCACCATGTAGGTGGCCAGCGTCCAGGGGCTGCCGGAGAAACCGATCAGCGGCACCCGCCCGTCCAGTTCGCGACGGATGGTGCGCACCGCGTCCATGACGTAGCGCAGTTCCGTCTCCGGGTCGGGGACTCCCAGCGCCTCGATCTGGCGTGGCTCGCGCAGCGGGCGTTCGAAACGCGGACCCTCACCCTCGGTGAAATACAGGCCGAGCCCCATGGCATCGGGTATGGTGAGGATGTCGGAGAACAGGATGGCGGCATCCAGCGGGAAACGCTCCAGCGGCTGCAGGGTGACCTCGCAGGCCAGTTCCGGGTTCCTGCACAGGTCCATGAAGCTGCCGGCCTTCTTGCGCGTCTCGCGATACTCCGGCAGGTAGCGGCCCGCCTGGCGCATCATCCACACCGGCGTGACGTCCACCGGCTGGCGCAGCAGGGCTCTGAGGAATCGGTCGTTTTTCAGTTCAGCCATGATGTCTCAGCCTGCGAAGGATGTTGTGTCGGGACGGGCGGGGCCGCGGGTACGGGCCATCCTGGCGATGCCTGCCGCTCATCGCTTGTCCGTGGGCATGCCGGCGATGCCACGGTGCCGTCAGCGCGGCAACAGCGATGAGCCCATCAGGTACTCGTCGATGGCGCGCGCGCACTGGCGCCCTTCACGAATCGCCCATACCACCAGCGACTGGCCGCGGCGCATGTCGCCGGCCGCGAAGACCTTGTCGACCGAGGTGTGGTAGGCCTTCTCGCCCTCGGTGTCGCCGCGGACGTTGCCGCGCTCGTCATAGGCGACGCCGAGATCGTTCAGCAGGCCGTCGTGGACCGGGTGGACGAAGCCCATGGCCAGCAGCACCAGGTCCGCCTCCAGCTCGAACTCGCTGCCCTCGATCTCGCTCATCTGCCAGGCGCCCTGCTGGTCACGGTTCCACTCGACGCGCACGCAGCGGATCCTGCGTACCTTGCCGTTCTCGCCCAGGAATGCCTTGGTGGCCACACACCATTCACGCCGCGCCCCTTCCTCCTGGGAGGTCGAGGTGCGCAGCTTGTTGGGCCAGTCCGGCCAGGTCAGTTCCTTGTTTTCCTTCTCCGGCGGGCGCGGCAGTATCTCCAGCTGGGTGACCGATTTTGCGCCCTGGCGAATGGAAGTGCCGATGCAATCGGAGCCGGTGTCGCCGCCGCCGATGACGATGACGTGCTTGCCGGTGGCGGTGATGGCCACATCGGCCGGCACCTCGTCGCCGGCGTTGCGCCGGTTCTGCTGCGGCAGGAACTGCATGGCGAAATAGATGCCTTCCAGTTCCCGCCCCGGCACCGGCAGGTCGCGCGGCTGTTCGGAACCGCCCGTCAGCGCCACGGCGTCGAAACTGCCGAGCAGTTCGGCGGCGCTGATGTCCACGCCGACGTGGGTGTTGGGCCTGAAAGTGACGCCCTCCGCCTGCATCTGCTCGATGCGGCGGTCGATGTGGCGCTTGTTCATCTTGAAGTCGGGAATGCCGTAGCGCAGCAGTCCGCCGATACGGTCGTTCTTCTCGAACAGCGTCACCGCGTGGCCGGCGCGCGCCAGCTGCTGGGCGCAGGCCAGGCCCGCGGGACCGGAACCGACCACGGCGACCTTTCTGCCGCTGGGGTGTTCGGCCGGCTGCGGCTTGATCCAGCCGTTCTCCCAGGCCTTGTCGACGATGGCGCATTCGATGGTCTTGATGGTGACCGGCTGGTCCTGCAGGTTCAGCGTACAGGCTTCCTGGCAGGGTGCGGGGCAGATGCGGCCGGTGAACTCCGGGAAGTTGTTGGTCGAATGCAGCACCTTGATCGCCCGTTCCCAGCGGCCCTTCCACACCAGATCGTTCCAGTCCGGAATGATGTTGTTGACCGGGCAGCCCTGGTGACAGAAGGGGATGCCGCAGTCCATGCAGCGTGCTCCCTGGATCTGCAACTCCTGTTCGGGCAGCGGGATGACGAACTCGTCGAAGTTGCGGATGCGTTCCTCGACGGGCTTGTAGCCGCGATCGTGCCGCGGGTATTCAAGAAATCCGGTTGGTTTGCCCATTGTCTTGTTGTTGACCTGTGCTAAAACTCGATTCGATCGTGCCGCCCGCGGAAGGGGCGTTGTGATACCTCGGGGAAGACGGCCGCCTCAGCCGCTGGCGGCTTCTGCCAGCTCCTGTGCCTGGGCCTGCTTCATCTCTTCCAGCGCGCGACGATAGTCGGTCGGCATCACCTTGACGAATTTCGGCAGGAACTCGTTCCAGTGGTCGAGAATGTCGCGCGCCACGGTGCTGCCGGTATAGCGGGCGTGTTTCTCGATCAGGCGGTGCAGCCGCAGCGCGTCGTAACGGGTCATGTCGCTGCTGATATCGACCTTGCCGTGGGTCTCGAGGTCACCGCCCTGGTGCTCCAGTTCCTCCAGCAGTTCGTCTTCTTCCGGTACCGGCTCCAGTTCCACCATGGCCAGGTTGCAGCAATGCTCGAAGGTCCCGTCCTCGTCCAGGACGTAGGCGATGCCACCGCTCATGCCGGCGGCGAAGTTGCGGCCGGTCTTGCCGAGCACGACCACCACACCGCCGGTCATGTATTCGCAACCGTGGTCGCCGACACCTTCCACCACCGCCGTGGCGCCGGAATTGCGTACCGCAAAGCGTTCGCCGGCGACGCCGCGGAAGTAGCACTCGCCGGCGATGGCGCCATAGAGCACGGTGTTGCCGACAATGATGTTCTGTTCCGGGACGATGGGGCAGTCCTGCGGGGGATAGGCCACCAGGCGGCCCCCGGACAGCCCCTTGCCGACATAGTCGTTGCCCTCGCCCTCGAGTTCCAGGGTGACGCCGTGGGCCACCCAGGCGCCGAAGCTCTGGCCGGCCACGCCCTTCAGCTTGATGTGGATGGTGTCGTCAGGAAGGCCCTCGTGGCCGTAACGCTCGGCCACGCGGCCGGAGAGCATGGCACCCACCGAACGGTTGACGTTGCGGACCGGGGTCTCGATCCGTACCGCTTCGCCGCGTTCCAGCGCCGGCCGCGACTGTTCGATCAGCTTGTTGTCGAGCGCCTTGTCGAGACCGTGGTCCTGCGCTTCGCAGTTGTAGACGGCGATGCCCTCGCCTGCCTCCGGCCGGTGCAGGATGCGCGAATAGTCGAGGCCGTGCGCCTTCCAGTGATCGATCGCCTTGCGCATGTCGAGCCGGTCCATGCGGCCGATCATCTCCGACATGCTGCGGAAACCGAGTCTTGCCATCAGCTGGCGGATCTCTTCGGCGACGAAGAAGAAATAGTTCACCAGGTGTTCGGGTTTGCCCATGAAGCGCTTGCGCAGTACCTCGTCCTGGGTGGCGACACCGACCGGACAGGTGTTGAGATGGCACTTGCGCATCATGATGCAGCCTTCCACGATCAGCGGTGCGGTGGCGAAGCCGAACTCGTCGGCGCCGAGCAGGGCACCGATGACCACGTCGCGGCCGGTGCGCAGGCCGCCGTCGACCTGTACCGCGATGCGGCCGCGCAGGCGGTTGAGCACCAGGGTCTGGTGGGTTTCGGCCAGCCCCAGTTCCCACGGGCTGCCGGCGTGGCGGATGGAGGTCAGCGGCGATGCGCCGGTACCGCCGTCGTAGCCGGAGATGGTGACGTGGTCCGCGTGTGCCTTGGAGACGCCGGCGGCGACGGTGCCGACGCCGACCTCCGAGACCAGCTTGACGCTGATGCGCGCCTGCGGATTGACGTTCTTGAGGTCGTGGATCAGCTGCGCCAGGTCCTCGATGGAGTAGATGTCATGATGCGGCGGCGGCGAGATCAGGCCGACGCCGGGCGTCGAGTGGCGCACCCTGGCGATCCACTCGTTGACCTTGTGGCCGGGCAGCTGGCCGCCCTCGCCGGGCTTGGCGCCCTGGGCCATCTTGATCTGGATGTCGTCCGAGTTGACCAGGTACTCGGTGGTGACGCCGAAGCGTCCCGAGGCCACCTGCTTGATGGCTGAGCGCATGGAGTCACCGTTTTCCAGCGGCTGGTAGCGGCTGCGTTCCTCGCCACCCTCACCGGTGTTGGACTTGGCGCCCAGACGGTTCATGGCGATGGCCAGGGTGGTGTGGGCTTCCCAGGAGATGGAGCCGAAGGACATGGCGCCGGTGGCGAAACGCTTGACGATCTCCGTGGCCGGCTCGACTTCCTCGATCGGTACCGGCTCGGCGTCGAACCTGAACTCGAACAGGCCGCGCAGGGTCTTCAGATGGCTGTTCTGCTCGTTGACCAGGCGCGCGTATTCCTCGTAGGTGCGGGCATCGTTGGCACGCGTGGCGTGCTGCAGCCTGGAGATGGTCTCCGGCGTCCACATGTGGTCCTCGCCGCGCACGCGGTAGGCGTATTCGCCACCGACGTCGAGGGCCTCCGCATACAGGGGGTCGTTGCCCCAGGCATCGCGGTGCCAGCGCAGGGATTCGGCGGCGATCTCCTCGATACCGGCGCCCTCGATGAGGCTGGCGGTGCCGGTGAAGTACTTGTCCACGAATTCGGTCTTCAGGCCGACGGCATCGAAGATCTGGGCACCGCAATAGGACTGATAGGTGGAGATGCCCATCTTGGAGAACACCTTCAGCAGGCCCTTGCCGACCGCCTTGATGTAGCGCCGGTTGATCTCGGCCTCGTCCAGTTCCTCGGGCAGCTCGTCCTTCATCGATGCCAGGGTCTCGAAGGCGAGATAGGGGTTGATGGCCTCGGCCCCGTAGCCGGCAAGTACCGCGAAATGGTGTACCTCGCGGGCGGCACCGGTCTCGACCACCAGCCCGGATTCGGTACGCAGGCCGGCGCGCACCAGGTGGTGGTGTACCGCCGAGGTGGCCAGCAGTGCCGGGATGGCGATGCGCCGGGCCGATACCCCGCGATCCGAGAGGATGAGGATGTTGTAGCCCTCGCGCACCGCGCCCTCGGCGGCCTGGCACAGGGCGGTGAGCGCGTCTTCCATCCCCTCGGCGCCCTGCTCGGCGGCATAGCAGATGTCGAGGGTCATGGTGCGGAAGGCGCCGTCCGTGGTCTTCTCGATGCCGCGGATACGCTCCAGGTCCTTGTTGGTGAGGATCGGCTGGCTGACTTCCAGGCGCATGTGTTCGCCGCCGGAATCCAGGCCCAGCAGGTTGGGACGCGGGCCGATCAGCGACACCAGCGACATCACCAGTTCCTCGCGGATGGGGTCGATGGGCGGATTGGTGACCTGGGCGAAGTTCTGCTGGAAATAGTTGAACAGCGGCTTGGCCTTGCGCGACAGCACGGCCACGGGGCTGTCCGCACCCATGGAACCGATGGCCTCCTGGCCGGTTGCGGCCATCGGCGCCATGAGCACCCTGAGGTCTTCCTGGGTGTAGCCGAAGGCCTGCTGCCGGTCCAGCAGGGTATCGAAGTCGATCGGCTGACCGTCGACGTTGGCCGGCAGGTTCTTGAGGTGGATCTGGGTTTTCTGCAGCCACTGCGGATAAGGCTGGGCGGCAGCCAGTTCCTTCTTGAGCTCGGCGTCGTCGATGATCCGTCCCTGCTCCAGATCGATGAGAAACATCTTGCCGGGCTGAAGGCGCCACTTCTTGACGATCTTGCGGTGCGGGATGTCGAGCACGCCCATCTCCGAAGCCATCACCACCAGGTCGTCATCGGTGATCAGGTAGCGCGCCGGGCGCAGGCCGTTGCGGTCCAGGGTGGCGCCGATCTGGCGGCCGTCGGTGAAGGCCACGGCGGCAGGGCCATCCCAGGGCTCCATGAGCGCGGCATGGTATTCGTAGAAGGCGCGGCGTCCTTCGTCCATGAGCGGATTGCCGGCCCAGGCTTCGGGGATCAGCATCATCATGGCGTGGGCCATGGAATAGCCGCCGGCCACCAGCAGTTCCAGGGCATTGTCGAAACAGGCCGAGTCGGACTGTCCCTCCGGGATCAGCGGCCAGATCTTTTCGAGGTCGTCACCAAACAGTTTCGAGGCCATGGAGTGGCGCCGCGCGCGCATCCAGTTGACGTTGCCGCGCAGGGTGTTGATCTCGCCGTTGTGAGCGATCATGCGGAACGGGTGTGCCAGGTCCCAGGACGGAAAGGTGTTGGTGGAGAAGCGCTGGTGCACCAGTGCCAGCGCCGATACCAGGCGCTCGTCCTTCAGGTCCTCGTAATAGGCGTCGACCTGGTTGGCCAGCAGCATGCCCTTGTACAGCAGGGTACGGCTCGACAGCGACGGAATGTAGAAATTCTCGCGCTGCTCCCACCCGGATTCCCGGACCCGGTTTTCGACCAGCTTGCGGATGATGAACAGCCTGCGCTCGAAGGCGTCCTGGGAGTCCATGGTTTCGCTGCAACCGATGAACAGCTGACGCACCACGGGTTCGACGTCCTTGACGCTCTGGCCGAGGCCGCTGCTGTCGGTGGGCACGTCGCGCCATCCCAGCAGGATCTGTCCTTCCTCTTCGATGGTGCGTTCGATCAGGGCTTCGCACTCGGCACGGGTGCGGTCGTGTTGCGGCAGGAAGATCATGCCGGCGGCGTAGCGGCCGGGCGCCGGCAGCTCGATGTCGAGGGTGGCGCACTCCTCGCGCAGGAAGCGGTCCGGCATCTGGATCAGGATGCCGGCGCCGTCACCGGCCAGCGGGTCGGCGCCTACGGCACCGCGATGGGTGAGGTTCTCGAGGATCTGCAGTCCCTGGCGCACGATGGCATGGCTCTGCTGGCCCTTGATATGCGCCACGAAACCGACACCGCAGGCGTCGTGCTCATTGTGCGGATCGTACAGGCCCTGCTTTTTCGGGAAAGCACCGTGACTCATCTGCGACCTCAAGTAACTCTTTGATTCATATAGGGTGTGTTCGGCGTGCGCGCGCGAACGACACCAGCCCCGGAGGGCTGGTGGCACCCCACTGGCAAAATCAGGGCCGGAAAGGATAATGGAGAAGCGGTGATTTCGCCAGTGTTTTGGGCTTGTTCACCGCCGTTCGCGGCGGGATTTCAGCGCATTTCGCGGATCGCCTGCTGTACCGCCTTCAGGCTTCGTGGCCAGGGTTTGCCCTTGCGGACCCGCGCCGGCAGGGTGCTGCGGGCGGCGAGTGCCGCCTTGCGATCAGGGTAGCTGCCGTACAGCAGCACATACCAGTCGCTCCCCTTGTAGCGGCCCCGGTAGTAGGCGGTCCGCTGAAGGTCCAGGCGGTTGCTGCGGATGAAGTCGAGCAGCGACTGTTCGCTGCGCGAACCCAGCAACTGCAGGCTGAAGGCAGTTTCCGGTTGTTGCAGCAACCAGTCTTCCCGGTGCGGCAGCGCGGTCGCCACGGCGCTCCCGGCGGTCTTGGGGGCGGGGATGGCGCTGGCTTCGGGCGCCGTCGCGGCGGGCTCGGCCGGTTTCGGCGCCACGCTCGTTTCGGCCTCCTTTGCTGCCGGCGCCTGCGGGATTGCCGCCGCTTCGTTGTCCGCCGCGGTAATCTCTTCCCGCTCGCCGCGGTTCGCGTCATCCTGCCGTGGGGTGGTGGGGGTGTCGACCGGGGGCGTTGCCGAATCCTTCGTCACCGGCTTCGGCTCCAGTGCCGCGACCCCGGTGGTCGCCGCGCCTGTCCGCGGTGCCCGGCTGTCACTGCCGGGGGGCCGGGGCAGGTCTTCAACCCGGTCGGTCCCGCTCGGTTCGTCCCCGCTTTCCGTTGCGAGTGGCGGTTCCGGCATTCCCGCGCTCGTTGCCGGCGACGGCTGGTTCAGTGCCACCAGGGCGGGGGGCTCGGCGTCTGGTGGAGCGCCTGTCGGCTCGCGTGGCGTTCTCTCGGGGAGCTCCAGCGGCCGTTCCTGCATCGCCGGCAACGAGGCCCGTGGCAGGGGCACCTCGTCGCGCTCCGGGTAGAAGCGCTGCCATCCCAGATAGAATGCCAGCACCAGTACCAGCAGCGCGGCCCCTCCCCACACCGGCCCGCGGATCGGTGGCAGCCGTCGCACGGGCCCCGGCTTCCTGCTCTTCAGCCGCGCCTGGCGTTCCTGCAGCGCCTGGTGCGCCAGGCGGTTGATCGCCGCCGGACGGCCGTCGGCGGCCTTGCAGATGGCGCGTATCTCGGTGGCGGTGAAAGGGCTCTCGCCACTGTAGCCGGCGACCGCCAGGCGATACATCAGGTAGGACGCCGTCTCCTCTTCGGACAGCCGCGGCACCTCGAGGAACTGCGTGGTGCAGCTGAGCGCGTTCTTCTCGAGCGCCTGCTTGAGGCGTTGCTGGGCGTCGGGGGTGCCGAACATCACCAGCCGCAGTCTTTCCGCGCCCGGCTGGTTGAACAGGGTACACAGTCGCCGGAAGGCGGATTCATCCAGCAGACCGGCGTTGTCGATGACGATCACCAGGAGCCGGTCATCGCCGCTCTGGCTGGACCAGCGGTTCAGTACCTCCGTCTCGGAGTCGGCGGCCTCCACGCCGAGGCTGTCCGCGAGGCTCCGCGGGAAGCGTTCGAAGTCGGCCGCGTCCAGCAGGCACAGGCGCCAGCGCTTGCTGGCGTCGCCGACGAAGCGGCGCAGCATGGTGGTCTTGCCGCTGCCTTCGGGGCCGGCGACCAGTATCACGGCGTCGCCGAACTGGGTCAGGTGGCTGAGCAGATCGAGACGCTGCATCAGCGCGGTGCCGCCGTAGAAGAAGCGTCCGTCGATCTCGTCCGCGAAGGGCGCGCAGTGGAGCGACAGGCTTTCGAGATAGTTGCCGTTCGCGGAAGGTGGCTGTTGTTCGTTCACGTCTGGCCCTGCATGAACACGATTCGATATCCCTTCTTCAGTTGTGCGTCGCGCACGTCCATCATGGCCTGTTCCGCGCTCTCGCGGTCGGGGTAGTGATCACGGATCATACGCCCGCCGGCGCCCTGGTAGCCCCACTCGCGGATCAGCGTCCAGCCTTCCAGGAGATCTTCCTGCAGGTGCAGATGATAGAACCTGGGCGGGCTCTTGTCGCCGGGAAGGATTTGCATGTAGATGCGCATGGCGGCTCAAGTCAGCTCCCCGGGATTGTAGATGCGTCCATGCTCCTTGATGGCATAGCGATCGGTCATGCCGGCGATGTAGTCGGCGACGGCGCGTGCCTGGCCGTGGAGTCCGTCGCGGTGGCGCAGTGCTTCGGCCTTGTGGCGCGCCTCGTCCGGCAACAGATGCGGATCCTCGAAGAAGGCGGTGAACAGCTCACGGATCACGCGCGCGGCCTTGGCGGTCATGCGATGCACCCGGTAATGACGGTACAGATGCCGTCTCAGGAAACGCTTCAGCTCGCGGTTGCGATCCCGCATGGTCTCGCTGAAGCCGATCAGGGGCGAGCTGTGGTTGCGTACCTCCTCCAGATCCGCGGGCCGCTGCTGTTGCAGCCGCGCCTGGCTGGTCTGCACCAGATCGATGACCTGGCAATTGATCAGCCGCCGAACCACCTCGTGGATGACGCGGCGTTGTGCCAGCCGTGGATAGCGCTCCCTGACCTCCCGGTACTGCTGGTGGAACAGCGGGACCTCCTCCAGCTGGCGGGTATCGATCAGTTCGGAGCGCAGCCCGTCGTCCACGTCGTGGCTGTTGTAGGCGATCTCGTCGGCCAGGTTGGTCAACTGGGCCTCGAGGCTGGGCTGTTTGCCCAGCAGAAAGCGTTCTGCCACCTCGCCGAGTTCCGCGGCCTTCTTCGGCGAGCAGTGCTTGAGGATTCCCTCGCGGGTCTCGAAGGTCAGGTTCAGGCCCGGAAAGTCGGCGTATTTCTCCTCGAGTTCGTCGACCACGCGCAGCGACTGGAGGTTGTGCTCGAAGCCTCCGTATTCACTCATGCAGGCATTGAGCGCGTCCTGGCCGGCGTGGCCGAAGGGGGTATGGCCGAGGTCGTGGGCCAGCGCGATCGCTTCGGTAAGGTCCTCGTTGAGTTGCAGGGCGCGGGCGATGGAGCGCGCGATCTGGGCGACCTCGATGGAGTGTGTCAGGCGGGTGCGGAACAGGTCGCCCTCGTGATTGACGAACACCTGGGTCTTGTATTCCAGGCGCCGGAAGGCCGCGGCGTGGATGATGCGGTCACGGTCGCGCTGGAATTCGCTGCGACAGGCCGGCGGTGCTTCCGCATGGCGGCGCCCCCGTGAGCCTGTGTCGCTGGCGGCATAGGGTGCGAGGCCGCCCGGCCGTGTCAGAGCGCCGGCCTGCGGATTCATGCCGCCCTTGCCGACAGCGTGAGGTCGAGCAGTGCCGGATCGAAATCGGAACGGACGCGCGCAGCGCCGATGGCATCGAGGAGGACCAGGCGCAGGCCGCCATCCACGGCCTTCTTGTCGACGGCCATCAGCTCGAGGAAGCGCTCGCGGTCCATCCCGGCCGGCGGTTCCACCGGCAGCCGCGCCGCGCGCAGCAGGGCACGAATGCGTTCCACGTCGCCCGCTTCCAGCCAGCCGTGGCGCGCCGACAGATCGGCGGCCATCACCATGCCGGCGGCGACCCCCTCTCCGTGCAGCCAGGCACCGTAGCCCATCCCGGTCTCGATCGCGTGACCGAAGGTGTGGCCGAGGTTGAGGAGGGCGCGCCGCCCGGCCTCGCGTTCGTCGGCGGCGACGATCTCCGCCTTGCAGCGGCAGGAGTGTTCGATGGCATGGATCAGGGCGTCGCTGTCACGCGCCAGCAGGCGCGGCATGTTCTGTTCCAGCCAGGCGAAAAACGCGGCGTCCTGGATGAGGCCGTACTTGATGACCTCGGCGAGGCCGGCCGACAGCTGGCGATCGTCCAGGGTGTCCAGGGTGTCGGTATCCGCCAGCACGGCACGCGGCTGGTAGAAGGCGCCGATCATGTTCTTGCCGAGGCGATGATTGACGCCGGTCTTGCCGCCGACGGAGGAGTCGACCTGGGCCAGCAAGGTGGTGGGCACCTGGATGAAGTCGACACCACGCTGGTAGGTGGCGGCGGCGAAGCCCGCCATGTCACCAACCACACCGCCGCCGAGTGCCACCAGGCAGCAGCTGCGGTTGAAGCGCTTCTCCAGCAGCGCGTCATAGATGAGGTTCAGGGTGTCCAGGTTCTTGTATTGCTCGCCATCCGGCAGGATGACGCGTTCCACCTGCAGGCCGGACAGCGCGTCCAGAACCGGTTCCAGGTAGAGCGGAGCGACGGTCTCGTTGCTGACGAGCATGACCTGTCGGCCGCGCAGATGCGGGCGGTACAGTTCGCCCTCGCCGATCAGGCCTGGCCCGACATGGATGGGATAGCTGCGATCACCGAGATCGACAGTCAGGGTCTTTGTCATGCCGGATAGAATAAAGCAATAGGGGCTCGGCGCAAAACGGCCGGCGCGCAGGAGCCGTCAGTCCTGCCGGATCCGCTGCAGGATCATGCGCACCACCTCCTGGACCCGGCAGCCATCGGTATCGATGGTCCAGTCGGCGACCTCCCGGTACAGCGGGTCGCGAACATCCATCAGCTCGCGCAGTTTCTTCTCCGGATCCCCGGTCTGCAGCAGCGGCCGGTTGCGGTCATGGGCGGTGCGCTGCAACTGCTGTTCAACCGAGGTGCGCAGGTAGATGACATGCCCCCGGGAGCTGAGGTGGCGGCGATTCGGCTGGCTGAGCACGGCCCCACCGCCGGTGGCGAGGACGATGTCGGGACGTTGTGTCAGGTCCTCGATGACGGCCTCCTCGCGCTTGCGGAAACCGGCTTCGCCTTCCAGGTCGAAGATCAGCGGGATGTCGACCCCGGTTCGTTGCTCGATCTCGCGGTCACTGTCGAGGAACTCGAAACCGAGTTGCCGCGCCAGCTGGCGACCGATGGTGGATTTCCCGGCCCCCATGGGGCCCACCAGAAAAAAACTGCCCGACACTTTCATGTCGGGCAGGTATGCCAGAAACAGGCTCCGGGTACAAGTCGGGCCTATTCGATACTCATGCCTTCCTTGATGATCTTCGGGGTCACGAAAATCAGCAGTTCCTGTTTCTGGTCGCTCTTGTGCTCCGTGCGGAACAGCCAGCCGACGCCCGGCAGCTCGCCGAAGAAGGGCACGCGCTCGACCTGGTTGGCGCGTTCCTGCTCGTAGATGCCGCCGAGGACCAGGGTCTCGCCGTTGTCGACCAGTACCCGCGTCTCGACATTGCGAGTATTGATGCTGGGCACGCCGAAGAAGACCTCGCCGACGTTGTCCTTGCTCACCTTGAGATCCATGATGATGCGGTCGTCGGGGGTGATCTGCGGTGTGACCCGCAGTTCCAGCACGGCCTCCTTGAAGCTCACCGAGGTTGCGCCGCTGGAAGTCGCCTGCTGGTAGGGGATTTCCACGCCCTGCTGGATGGCCGCTTCCTGCTGGTTGGAGGTGATGACCCGCGGGCTGGAGACGACTTCACCACGGTTCTCCAGCTGCATGGCACTGAGCTCCAGCTGCAGCAGGTTGCTGCCCAGCTTGCCGAGCGCCAGGCCTATGGAACCGGAGGGGTCCGGTGCCGGCAGGTTGACCAGCAGGCCTTCCAGGCCGCTGCCGGCCGGCGATTCGAACGCGGTGTTCTGTCCGAAATCGTAGGCGCCGCTCTCGGTGCCGCCGATGGTGACGAACTTGTCACCACGAGTGCTGCTATGGCTTATCCCGAACTTGACGCCCAGATCGCGGGTGAAGTCATTGTTGGCGATGACGATGCGCGACTCGATCAGTACCTGGCGTACCGGGATGTCGAGGCGGGCCACCAGCTTGCGGATCTGCTCCAGCTTGTCGGCGGTGTCCTGCAGCAGCAGGGTGTTGGTGCGCTCATCCACGCTGACCTTGCCGCGCTCCGACAGCAGCGCATTGTCCTCGTTTTGCAGCAGCGCGGCGATGTCCGACGCCTTGGCGTAGTTGATCTGGATGTAGTCGGAGTACAGCGGCGCCAGCTCCTCGATCTGCTTCTTCGACTCCAGCTCCAGTTTCTCGCGCGCCGCGATTTCCTCGCTGGGGGCGACCAGCATCACATTGCCGGTCTGGCGCTTGGCCAGCCCCTTGGTCTGCAGCACGATATCCAGGGCCTGGTCCCAGGGGACATTCTGCATGCGCAGGCTGATATTTCCCGTCACCGTGTCGCTGACGACGATATTGATGCCGGTGAAGTCGGCCAGCAGCTGCAGCACCGAGCGGACCTCGATGTCCTGGAAGTTCAGCGACAGGCGCTCGCCGGTGTAGCCGAATTCCTTCTTCTTGCGTGCTTCCTTTTCTTCCTTGGTGGTCTCGCGGACCTCCAGGGTGAACTGGTTGTCCGTCTGATAGGCCAGGTGTTCGTATTCGCCCTTGGCGGTGATCTTCATCTCGACCTTGTCACCCTTGGCCTCGGTGTCGATCAGCTTGACGGGGGTCGCAAAGTCGGTGACGTCGAGACGGCGCTCCAGTTCCGGCGGCAACGCGGTGCCGGGGAAGTCGAGAACGATCTTGCCCGCCTCCTGGTGCATGTCGACGGGGACGGAAGGGTCGGACAGGGTGATGATCACGCGACCCTCGCCCTTGTCTCCGCGGCGGAAATCGATGTTTGTGATTTCCGGCTTGCCGTGCGGCGCGGCCGCGGTTGCGGCGGTGGTGCTACCGGAGGGGCCGGTGGCGGAGGCACTCGGCGAGCCCAGTGTCACGACGATCTCGTTGCCCTGGGCGCGGGTTTCATAGGGCACCATCTCGAACAGGTTGAGCACCACCCGGGTACGACCCTTGACCTCGACGGCGGTGACGCTCTTGGCCGGTCCGATGCCGATGGGCAGTGAACGCTTTGCCAGCCCGCTCTTGGTCGCCGGCAGATCGAAGGCGATGCGGGCGGGATTGTCGATGGTAAAGCTGCCGGGGTTGGAGGCAGGCTGACTCATCTTGAGGATGATCTGCACCTGGTTCCCGGGCAGCCCGGCAAAATTGATCTCCTCCAGGGTGTTGAGTTCCTTGGCATCGGCCCGGGTCGGGTGCCAGCTACCCAGCAGCAACACGGTCGCGAGAAGCAGGAGTCCGTTCCAGACCAGGCGGGTCGGTCGCCATGCCTTGCGCCCTGCAGAGTTCCGATCGATCATCGTCGCGTTCATCGTTTTTATCTCCAAATTACTCACTGAGTGCCAGCTTGGCCTGGCGTTCCATCCATCCCCCGAGTCCGTCGGGAACAATTTCCGTCAGTTCTACTTCTGACTCCGTAATGCGAACGATCTTGCCGTTGTTCTGGCCCATGTAGTTGCCCGGCTTGACCCGGTGGATCGTGCTGTCGGACATGCGGATCAGGGCCCAGGAGTTATGGTCGCGCTCGAGCGTGCCCACCATGCGCAGGCCGTCGAGAGGTTCGGATTCCAGCGGTTCGCGCGGGCGGTTGAAGTCCGGCGACACACCGTTGTTGCCCGCCTTGGCCAGGCGTGACTTGGGCGCCGAATAGACCGGCGGTGTGAACGGATCGCGTCCGCCGGCCGCCGCATACAGGTGGGTTTCGAAGGGTGCGAACTCCGGAAGGGGGTCGATGCGCGCGTGCTGGCGCGATTTCACCTGCTTGACGTAGCTTTGAAGATCCTCGGTATTGTTCCCGCTGCAGGCCGTCAGGCTGGCGGCGAGCACACATCCGGCAAGGCTCCATGCAGTTTTGCGCTGCGGGTTCATTGGACGCCTCCTTCTTCCTCATCCATATATCGGTAGGTCTTGGCCAGTATGTCCATTACCAGTTTTCCGTCTTCGCCGGGCTTGATGTTCACATCGTGCACGGTCACGATGCGCGGCAGGGCGGCGATACCGCTGATGAAGTTGCCGAATTCATGATAGCCGCCCTTGACGCGGATGCTGATGGGCAGCTCGGCGTAGAATTCCTTGGGCACTTCCGGCTGCGGCTTGAACAGTTCGAATTCGAGGCCGGCCGCCAGCCCCGTCTGGGAGATGTCTACCAGCAGTTCGGCGACTTCGGTCTTGTCCGGCAACTGGCGCAGCATGGCACCGAAGGATTCACGCATCTCGTCCAGCTGTTTCTCGTAGGCCGCCAGGTTGGCGGCCTTGCCAGCCTTGTTTTCGAAAGTACGGCGCAGCTCGGTCTCCTTGTGCTCCGCCTTCTCCAGGCTGGCCACCTGGTCCTTGATGTCGAGCCAGTAGCCCAGGCCCAGGACGGCGACAAACACCAGTGCGACCACGAAGACGCGGGCCGGCAGCGGCCAGTTGGTGATATTGCTCAGGTCGAGATCGTTGAGTTCAGAGAGATTCATCAGCCTTGCTCCCCGGCGTCTTCCTGTGACGGAGTCGCCTGACTTGCGCGCAGCACGAATTCCGCGGTACGGCGCTTGTCGTCTTCCTTGGTTTCAATGACGTCGAGTTGCGGTTTGGTCAGCCACTCGGAGTTGTCGATATTGCGCATGTAGGCGGACACGCGGGCGTTGGACTGTGCCACGCCGGCCAGTGTGAGGGCGCCACCCTTCTGGCTGATGCTCTCCAGGTAGACCCCGTCGGGCAAGGTGGTGACCAGTTCGTCCATGAGGTGCACGCTCTGGGGACGGCTGCTCTGCAGCTGCTGGATGATATCCATGCGCGCCAGCAGTGCGGCCTTGGTCTTTTCGAGTTCCTTGATCTTTTCGATCTTCTTGTCGAGCTGTGCGATCTCTTTCTGCAGGAACTGGTTGCGCTGGTTCTGGTTCTCGATCAGGCCGCCGATCTGCATGTGTGCCAGCAGTACCAGCAGGGCGCCGAGAATGGCGGAGCCGGCACTGACGACGGCAAACTGCTGTTGTTTCTGTTTGCGCAGTTCCTCGCGCCAGGGTAGAAGGTTGATGTGTGCCATCAGTCAAAACTCCTCAGGGCCAGGCCACAGGCGATCAGCAGCGCGGGCGCATCGTTACTCAGCGATTGCGGCTTCACGTGCGATGACAGGGACATGGATGCGAACGGGTTGGCGATGAGAGTCTCGACGTTGAGGCGCTCCTGTATCAGCTCCGCGATGCCGGGCACCGAGGCGCTGCCGCCGGCGAGAATGATCTGGTCGACGCTGTTGTACTGGCTGGAGCCGAAAAAGAACTGCAACGAGCGGCTCACCTGCTGGCACATCGCTTCCTTGAACGGCTCCAGTACTTCCGGTTCGTAGTTTTCCGGCAGGCCGCCCTGTCGTTTTGCCATGCCGGCCTCTTCATAGGAGAGGCC
Organism: Gammaproteobacteria bacterium; assembly: GCA_011321775.1. Taxonomy (GTDB): domain Bacteria; phylum Pseudomonadota; class Gammaproteobacteria; order DSM-19610; family DSM-19610; genus Thiogranum. Next base: position 4,375 of record DROT01000122.1, on the reverse strand, counting down.
ATAGCGGCGCATGATCTCTTCGGTGAGCTGTTTGCCGCCGAAGACCTGGTCGCGGGTGTAGATCAGGCGCGTGTCGTGCAGCACGTTGAGGGTGGTCATGGTGGCGCCGATGTCGATGACGGCGACGGTCTTGTCCATGCCCTGGTCGGGAACCTGGTCGAGCAGCAGCTGAAAGGCGTTTTCCGTGGCATAGGCCTCGACATCGACGATCTTGGTGTCCAGACCGCCGCTCTCGACCGCGGCGGTACGCATGTCGACCGTCTCGGTGCGGCAGGCCGCCAGCAGCACGTCGACGGTATCCGGGTTGTTGTCGCTGGCGCCGAGGACCTCAAAATCCAGGCTCACTTCCTCCAGCGGGTAGGGGACGTACTGGTCGGCCTCCAGTTCGATCTGGCTGTGCAGCTCGTCGTCCGACAGGTTGTTGGGCATCGGTACCACCTTGGTGATGACCGAGGAGCCTGCGACGGCCACGGCGGCGTTGCGGGTGCGGGCGCCGGCGCGCTTGAGGGCGCGGCGTACGGCTTCACCCACGGCCTCGACATCGGTGATGTTCTTCTCGACGACTGAATTGGGTGGCAGGGGCTCGACGGCGTAACTTTCGACGCGGTAGCGGTTCCCATTGCGGCTGAGTTCGAGTAGTTTGACGGCCGAGGAGCTGATATCGAGCCCCAGTACCGGGGGGGTTTTCCGTGTAAACAGTTGCGCGATTTGCACCGTGATTTCCCTTTGATTCACCGCAATTGCAGTGTTTTGATACTGTCGTTGATTAGAGGGCAGCAGCAAATTGTTGTCAACAAAAGGCTCTTTAATCTGCCTGGTTCGATTCCAATTATCGGACGCTTTATACTGAAGTTTAGAAATCCTTTTGCCGGTAGTTTGAAGCGGGTCACATCCCGCCAAATTTATGACTCATTCCTTCAGAATTCTCCGCCTCGTGCTGGCCTCCGGTTTTGCACTGCTGACCGCGGGCCTGATCGTCGCCGCGGCAGCCTACTTCTATATTGCCCCGCAGCTGCCCCCTATTGAGCGGCTGAAAGAGGTGCAACTTCAGGTTCCCTTGCGGGTGTACAGCAGCGACGGTGCCCTGATGGCCGAATTCGGCGAGCAGCGCCGCATACCGGTGCGTTACCGGGATTTGCCGCAGCACGTGATCGATGCCTTCCTCGCCACCGAGGACGACCGCTTTTTCGTGCACCCCGGGGTCGATTACCAGGGGCTGGTGCGGGCCGCCGTGGAGCTGATCCGTACCGGCCAGAAACGCCAGGGGGGCAGCACCATCACCATGCAGGTGGCGCGCAACTTCTTTCTCAGCAGCGAGAAGACCTACCTGCGCAAGCTCACCGAGATCTTCCTGGCGCTGAAGATCGAGCGTTACCTGAGCAAGCAGGAAATCCTGGAGCTGTATCTGAACAAGATCTATTTCGGGCACCGTGCCTACGGCATCGGCGCCGCGGCGCAGGTCTACTACGGGGTGCCGATCGACCACCTGACGCTGGCCCAGACGGCCATGATCGCCGGTCTGCCCAAGGCGCCCTCCAGCAACAATCCGGTCAGCAATCCCGAGCGCGCGCTGGAGCGTCGCAATTATGTGCTCGGGCGCATGCGGGAGCTGGGCTTCATCGACGAGGAACAATACCGGGCCGCGATTGCGGAGCCGGATGATGCCAGCCTGCACACCCCGAAGGTGGATGTGGAGGCGCCCTGGGTGGCGGAGATGGTGCGTGCCTACATGGTCGACCATTACGGGGAGCAGGCCTACAGTGCCGGTTACCAGGTCTACACCACCCTCGACCGGGGCCGGCAGGAGGCGGCCAACCGGGCGCTGCGCTCGGCGTTGCTGGCCTACTCGCGCCGGCACGGCTACCGCGGGGCAGCCGATCACGTGGATCTGCCGCAGGAAAGCGATACCGAGACGCGGCGTGCGGCGATCCGGCGAATACCGTCCCTGGCCGGTCTCGAACGGGCCCTGGTCCTTTCCGTGAAGGACAAGTCGGCGCGGCTGCAGCTCGCGGACGGAACCGCGGTGGAGCTGGGGTGGGAGGGCATTTCATGGGCGCGCCCCTACCGCTCGGTCAACCATCGCGGCCCGGAACCCAAGTCCGCCACCGAGGTCCTCAAGGCAGGCGACCTGGTGTACCTGGAGGCACTGGACGAAGGCGCCTGGCGCCTGGCGCAGCGACCCCGGGTCGCCGGTGCACTGGTATCGCTGCGGCCGCGTGATGGCGCGCTGCAGGCGCTGGTCGGGGGATTCGATTTCCACAGCAGCAAGTTCAACCGGGCCACCCAGGCGCGGCGCCAGCCGGGCTCCAGTTTCAAGCCCTTCATCTATTCGGCTGCTCTGGCGAAGGGATATACCGTGGCCAGCCTGTTCAACGATGCGCCGGTGGTATTCGACGACCCGTCACTGGAGACCACCTGGCGGCCGGAAAACTACAGTGGCAAGTTCTACGGCCCGACCCGCATGCGCGTGGCACTGACGCATTCGCGCAATCTGGTGTCGATCCGCCTGTTGCAGGCGATCGGGCCACGCTACGCGGCGCGCTATGTGCAGCGTTTCGGTTTCAAGCCCGACCAGATCCCGAAGGACCTGTCGCTGGCGCTGGGAAGCGGCTCGGCGACGCCGATGGAAATGGCGCGTGCCTACAGCGTGTGGGCGAATACCGGCTTCTACGTGGAACCTTATTATATAGAGCGGATACTCGACTCCTCGGGTGCCGAGCTCTACCGGGCAAACCCGGAAGTGGCGTGCCCGGAATGCGAGCAGTCGGCTGATGAGGAAAAACCGGCCGCGGAAACGACGCCGGCGGCGGCTGACACCGAAAGCCGGGCCGCCGGCGAAGACCAGGCCGCGCAGGGTGAGCCCGAAGTACGTCACGCCAGGCGCGTGGTGGAGGCCACCAATGTCTACCTCATGACCACCATGATGCAGGACGTGATCCGTCGCGGCACGGGACGGCGGGCCAGGGTGCTGGGGCGCAAGGACCTGGCCGGCAAGACCGGCACCACCAACGATCAGCGCGACGCCTGGTTCTGCGGTTTCAACGGTGCAGTGGTGACCACGGTGTGGGTGGGCTTCGACCGGGTGCGACCGCTCGGCATCGGCGAGACCGGCAGTCGCGCCGCCCTGCCCATGTGGATCGACTACATGCGGGTGGCTCTCAATGGGGTGCCGGAGACGGTGATGGCGCAACCGCCGGGGCTGGTCTCGGTGCGGATCGACCCCGGGACCGGCTTGCGACTGCCGCCGGGCCGGGCGGGCGGCATCTTCGAGCTGTTCCGCAGCGACAACGTGCCCCAGCGGTACAGTGAGCCCGAAGACAGGCAGGGCGGTGGAAGTGCCGCCAGCGAGGACGAAGAACCGCTGTTCTGATGCGCAAGGAATCGGTTCATGCACGGCAGATGCGGGTGCGCATCGCCCAGGAAGCCGCCCGCCTCATGGCCGAGGAGGGTATCCATGACTTCTATGCCGCCAAGCGCAAGGCGGCCCAGCACCTGGGGGCGCCGGATACCCGCAACATGCCCCGCAACCTGGAAGTCCAGGAGGCGCTGGCCGAGTACCAGCGCCTGTTCCGGGACCGGCAGCAGGCGCACCACCTGCACGAGCTGCGCCTCGGCGCGCTGCGGGCAATGCGCTTCCTGTCCGGCTTCAATCCCCAGCTGGTGGGCTCGGTACTGAGTGGACTGGCGGGCCGCCACGCCGACATCAACCTGCACCTGTTCGCCGATACACCCGAGGAACTCACCCTGTTCCTGATGGAGGCGCACATCCCCTTCCGCAGCGGCAGCCGGCGGCTGCGCACCGGCCGCGACAGCTGGCAGGAGTATCCGTGCTACGAGTTCCGGGCCGGCGAGCATGCCGTGGAGCTGCTGGTGTTCCCGCGCGAGGGACGTCGCGAGGCGCCGCGCAGCCCGGTCGACGGCCGTCCGATGGCGCGTGCCGGCATCAGGGAGGTGGAGGCGCTGCTGGCGGAGGACTGAACCACCGATCCCGGCGCGGACGCGGGCCCGGGCGGCCCCGGCCTGCTTCAGAGATGCGGGGCCGGCTTGTAGTGGGCGGGGAAGCCGGCGCCGGCCACCCCCGATTCGATGGCGGCCTGGGCCACGGCCGGCGGCACGAAATCCATCAGCCGCGGGTCGAAGGGCTTGGGAATGATGTACTCGGGCCCGAACTCCAGTTTCTCCAGGTGGTAGAGTTCCAGCATCTCCGGCAATACCGGCTCGTGGGTCAGGGCGCGCAGACCCTCCACCGCTGCGATCTGCATCTCGCGGTTGATGGCGTGGGCGCGTACGTCCAGGGCACCGCGGAAGATGAAGGGAAAACCGAGTACATTGTTGACCTGGTTGGGGAAGTCGCTGCGCCCGGTGGCCATGATCA
>DROT01000121.1 GCA_011321775.1 Gammaproteobacteria bacterium | reverse complement strand
TAGCTGAAGCGGCTGACTGAAGCTGCGCATTGTAAACGATCCGCCCGAGACTCCATAATGAGACCGGTGGATGAAGCAGCACGAGCAATGAGACTGTCGTCGGACGGCGCCTGGCTGGAAGGGGTCCGACGCGTATTGTCGCCAAACTGCGACGAACGACCCGGCGGCTGCGAGGTCGGCCTGGTCGTGGTGCACGGTATCAGTCTGCCACCGGGCGAATACGGAGGAGACTGGATCGATGATCTGTTCTGCAACCGCCTGGACGCGAGCGCCCATCCCTATTTCGCGACCATCGCCGGGGCGCGTGTATCGGCGCACGTGCTGATCCGCCGCGGCGGGGAACTGGTCCAGTATGTGCCTTTCGACCGCCGCGCCTGGCATGCCGGCCGCTCCTGTTATGCCGGCCGCGAGGCGTGCAATGACTTCTCCATCGGTATCGAACTCGAGGGCCAGGACAATGAAGCCTACGAAGACATCCAGTACCGCCGGCTCGCCGGCCTGATCCGCCTGTTGCGCACGCGCTATCCGGCGATCGGTGCCGACGACATCGTCGGCCACAGCGATATTGCGCCGGGGCGCAAGACCGATCCGGGCCCCGCTTTCGACTGGACGCGTCTTCGAACCCTGCTGGGGGCGGCTTGACAGCTTCCTCCGACAGGCTGTAGCGTGCCAGCCGTTCCCATGGATATTCAATAACATGACACTCATTTCCGCCCTGCTGGGCATCGCCGTGGACCGGTTGTGGACGCATCTGCACCAGTACCGGCACTATCACTATTTCCTGCAATACGCCGAATGGGTGAGGGAACGTCTGCCCGTCTCGCTGCACGAGCGGCTGCCGGGGGTGCTCCTTGTCCTGCTTCCGTTGTGGTTGCTGACCTGGTGGCTCCAGGAGTGGATCGACGGCTGGTTGTTCGGTCTGGCAGGACTGCTGTTCTATATCGTGGTATTCGTCTATTGCCTCGGTCCGCGCGACCTCGCGGTGGATGTCGATGCCTTCTGCGATGTCTGTGACAGCGCCGACGGGGAACTGCGAAAGCGGGCGGCGGCCAAGCTGCTGCACGGCGGCGAGTTGCCCGAGGACGAGGAGGAGTGCCTCCGACGGGTGACCGAGGCGGTGCTGGAGGACGCCAGCGATCGGCTGTTTGCGGTGCTGCTCTGGTTCGTGCTGCTGGGGCCGCTGGGGGCGGTCATGTACCGCAGCACGGCCGTGCTCTATCGACATGATGGGGCGCGCGGTGCGGTGGCCGGCCTGTATTCGCTGCTGGTGTGGCTGCCGGCGCGTCTGCTGGCGTTGAGCTACGCGTTGAGTGGTCATTTCGACGCGGCCATGGAAGGCTGGCGGGAGGCGCACCAGCATCATCCGCAGGGTGTCGACGGCTCGGCGCGGGTGCTGGCACTCACCGGTCGCGGTGCGCTCGGGAGCGATGCCGAACCGCACGCTGGCGACTATCCCGGTGCCCCGGTACGGGCCGCCATGCGGCTGGTATGGCGTGCACTCACCGTGTGGCTGGTGGCGATCTCCGTGCTCACGCTCGCTGGCTGGGCGAGCTGAGGGAAGTCTGCGGGCGGGGCGATGCGAATCGGCGTCGATCTCGGCGGCACCAAGATCGAGGCGCTTGCGCTCGACGAGCGGGGACGGGAACGTCTGCGCCGGCGCGTGGCTACGCCCCAGGGTGACTACCGGGCCACCCTGCGGGCGATTGCCGAGCTGGTGACGACAGCCGAACAGGCGCTCGGCTGTCGCGCCAGCGTCGGTGTCGGTACGCCGGGCGCCATTTCCCCCGCTACCGGCCTGTTGAAGAATTCCAATTCCACCTGCCTCAACGGCAAGCCGCTGCGCGCGGATCTCGAGGCATTGCTGCAGCGGCCCGTACGGATCGCCAACGACGCCGACTGTTTCGCCCTCTCGGAGGCGACCGATGGCGCTGCCGCCGGCGCCGACACCGTATTCGGCGTCATCGTCGGCACCGGTACCGGTGGCGGTATCGTCTGTCACGGGCGCCTGCTCGCGGGCATCAATGCCATCGCCGGTGAATGGGGGCACAACCCGCTGCCCTGGCCACTCGACAGCGAGCGTCCAGGGCCGGCCTGCTACTGCGGTCGTCGCGGCTGCATCGAGACCTGGCTCTCCGGGCCGGCGCTGGAGCGCGACTACCGCCAGGCCGGTGGCGAGGCGCTCGGGGCCGTGGAGATCGCCGCGCGTGAGCAGGCGGGTGAACGGCTGGCGGTTCAGGTCCTGGATCGTTACGTCGATCGTATGGCGCGCGCGCTGGCCACCGTGATCAACGTCATCGACCCGGAGTTCATCGTGCTCGGCGGGGGCGTTGGCAACATCGCCCGCTTGTACAGCGACGTGCCGGATGCCTGGTCGTCCTATGTATTTTCAGACCACGTCGGCACTCGCCTGGTGGCGCCCAGGTTCGGAGACTCCAGCGGCGTTCGCGGCGCCGCCTGGTTGTGGCCGCATCGACCCTGATTCCCGAACCCTTCGAACCAGGAGCCTGTCCGAGTAATGATGGACCTGCTGCGAGCGCAGCACAGCGGCCCCTTTTCGCGATCCTTTTCGTCGCATAGTCCCCACTATGCCCCTCAAACGATCGCAAAAATCACCTCGCTGTGCCACGCTCTCGCTACGGCCCCAATACTCGGACAGGCTCCTAGCCTCGCGCGGCGGCGATGGCGCGCAGACGCGGGACCTCGATCCCCAGTTCGTCGGCCTGCTGCAAGGCCCGCTGCAGTCGCTGGGGGGCGCTGCGGCCGGTGCAGAGGTGATCGGGATCTCCCTCGAAGGCTTCCACCATGG
>DROT01000120.1 GCA_011321775.1 Gammaproteobacteria bacterium | reverse complement strand
GTCGTCGGTGGGGGCCACCGGCAGCACGGTGCTGCAGGCGTCGCTGGCCATGCCGGCCTTCTCGTCGGCGAACACCAGCATCTCGCCGCCGCGTGCGCTGACTTCCTGCAGGTTGGATTTCAGTTTTTCCAGCAGCTCGTTGTTGGGGGCAACGGCGATCACCGGCATCGATGCGTCCACCAGCGCCAGCGGGCCGTGCTTGAGTTCACCGGCCGGATAGGCCTCGGCGTGGATGTAGGAGATCTCCTTGAGCTTCAGCGCGCCTTCCATGGCTACGGGATACTGGGCGCCGCGTCCCAGGAACAGGGCGTTGTGCTTGTCGGCGAAGCGTTCCGACAGGCGCTGGATCTGCTCGTCGAGCGCCAGCACGTCCTCGATCTCGCGGGGCAGGTGTTCCAGCTGGCGTACCAGGTCGCGCTCCGTGGCCTCGTCGAGCGAGAAACGCCGTCCCAGCACGATGGTCAGCAGCATGAGCGCCGTCAGCTGGGTGGTGAAAGCCTTGGTGGAAGCGACCCCGATCTCGGGACCCGCACGCGTCATCAGCACCAGGTCGGACTCGCGCGTGAGCGAACTCTCGGGCACGTTGCAGATGGTCAGCGACTGGCCGAAGCCGAGGCGACGCGCCTCCTGCAGGCCCGCCAGGGTGTCGGCGGTCTCGCCCGACTGGGAGATGGTCACGATCAGCGAGTTGTTACGCACCACCGGGCGGCGGTAGCGGAACTCGCTGGCCACCTCGACGCTGCAGGGAATACCGGCCAGCGATTCCATCCAGTAGCGGGCCACGAGGCCGGCGTGGTAGCTGGTGCCGCAGGCGATGATGTGCACGCCCTGGACGCGGTCGAAGATCTCGCTGGCGCCGACGCCGAAGGCCTCCTCCAGCACCCTTCCAGAGGAGATCCGTCCCTCCAGGGTGTCGGCGATGGCCCGCGGCTGCTCATAGATCTCCTTGAGCATGTAGTGGCGGTACTCGCCGCGCTCAACGGCGTCCGCCGACAGCTCCGAGTGCACCTCCCGGCGCTCGACCGGCCGGCCTTCGGCGTCGTAGACGGCCATGCCGGCGCTGGTCAGGTCCGCCACGTCGCCGTCTTCCAGGAACACGAAGCGCTGGGTCACCGGCAGCAGCGCGGCAACGTCGGAGGCGATGAAATATTCACCGATGCCGATGCCGATCACCAGCGGACTGCCGCGCCGGGCTGCGATCAGCCGGTCCGGCTCGCGGCTGCTGATCACACCGAGCGCGTAGGCGCCTTCCAGTTCGGCGCAGGCGTTGCGGACCGCGTCCAGCAGGTGGTCGCCGGCGTCCAGGCGGGCGCAGACCTGGTGCACGATGACCTCGGTGTCGGTATCGGAAGTGAAACGGAACCCCTGCGCCCGCTGACGCTCGCGCATCGCTTCGTGGTTTTCGATGATGCCGTTGTGGACCACCGCCACCCGTCGCTCGCAGATATGCGGATGGGCATTGGCCTCGCTGGGTACGCCGTGGGTGGCCCAGCGCGTGTGGGCGATGCCGGTGCTGCCTCGCAGGGGGTGCCGGTCGAATGCCTTCGCCAGTTCCGCCACCTTGCCGACGGTACGGAGGCGCTGCAGTTCCCTGCCATCGTCGAGCACCGCCAGACCCGCGGAGTCGTAGCCGCGGTATTCGAGCCGGCGCAGCCCCTCCAGCAGGATGGGCGCGACTTCACGCTGGGCGACGGCCCCTACGATTCCACACATAGAACGAACCTGTTCGATCGGGTTGGCATGCTGTTCGCTGTAGCGGCGGTCGCGAGAGCAGCCTGAAGGCCAACAGCCACCGTCACTGTGCCCTCAGTTCTTTTGCTTGACCGGCCGCTTCCAGCCCGTGCGCGTCTGCTGCGGGCTGCGGCTGAGCGTCAGTTCACCGGGCGGCACATCGCGGGTGATGGTCGAACCGGCCCCGATCGTGGCGCCGTCCCCCACCCTGACCGGTGCCACCAGCTGGGTGTCGGAGCCGATGAAGACATCGTCACCGATCTCCGTCAGGTGCTTGGAGGCGCCATCATAGTTGCAGGTGATGGTGCCCGC
>DROT01000119.1 GCA_011321775.1 Gammaproteobacteria bacterium | reverse complement strand
GTTCGCGCGAATAGAGCTCGAACAGCACGTCTCCCTTGCGCACCTGTTCGCCGTTCGACTTGAAGTTGAGTTTCTCGATCCAGCCTTCGGTGCGCAGGTGGACGTGGCTGAGCCTGCGTTCGTCGAAGGCGACGTAGCCGACGGTGTCGATGAGGCGCCACAGCTTGCCGCGTTCCACCTTGGCGGTACGCACACCGAGGTTCTGCACCATCACCGGGTCGATGCTGACGGTACCGCTTTCGCTGCCGGCATCGGCGTATACCGGTACCAGGTCCATGCCCATGGGGGACTTGCCGGGCTTGTCGCGCCGATAGCTGGGGTCCATGGGGGCCACCCAGTAGAGAATCTCGCGGTCACCGTCGGCCGCGGCGCGGGCGGGCGTGGTGATGCCCGTGAGAGCCAGCAGGGACAGCGCCAGCGCGATGGAGGAGGAAAGGAATCGGATGCTCATTGTTTTTCTCCTTTGGGGGACGGCGACGCGGTGTGACGGTCCGCGGCCAGGAACAGCAGCCGTGCCTGCGCCTTGGCGCGGTCCACGCGCACGCGCAGGTCCTGCAGCCGTACCTCGAGTTCGGTGATGCGGGCGCGCATCAGGGTGTTGAATTCGGTGATGCCGCTCTGGTAGGCGTTGAGCGCGGCATCGGCGTTGTCGTGGGATTCGCGCAGCAGGTGCTCGTGGTAGAGTCGTTGCTGTTCTCCCAGGCGCTGCCAGCGCGCGTAGTCGCTGTCGAGCATGCGCCGCATCTCGCGCAGCTTCTGCTCGCGCGCCTGGATGGCGGCCTCGGTCTGTTGCCGGCTGGCGGACAGGCGCTTGTCCTGGCGCTTGCCGGTGAAGATCGGCAGGTCCATGGTGACCATGGCGGCCAGCATGTCGGTGCGGTTGCTGCCGTCCGGGTTGTCGCCGAAGCGCTTGCGGTATTCGACGCCGAGATCGAAGCCCGGCTTGTACTGCTCCCGTGCCGCCTTGACCAGCTGCTGGTTGGCCTCGACGCGGTCGCTGGCCGCACGGATGGCCGGGTGCTGCGGCAGTTGCGCGGCCAGCTGGTCGCGCGAGGGTGGTGACTGCAGTTGCGGGAAGCGGTCCTGGATGGGTTGCCAGGCGGCGTCGCCGATCCAGCGCGCCAGCCTTGCGCGCTGGACATCGGCCTTTTCGTCGATGCGGGTGGCGCGATCGTCCAGCCGCGACAGCTCCAGCTGCGCCTGCAGCACGTCCTGCTGGCTGACACGACCGGAGGCGTAATGGGCGCGGGTGATCTCCAGCAGCTGCTGGAACAGGCCACGGCTCTCATCGATGATGTTTCTGGCCTGGTTCTGGTAGAACAGTTCCAGGAAGGCTTCGCGCACATCGCGCCGGATCTCCAGCTGCGTCAGCCGGGTGCGCTCCTGCTCGGCCTTGCCCAGCCATTCGGTGCGCTTCTTGCGGTAGTGCAGGCTGCGACCGCGCGGAAAGGCCTGCTTGATGCCGGTGCGCAGTTGCGACGAGCCCTCCTTCTTCATGCTGAAATCGTCCGTTGGCACGTTGAAGGCGCCGAAGGTGAGCCTGGGGTCGGGCAGCTGGCCGTCGGCCACGGCCTGTTCCTGCAGGGCTGCGGCGCGCGAGCGGCTGGCGAGGATGGCCGGGTCGGCGCTCAGCGCCTGCTGTTCGGCTTCCTGCAGGGTCAGTTCCGGCGCGGCCGTGGCTGCGGCAATCGGCAGCATCAGTATGGCGGCGAGCCAGCCGTGGAAGGCCATTGTTGGTCTGGGTGCGACGGCGCCACGCGGGTGGCGGCCATCGGCGGATCGACATCGAGTCATGTCGGTACTCCATAGCAGAAGGAAGAGATGCCACGTGCCCGGTATCCTGCATCCGGCACTCCAGATGTGAGGATAGCGCTTCGGGCGGGCGGATTCCCGGTTTAACTATGGATGCGGACGGGGGGTCTCAGCAGGGGGGGGCTGGAATGTGACGAGCGTCGTTCAACCGGCGTGAATGCGGGTACGGCCAGGTCGATGGGCAGATCCGTGACGGCTACCGGGTGGATGAAGGAGATGCTGTGACAGGGCTGGCAGCCGCTGCCGGAGCAGTTTTTGTCGCTGCAGCCGCGGTCCTTGCAATGCTGGCATGTGTGGGGGGCTGTATCAGCGATGCTGCCGGCCACGGTATCATTGGCGTCTTGCTGCATGCTCATGCAATGATGCGCCTCGCCGACGTTCGACAGCTGGCTGAACGAGGGCAGGGGCACGCCGGCGAGCGCGATCGCCAGCCACAGGCTCGTCAATGTGCGTAACAGTCTGCTCATGCCCTTCCCAAGATAACCGCAAGTCCTGCGGCATGCAAGGAGAGACCGCGGGCCGGCAGTGGAGTTCCCGGGGATTCAGTGTTCATGGGGTTCGCACCGGTCGGTGACGGCGACGACCCTGCTGTCGTTGCTGCGCAGCAACTCGACGAACTCTCCGGCGGCTACCGGGCGGCTGAAGTAGTAGCCCTGGTAGGCGTGGCAGCCGTGGCGCGCCAGGAACTGCAGCTGTTCCGTCGTTTCCACCCCCTCGGCGATGGTCTCCAGTCGCAGGTGGCGAGCCATGGCCAGGATGGCCTGGGTGATGGCGGCATCGTCGCCGTCTCCCGGCAGATCGCGGACGAAGGAACGGTCGATCTTGAGACGGTCGAGCGGCAGCTGCTTGAGGTAGCTGAGCGAGGAGTAGCCGGTGCCGAAATCGTCGATGGCGACGGTGATGCCGAGATCCTGGAGTTGCTGCAGCTTGGCGCGCACCTTGTCCAGCCCCTGGACCAGTACGCCCTCGGTGATCTCGACTTCGATGCACACCGGCCGCGTACAGTTGGCGGCGAGGACGTCCTGCAGCTGGCGGACGAAATCGGGCTGCTGGAACTGACGCGGACTGACGTTGATGGACAGCCGCTGGCCGTGACTGCAGCCGCTGTGCCGGCACCAGAATTCGCTGGTGGCCCGGCACGCGAGTTCCAGCACCCGTTTGCCGACGGGAATGATGAGTCCGGTCTCCTCGGCGACCGGAATGAAGACCTCCGGGCTGACCTGCCCGAGCACGGGATGATGCCAGCGCAGCAGCGCCTCGGCGCCCAGGATGCGCCCGTCTTCGATTGCCACCTTGGGCTGGAAGACCAGTTCGAACTGATCCTCCTCCAGGGCCTGGCGCAGGCAGGTCTCCATCTGCAGACGCTCTACCGCCTCCGTGTTCATGGCGGGCGAAAAGAACCGGTAGCCGTCGCGACCCTGACTCTTGGCCTTGTAGAGGGCGGTGTCGGCGTGTTTGAACAGCTGGTCGGGGGTGTCGCCGTCCTGCGGAAAGATGGCAATGCCGAGGCTGGAAGTGACCACCAGCTCGTGGCCGTCCATCTGCAGGGGCTCGGACAGGCGTTCGCGGATCTTGGTGGCCACGCGCGTGGCGTGCTGTACGGCACCGTGGTCGCCGAGGTCGTGCAGCAGGATGACGAACTCGTCACCGCCGAGTCGCGCCACGGTGTCTTCGCTGCGTATGCATTCCAGCAGTCGCCGCCCGGTCTCGGCCAGCAGGTGGTCGCCTACCGGGTGACCAAGGGAGTCGTTGACCGACTTGAAGTGATCCAGATCCAGCATCATCAGGGCAACGCTGGTGCCGCTGCGTCCTGCGTGCGCAATGGACTGGCGCAGCCGGTCCTGCAGCAGCTCGCGGTTGGGGAGGCGCGTCAGGCCGTCATAGTAGGCGAGGTGGCGGATGCGCTCCTCGGCACGCAGTCGCTCGATTTCCACGCTTACGCGTGCGGCGAAGATGCGCATGACCGACTCCACGAAGCCGGTATTTTCCAGCGGTTCGCTGAAGAGGGCGAACTGCAGGCCGAGCGCCTGCTTCTCCGAGTCGAACAGGGGGACACCGACGTAGGCTTCGATGCCGAGCTCGCGGAGCGCCCCATCATCCGGAAAGCGGGCCTGCACCTTGTCTGGATAGATGCGGATGCGGTCGCCGACGACCTTCTCGCAGGGCGTGTTGGCAAGTTGATAACGAACATTGGGTATGATGCGCCCGTCCATGTAGAAGGCCAGGGTCTCGATCTCCTGGCCGTTGTCGCACAGTACGCCGGTGCCGACCGAACAGGCCTGCAGCATGGTCGCGAGATGCTGGTTGAGGGCGCTGAAGAAGCTCTCGCCGCTCTGGGTGGATACCGCCTCGGTGATGGTGGAGATGGCCTTCTCGATGCGTTGACGTTCACACAGGTCGTCCATCAGTACCCGAGCCAGGGCGGCCTCCTGGGCAAAACCCTCGAGTGCTTGCAGCTCGCCTTCGTCGAAGTTGGCGTCCTCGCCGGTGCGTGCCAGCGCCAGTACGCCGTAACTGCGTTCCCCCGCCACCAGCGGTGCCGCCATGATGCTGTGCACGCCGCGCTCCCTGGCCATGCCCGGCTGCGGGCAGTGTTCGGGAGGGATACCGTTGAGCAGTTGGCTCCGTCCCCGAGTGTATACCTCGCTGAACAGGGTGGGTTCGTCCAGCGGGATGCAGTAATGGCCTTCTGCCCGGTATTCCACGCCGGTATAGACGACCACCCGCAGCGTCTTGTCGCTGCGGTCGGCGAGGGCCAGTATGCACAGTTGTCCGTGCAGGGACTCGACCGTCTTGTCGATGATGAGGCGATGCAGTTCTTCCAGCCCCTGGAGGTCATGACTCCTGCGCAGCAGCTGGTTGCCGAAGTCGAGGCGCTGGTGCTGGGTCTGCAGCTGATCGAGCAGCGCATCCAGTTCGGTGGTCAGCAGTCCCAGCTCGTCCGTCGATGCGGCGACCAGCGGCTGCGGGTCGAGGGCCTGTCCGTGCGTGCCCGAGAGCAGCCTGCGTAGCGGTGCCAGCGATTGTCCGAAGCTGCGCAGAAACAGCAGTGCCCCGGCGATGGCCAGCAATTCCAGCATCAGCCACATGGCGAACGTCTCGCCGCTGAAAAAGCCGGTGCGGGACCAGTAGTACTGCACCAGCATGGTGTCCATCAACAGGGGTACCAGCGCGCCGATGAGGAACACCCGGGTCCGGATCGTGAGTGCCGGTCGGCTCAGGCGCAGCTGGCCGAAGCTTCTGCCGAAGAGGTCATACAGCGCGAAGAAGATCGGCAGCCCGACGATGATGGAGACGATCAACGCCACCAGGTGGATGCGAAACCAGTCCAGCGGGACGGCGCGGTAGTCGGTGTAGAGCTCCGCGGCGACGATGACGGACGCGGGTGCCAGCAGCAGATAGCCCAGGAACATGCCCCAGAAATGCAGCGGGAAACGCTGCAGCCATCCCCGGACGAGCTCGTGACCGGAATCGATGTCGCCGGCCAGGGCCTGTACCACCGGCTGGGCGAGGTGGTCGAAATAGACCAGCGCCACCAGCAGGGTGGTGACGATGAAGACCGGCTCCAGCGGCGTGGTGAGTATGGTCAGCATCTGGGCCGGGGAGAACATCTCGATGAACAGCAGGAAGCCGAGCCCGAATACCGGCGGCACTGTCCACGCCAGCACGACAAGACTCATGAATCGGCGGCGAAAGTTGCCGGAGGCTGTGGGGCTGGCCTTTTCCATCTGATCGTGGGCTTCTGTCGAGATCCGTTGCTGATCGGCGCTGGCTGCAGGCACTCTGTCTGTAATCACTACAGAGCGGCCATGAGGCGGCATTATTTAGGTGTTGCAGCGCGCAAGCCGTTGGCCACGGCGAGCAGTTCGCTGGCCTCGTGGGCGAGCACGGCCACGGCGATGCTGATCAGGCCGCCGACACCGGCAGGGATGAGGATGGCCAGCACCAGGATGGCGAAGACGATGTTCTGCAGGCTGACCCGTCTGGCCTTGCGTCCCAGGCGCAGCGCTTCCGTCAGCTTGTCCAGGTCGTCGGCCATCAGGGCGATGTCGGCGGCCTCGATCGCCGCATCGGTGCCCGCGGCACCCATGGCCACGCCGCAGGTGGCGGCGGCCAGCGCCGGCGCGTCATTGACACCGTCACCGACCATCAGTACCGGTCCACGGCGCATCAGCTCCCCGACCGCGTCGACCTTGTCTTCCGGCTTCAGGCCGGCGCGCACGTCGTCGATGCCGAGCTGCTGCGCCACGCGCCGGGCGGTACGCTCGTTGTCGCCGCTGAGCATGACCGTGCGGATGCCCATGGCGTGGAGTTCCTCGACGACGCGGCGGGCATTTTCACGGAGGCTGTCCTGCAGGGCGATGAGACCGCGTATACCGTTTTCGGTGCCGATCAATATGACCGTCTTTCCGTCCGACTGCAGCCGTTGCAGTGGTTCCTCGAAGTCGTCCAGCGACAGCCCCAGGTCGCGAAACAGGCCGGGATTGCCGGCGAACCAGGTCTGCCCGTCGATGTTGGCGCTGGCGCCGGAACCGCTGCGGGCCTGGAAGGCGCGCGCCGGTCGCGGTTCGATGCCGCGTTCGCTGGCGGCGGCGACGATGGCTCGCGCCAGCGGGTGTTCGGAATTCGCTTCCAGGCCGGCAGCCAGCGCCAGCAACTCGTTCTCGTCGCCCTCGAAGGTCCGTATCTCGGTCACCTGCGGCCGACCGTAGGTGAGGGTGCCGGTCTTGTCGAAGGCGACCGTATGGATGGTGGCGAGGTGTTCCAGGTGGGCGCCGCCCTTGATGAGGATGCCGCGCCTGCCGGCGCCGGCAATACCCGCGGCCATGGCGATCGGCAGCGAGATCACCAGCGCGCAGGGGGCTGCCGCCACCAGCAGGACGACGGCGCGTTCCGCCCAGGCGGCGCCGTCACCGCCGGTCAGCCAGGGGACCAGCAGGAACAGCAGCGAGGTGCCCAGCACCGCCGGGCTGTAGCGGCGTCCGAAGCGCTCCATCCACAGCTGGGCACGGCCCTTGCGGTCCTGGGCCTCCTCGACCAGGTGGATGATGCGCGCCAGGGTGTTGTCGGAGAAGCCGGCGCTGGCTCTCACTGTCAGGGCTCCCTGGCCGTTGATGCTGGCGGCGAACACCTTGTCGCCGGGCCCCTTGTCCACGGCCACCGACTCCCCGGTGACCGGCGAGTCGTCGAGGCTGGAGTGACCCTCGACGATGACACCGTCGGTCGGCACCGCCTCGCCGGGGCGTACCAGGAACAGGTCGCCCGCCTGCAGTGTCTCGGCGGGGACCGTGGTCTCGCGGCCGTCGCGCAGCCGATGCGCTTCCTTCGGTGCCAGGTCGAGCAGGGCCCGGATGGCAGTGCGGGTGCGCGCGAAGGTGAATTCCTCGATCCCCTCGGCGGCGCCGTAGAGCACCACCAGCGCCGCGGCTTCTTCCCACAGGCCGAGGATACCCGAACCGACGGTGGCGGCGATCATCAGCAGCGAGATGCCGACCTCGTGTTCGTGCACCAGTTCCTCGATCCCTTCGCGCGCCCAGTACCAGGCGCCGATGGGAATCGCCAGCCAGAACAGCGCCACCTCGGTCGTCGCGCCGATGACACCGCCCCGGGCCAGCAGCCAGGCGCCGGCGGCGATGACCCCGGCGATCAGCGCATTGCGCAGCGGTGGATACTGCCACCACTCGCCGCTGAACTCCTCGTTACTGCATCCGCAGGCCATCAGTCATCCTCGCTGGTAACGGTGGGTTGGTGCTTCGTTGCGGGCCACGTGATTATTAGCCACGGAAAACACGGAAGCGAATCCAGGAAAACCTTTCCGTGTATTTCCGTGTGCTTCCGTGGCTATCCTGACAAGGTGATGGTGTTGCAGGAAGGATCGACTCCCCGGGCATGCCCGCGAATGAGCTGCATAGCCGAACAGGGTCGTTGCTAGCCACGGAACCACACGGAAGAACACGGAAGTGAACACGAAAATATTTCCGTGTCTTCCGTGTTTTCCGTGGCTGATAATCATGGAACCAGCAACAGCGCACCGCGTATCGGGTTCTACGGCGCTCGCGAACCGACTGCCGTGAATGCTCATCTTCCGGCGGCCTCGCGGATGCGGGTGCCGGAGAAGCTGCGGTACAGGACCGGCAGCACGAACAGCGTCAGCAGGGTGGAGGAGAACAGGCCGCCCACCACCACCGTCGCCAGGGGGCGCTGCACTTCGGAGCCCACGCCGCTGGACAGCAGCATGGGGATCAGCCCGAGCGCGGCGATGGAGGCGGTCATCAGCACCGGTCGCAGCCGCGACAGGGCACCGTAGAACACCGACTTGTCGAGCGGGCAGCCGTCGAGCAGACGCTGGTTGATGGCGTTCACCATCACCACGCCGTTGAGTACGGCAACGCCGAACAGGGCGATGAAGCCGATGGAGCCCGGCACCGACAGGTACTGGCCGGACACGAACAGCGCGGCGATGCCGCCGATCAGCGCCAGCGGCACGTTGAGCATGATCAGCAGCGCCTGGCCGATGGAGCCGAAGGCGAAGTACAGCAGCAGGAAGATCAGGCCCAGCGACAGCGGTACCACGATCATCAGGCGCGCCTGGGCACGCTGCTGGTTCTCGAACTGGCCGCCGAACACCACCGTGTAGCCCGGTGGCAGATCGATGTCGCTGTCGATGCGGTCGCGGATCTCCTGCACCAGGCCGCCCATGTCGCGCCCCTCGACGTTGGTCTGGATGACCACGCGACGCTGCACGTCGTCGCGGCGGATCTGCGGCGGGCCGGACTCGATCTCGACCTTTGCGACCTGTTCCAGCGGTACCCAGGCGCCGCCCGGCGCCTGCAGGATCAGCTTGCGAATGGCCTCGACGCTGTCGCGGTAGTCACGGGCGAGACGCACGTAGATGTCGTAGCGTTCATTGCCACGGATCACCTGGCCGGCGCTGACGCCGCCGATGCCATCGGACACCAGCTCCATCACCTGGGCCACGGGAATGCCGTAGCGCGCCAGCGCGTCGCGGTCCGGGCGTATCACCAGCTGCGCCTCACCCTCGATCTGTTCCATCGCCACGCCGCGCGTGCCCTCGATGTTCTTTACCAGGGTCTCGATTTCACTGCCCTTCTCCGCCAGCACGTCGAGGTCGGAGCCGAACAGCTTGATCGCCAGCTGTGCCTTGACGCCCGACAGCAGTTCGTCGACGCGCGTGGCGATCGGCTGGGAGAAGGAGAACAGCAGTCCCGGGTGTACCGACATGCGTTCTTCCATGAGTTTCTGCAGTTCCTTGCGGTTGGAGGCACTGGTCCATTCCGACACCGGTTTCAGGCCGACGAAGATCTCCACGTTGGACACCGGCTCGGGGTCACCACCGATCTCGGCGCGGCCCATGCGGCTGGAGACGTACAGCACTTCCGGGAACTCCATCAGTATCCGTTCCAGCTTGTCGGCCACCTCGATGGAGGTTTTCAGGCTCGAAGAGGGAGCGAGCGTAACACGGATGTTGAGCGTGCCTTCCTCCAGTTCCGGTACGAACTCGGTACCGAGAAAGGGCAGCAGTGCCAGCGAACCGGCAAACAGCAGCAGGGCGCTGAGGACGACCGTGCGCCGGTGTCGCAGTGCCCCCGCCAGCGCCTTGCGGTAACTGGAGTCCAGCACTTTCATCAGCAGGCTGTCCTTGTGCTTGACGCCGCGCCGGAACAGGTAGGTCGCCATGGCCGGTACCACCACCAGCGCCACCAGCAGGGAGGCGAGCATGGCCAGCACGATGGAGATGGCCATGGGCTGGAACAGCTTGCCTTCCACGCCCTGGAGGCTGAACAGCGGCGCGAACACGATGATGATGATCATCACGGCGAAGAACACCGGCCGTCCGACCTCGCGCGCGGCCTCCTGGATGCGCAGCGCGATGCCGCGGCGGTCCTCGTCGGCGTGGTAGGGATCCTCCTCTCCGGGCGCCAGTTTCTTGCGGGCCTTCTCCAGGTGCTCCGCGTCGGGTGTCGTCAGGTGGCTGAAGATGTGCTCCATCATCACCACCGAGCCGTCCACCATCATGCCGATGGCAATGGCCAGCCCGCCCAGCGACATGAGGTTGGCGGACACGCCCCACTGGGCCATGATCATCAGCGCGATGCCGATGGAGATGGGCACCGAGATCAGTACCAGCAGGGTGGCGCGCACGTTCATCAGGAACAGCATCAGCACCACCACGATGAGCACGAAGGCTTCCAGCAGCGCCCGGGTAACGGTGTCCACCGCCTGGTCCACCAGTTCCGCCTGGTCG
The DNA here is from genome assembly GCA_011321775.1 of Gammaproteobacteria bacterium. GTDB lineage: Bacteria > Pseudomonadota > Gammaproteobacteria > DSM-19610 > DSM-19610 > Thiogranum. The sequence goes on along the minus strand of DROT01000119.1, from coordinate 8,601 downwards.
TAGAAGGGCTGCAGGGTGACACCCTCGGGCAAGGCACGCTGGATCGCCGGCAGGCGTGCCTTGACGCCGTCGATGGTGGCCTTGGTGTTGGCACCCATGCGCTTGAGCACGATACCGGCGACCACCTCGCCGAGCGATTCCGGCTGGCCGCTGGCGTCGCGCCGCATCATGGTGACCGCGCCCTGGCGGATCTCCGGTCCGAAGGCGACCGTCGCCACGTCGCGTACCCGCACCGCCACGCCGTCCTCGTCCTTGACCGGGATGTTGCCGATGTCGCGCAGGCCGTCGGCGCCGCTGCGCACCCAGCCGACGCCGCGGATCACCAGCTGTTCGGCGCCGCGGTCCATGTACCAGCCGCCGGCGTTGCGGTTGTTGGCCTCGATGGCCTCGGCCACGTCCTTGCCGCTGAGCCGGTAGGCGAGCAGCCGCTGGGGGTCGAGCCGGACCTGGTACTGGCGTACCTCGCCGCCGAAGGAAAGCACGTCGGTGACGCCGTCCACGGGCATCAGCAGCAGCTTCACCACCCAGTCGTTGAGGCTGCGCAGCGTGATGGCGTCATAGCGGCCGGGGTCGTCGGCGCGCAGGATGTACTGGAACACCTGCCCGAGGCCGGAGGTGTTGGGACCGATCTCCGGCGTGCCGATGCCCTCCGGTATCTGCTCGCGCGCCGCCTGCAGGCGTTCGAACACCAGCTGGCGCGCGAAGTAGATGTCGGTACCCTCCTTGAACACCACGGTGATGACCGACAGGCCGGTCTTGGAGATGGAGCGCACTTCTTCCACGTCCGGCAGGGCGTACATGACCGCCTCGATGGGGAAGGTAATCAGCTGCTCCACTTCCTCGGAGGCCAGGCCGCGGGCCTCGGTGTTGATCTGCACCTGGATGTTGGTGACATCCGGGAAGGCGTCCAGGTTCAGTTTCGGCAGGATCAGCACGCCACCGATGAGGGTGGCCAGCAGGGCGAGTATCACCAGCAGGCGGTTTTCGACGCCGAGGTCGATGAGTCGGTTCAGCATGGCTCCTCTCCCTCAGTGGTTGTGGATTTCGAAACCGCTCTTGGCGATTTCCGACTGGATGAAGAAGGCGCCGCGGGTGACGATACGATCGCCGTCCTTCAGGCCCCCGACCACCAGGCGGTCGCCGACGGTACGCAGCACCTCGACCTCGCGGGGCCGGTAGCGTCCCGGGGCTTCCTCCACGAACACCTGCCAGTCACCGTCGGGACTGCGCAGCACGGCCGCAACCGGGACGGCGATCCCGCTCTTGTGCCGGCTGCTCTGGATCTCCACGCGGACGAACTGGCCGGGATGCAACTGGTCTTCGGGGTTGGCGACCTCGATGCGCACCGCCAGGGTGCGCGTGCTCTCGTCCAGGCGGTGCTGGGCCTGGATCACCTTGCCGTCCAGCCACTGCCCGTCGACGCGCACGCGCGCCGGCGCACCGGTTCGGACGTTTACCGCATCTTCCGGCGTCAGTCGCGCATCGACCCAGAGTACGCTCTCGTCGGTGATGGTGAACAGTTCGCGGCCGGGCTCGGCCAGTTCACCGACGATGAAGTCGTCGGCGATCACGGTGCCGCTCTGGGGGCTCAGGAGCACCAGTTCACCGGTGGCACGCGAGGAGTCGCCCTGCTTCAGCAGTTCCTCGATCTGAATGTCGGTCATGCCGTAGGCGCGCAGCCTTGCGTAGGCCTGCTGGCGCGCCACCTGGGCCTCGAGGTAGCGACGCTCCGAGACCACTTTCCTGCCCAGCTTGCGCACCCGCTTCCACTCGCGGTCGGCGACCAGCAGTTCACCCTGGGCGCTCGCCACTTCCACGCTCGACAGCGTCACCAGCGGCTGGCCCTTCTCCACGTGGTCGCCGAGGCGGGCGTGGCGTTCGACGATCTGGGCCTCGATCCGCGGTGCCACCTTGCTGGTGCGGTAGGCATTCAGCATGACCTCGCCGGGGGCGATGATGATGTCGGCGACGTCGCCGGTCTGCACGGCCATGGTCTCGATGCCGGCGGTCTTTATCTGTTCCGGGCTGAGTTCGGCCAGGTTTTCCTCGTGGCCTTCCTCTCCGGCGTGTTCCTCGTGACCTTCGGAGGCGTGGACAGAGGCACTGCCGAGCGCAAACAGTACAAGCAACAGTTTCAGGGAATTCATGATGGGATATCTCCGTGTTTCGTTTGCCGGATGCCTGTGAAACTCACAGACCCAGCCATTGTTCGGTCCTGCCGGCGGCTTGCAGCCAGGCGATCCAGGCGTCCCAGGCCGTCGCTTCGAGTTCGACGGCCGAAGCCTGGGTGTCGAGGGTCTGCTGCAGTTGCACCAGGTAGTCTGTGGTGCCGATCTCGCCGGTCTCCCACAGGCGCTTGAGCAGTCGTATGCGGCCCTTGAGGCTCGACTGGCCGCTGTTCTCCCAGTAGTCCAGTGCCGAGCGCGTCAGGCGGTAGCGCTGGGCGGCTGCCTGCAGCTGGCTGCGGGCGCGTCGCAGCCGGTCGTTGTAGACCTCTTCGGCGCGGATGGCATCGGCATTGCTGGCGTCGAGTTCGGCGCGAAAGCTGTTGCGAACGAACAGGGGGATGGAGACCGAGACGCCGACCAGGGTGTCGTCGCCTTCCTTGCCGCCGCGGATGCCGACCACGGGATCGGGGCGCCGGTCCAGGCGGGCGATCTCGATGCTGGCCCGGGCCGCATCCGCCTCCGCCCGCGCCTGTATCAGTGCCGGGTGGCGCTTGAGCAGCTCTTCGGTCTCGACCGCCATGAGATTTTCGGGCAGGGCGGGGAGGGCGGGCCAGCCGCCACCCGGCCGTGGCACCAGCGCGGCCAGGCGTGACTCGGCGGCGCTGGCGTCGGCACTGGCCGAGGCCGCCTGCATGCGGGCTTCCGCCAGTGCCAGGCGCGCCAGGTCGACGTCGGTCTGGCCGACGTCACCGGCGGCGTAGCGGCGCTGTGCGAGGTCCAGGAAGTCGGCCAGCAGGTCCACCCGCTGCTGCGCCAGGGCGGCGGCCCGGCTGGAGGTCGACAAGGTGCCGAGGTCCTGCAGCAGTTCGCCCAGCAGTTGCTGGCGCGCTGCGGCCTCGGCCGCACGGGCGGCCCGCACCGAGTCCCGGCTGGCGTTGTCGCGGGCGCGGCGTTTGCCGGTCCAGTCGAGGGCCTGGGCCACGCCGACCGTGCCGGTATTGTCGGTGGCGTGTTCGTAGTCGAGCTCGATCTCGGGGTTGTAGAGCGGCTGACCGCTGGCGCGTGCTTCGGCGATGGCGCGTTCCAGGTCGGCGCGAGCCGCCTGTGCGGCCGGGTGTTCCTCCAGAAAGGAACGTGCCAGTTGTTGCAGTGCCGGCGAGACGCCGGCGGCCTGGGCCGTGACGGCCAGGGTGGTCAACAGGCAGGCACCAAGAGCGCGCTGCCACCATGTGGATATATTCATGCGGTGAATCCTGTGTGCGGAACGGACAGGCGGCGTCGGCATGTCGGATGCTTCGCCGCCGACGATCGGGGTTACAGGATTCAGGCGATAGGCGGTTCGAAGGGTGGGGCGAGTACGCGCGACAGCGGTGTGTGCTGCGGGCTGGTGACAGGACGGGGTGCCACTCCGCCGTCCGGTGTCCGGAAGGACGGGATGAGGCCGAGGAAGTGTGCACCGGCATGGCCGCAATGGTCATTACAGGCCGTATGGCACCAGCCGCTCAGGGGATGATCGTGGTCCTGGTCCTGCATCTGCACCGCGCCGCCGTCCAGGGCAGCGGCGTCGTGCGCGGAAAAGGCCCAGGTGCTGCTGTTGAGCAGCGTGAAGGCCAGGAACCAGATTGTCAGGAAGCGTTTGAAGAACATACCGTGCCGTGCTTGGCGGGAAACCGGAGGGTAGCGTGCTTTGCCGGTGACGGCAAGCTCGGCGCCCGTTCACCAACGCTGTAGCGTCCGCTTGCAGCCGGCGTTGAGGGACGGTCGCGTGCAGCGCCCCTCAACGCCGGCGTTCGTCCGTCAGCGGGCGCGACCGCGCGTACACCACCATGAAGATCGCAGCGACCACCATGCCGGCCTGGATCAGCAGTCCCTGCAGGTTGGGGTAGACGCCGAGCAGCTGGATGGACGGCAGGTTCACCGGGTCGAGGGGCAGCTTGCCGGCCTCCTGCAGTGCGGCGACGCCCTTGCCGGCAAATACCACCGCGAGCAGGAACATGAAGGCGCTGGTGGCGGTGAAGAACTGGCGCAGCGGCAGGCGCGTGCTGTAGCGCAGGATCAGCCAGGCGAGCATGGCGAGCAGGATGGCTGCCGCCAGCAGACCGTAGAGGATCATGCCCTGTCCGGCGGTGTCGGTCTGCATCCACAGTGCCTGGTAGAACAGCACGGTTTCGAACACTTCCCGGTAGACGGCGATGAAGGAAAGGCCCGCCAGACCCCACAGGGTACCCTGGCCGAGGGCCTTCCTGACGTTGTCGTCGATGAAGCGTTTCCACTGGCTGGCGCCGGTCTTGCTGTGCAGCCAGAAACCGACATAGAAAAGCACCGCGGCCGAGACCAGGGCGGCGATGCCCTCGGTGAGTTCGCGCTGGGCGCCACCGATGCTGAACAGGGTGTTCGAGGCCAGCCAGGTCAGGCCGCCCAGGACCAGGGCGCCGAACAGGCCGCCATAGAGGTAGCGCAGCCCGTCGCGCCTGCCGGTCTTGATGAGGAAGGCGGCGAGCGCGGCGACTACCAGCAGGGCCTCGAGTCCTTCACGCAGCAGGATGATCAGGGCGCCGGCGAAGGCCGCCTGCTTCGACAGGGTGGTGCTGTCGAGCCGTCCCTGGGCGGTCTGCAGCAATTGTCCGATGCGCGCCGCCTCCTGCTCCACCCGCTGCGGCGATTCGTTGTGACGGATGAGGTTGCGGTAGCCGGTCATGGCGGATTCGATATCGCGGCGCAGGGTCGGGTCGACGGCGTCGAGGTTGTTCTCCGTCAGCTCGAAGCCCTCGAGATAGGCGTCGACCGCCAGCCGGTAGGCCTGTTCGCCGTTCCCCGCCGCATAGGCGCGGCGGCTCTGTTCCAGCTTGCGGGCGGCATAGTGGAGCGGTGCCAGCCGGTTGCGTTCGAAGGCGATGGCCGGTTCGGCGCGCAGCAGGGCCATCAAGGCGGTGCCCCTGTCCCCCCAGGCGGCTTCGGCCTCGGCCGGCGTCAGGGTGGTCAGCCGCTGCGGTTGCAGCAGGGCCTGCGGCGCCTCGCCGGCGGCCAGCAGCTCCCGGGCACGGTTGCGCTCGGCCTCGCTGCCGGCCAGCTGGCCGACATAGAAGGCCAGGTTCCAGCGCTGGGCTTCGCTGAGTTGCGTGAAGGCCGGCATGGCGGTTCCGTTCACGCCGCGCGTGATGGTGTTGTAGAGCCCGAACAGGGTTCGCTGGCGGTAGCGTTCGCGATCGAGGAAGTTGGTCGGTGCGGGTTCCAGTTTGCGCGCCAGCGGCCCGTCGCCGGCGCCATGGACGCCATGGCAGGACACGCAGTTCTCCGCGAACAGGTGGCGGCCCGATGCCGGGTCCGGCGTCTGGCGCGGCGCGCTCTCGATCCGGAAGCCGTCGATGAGTTGTTGCCGCATGGTTGCGGTGAGCGCTGCGACCGTGTCGGCATCGGCCCGCTTTTCCACCAGCGACTGCAGTCTTTTCGCCTGGTTCCGCAACTGGGTGGCGGTGGCGCTGTCCGGCAGCCGCTCCGCGGTTTCGCGGATGGCGGTCGCGAAGTCCTGCATTTCGCCATACTCGCTTTCGTTGACGATCCGTCCGTCGGCCACCGCACCGCCGTAATCCACGCCGACATAGTCGATGAGTTGCAGCAGCTGATTTTCCTGTGGTCCCGCCTGGGCGGCAATGGGTTGAAGAATAAGGAAAAAAATGGCGATCAGGGTTCTCATGGCAGGAATCCGCTGGTGTGGCAATTCGATGCAAATAATAATGATTATTATTACCTATGTCAACGCGTCTCCCTTGTCGGGCGGTCCGCTGGTGCGCAGGGGACTTTTTCAGGTTTGTTTCAGCCGGATCGGCTATGCTGACGATACCCGCGCAGCCCGCGTACAGCCGGGTTCTGCTTCACGATGGTCGCACCGGTGTCCCTGTGGCAGGCCGGTTTCGGCGGCAGCAACTATACTGAATCAGGACGGATTCAAGGGTCCACAGCCCTGGATCCCCGATAAAGCTCCGATCGGAGCACGAGGAGAACAATCATGAAAACGATGAACCTGACACTTTTGACGGCCGGCCTGGTCGCCGCTTCCCTGACGACTGCGGCACTGGCGGCCGGTGGGGGCATGGCCCCGCGAGGCCCGATGGGCATGAACGCCGTCGATACCAACGGCGACGGTCGTCTCAGCCCTTCGGAAATGCGGGCACACCAGGCCCAGCGGCAGCAGAATCGCATGAACAGGCCGGGAGGTCCCGGTCAGGCCATGGGTCCGCGCGGCATGGGCGGTCCAGGTGGTCCCGGTCAGGGCATGGGGCCTCGTGGCATGGGCGGCCCGGGTGGTCCCGGTCAGGGCATGGGGCCTCGTGGTATGGGCGGCCCGGGTGGTCCCGGTCAGGGCATGGGGCCTCGTGGTATGGGCGGCCCGGGTGGTCCCGGTCAGGGCATGGGGCCTCGTGGTATGGGCGGCCCGGGTGGTCCCGGTCAGGGCATGGGCCCCCGCGGTAGGGGCGGCCCGGGTGGTCCCGGTCAGGGCATGGGGCCTCGTGGCATGGGCGGCCCGGGTGGTCCCGGTCAGGGCATGGGCCCCCGCGGTAGGGGTGGTCCTGGTGGTCCCGGTCAGGGCATGGGCCCCCGGGGTAGGGGTGGTCCTGGTGGTCCCGGTCGAGGCATGGGCCCCCGGGGTAGGGGCGGTCCCGGTCAGGACATGGGTCCCAGGGGTAGGGGTGGTCCTGGCGGCCCGGGTCGAGGCATGGGGCCCCGAGGTATGGGTGGTCCCGGTCAGGGCGGCGGCATGGGTCGCGGTCGCTGAAATGCCGAGGTGGCGTCCCGGTCCAGGCCGGGATGCCGCATTGTCGGCAGGGGGCGGATGGATCTGCGGTCCGGGCGTGCCCCTTTGCGGTGGCTGTTGGCACCGCGCTTCGACGTCGTGTAGCGCTCGCTGCGCCAGCAGCGTTCCGGAGTCGTTCCATCACCGCGCTGAAGGATTCCAACAACGACCATCCTTTGTCGCCTGTCACCGCTGTCCCATTCTTGAAGCCCTGAGTCCGACATGTCAGGTTGCCGGGTGGATAAGTGATGGCATGAGGGACCTTGTGTGAAATCCGTCCTGACGACCTCGGTGCGCGTGCGGCTGCTGATCTGGCTGGTGTTGCTGATCGGTGGGGCTGTGGCCGGTGTGCTGCTCGATCTCCGCCTGTGGCCGCGCCTGTTTGCCAACCCCTGGTGGCACCTGGCGAGTTTCCTGTTCGGAGTGCTGTTGCTGCGCCTGGTATTCCGCGTGAGCCGGGTGACCGGGCGCACCCTGGCTCGACACGGCCGGATCGGCGAGTTGCCGCGCATGGAGACCAACCGGCTGGTGACCAGCGGTCCCTATGCCTGTATGCGTCACCCGATGCACCTCGGCCTGCTGTTGTTCCCCTGGTCGCTGGCGTTGCTCATCGGTTCGCCGGCCTTTCTCCTGATCGTCGCACCGCTCGAGATGATCGTTATGGTGCTGATGGTCTTGACACTGGAGGAACACGAAGCGTTGCGAAAATTCGGCGACGCCTACGTGGACTATCGCCATCGGGTACCCGCCTTCAGTCTGCGTCCGGACTGCCTCCGGCGGCTGTTGCGGGAAGAGCTCGACCATTGACCTGCGATCCCGGTCCCCTGTGCGGCTGTCGCTGACAGGCGCGCGGGTATTCAGCTTGGTTTCAGTCTTTCACGTTAGTATGCTCCCTTGCGCACGGTCGCTGTTCGATATCCCGCATTTTCACAATCCTGGAAAGGAGGAATGGAACATGTATTCGAGTGCTTCAGCTCGGTTCCGGATCGTTTTCATCGCCCTCGTTTTGTTGCAGCTGTTGTTGCCTTCGTTGTCGCAGGCGATGCCCGAGTTTGCGCGCAAGTACAACATGAGCTGTGTCTCGTGCCACGCCGCGTTTCCGCGCCTGAACAAGTTCGGCGAATATTTTCGCGACAACAACATGCGCCTGCCGAACTGGCGTGACAACACACTCGATACCGGTGACGAGCAACTGGCGCTGCCGCGTTTCCCGCCGCTCGCCATCCGTGCCCAGGCTTACGCCCAGGTGCGCCAGGGCAAGAATATCGATCCCGTGACCGGGAAGAAGAAGCAGGCTAGTTCGGACTTCCAGTCGCCCTATCTGATCAAGCTGTTGTCCAGCGCACCGCTCAGTGAATACATCACCTATTACTTCTACGGCATCTTCGCGGAGAAGGGCAGTAACGGCGAGACCATCATCGAGGACGCCTGGTTCCGCCATTCCGATCTGTTCGGGAGCGGCATCGGCATGCAGCTCGGCCAGTTCCAGATATCGGACCTGATGTTTGCCCGCGAAACCCGCCTCAGTTTCCAGGACTTCATGGTCTATCGCATGGCCGGCATCACCTATGACCGCGGGGTCCTGTTCGATCGCGGCTTCGGACCGGTCGACATCGGTCTGGGGGTGGTCAACGGCAACGG
>DROT01000118.1 GCA_011321775.1 Gammaproteobacteria bacterium | reverse complement strand
TCGACTGGCCGCCCTCAAAAATCGTAAAGATTTTCGACGCGTGTTCGAAAACGGAACCACCTGCCTCAATGACGCGCATACACCGCAATCAGAAGCACGAGCAGCGAAATCAGCCACAGCAGACCGGTCCACACCATCGACTGCCGAGCCTTGCGCTTCTCCAGCCAGGTACGGGGCCGCACCCCCTTGAACAGGAACACCAGGTTGGCGGCGAGGTTCACGCACACGATATTGACCGCCAGCAGCAGGGCGGCGCCGGCCGCAAGTTCCGTGTGCCCCGAGGCCAGCATCATGCCCAGGGTAGCCGTCGGCGGCAGCAACGCCACCGCCACCATGACGCCTACCAGGGCACTGGCGATTCCACTGGTGAGTGACAATACCGCGGCCGCCCCCGACGCCAGTGCCAGCGCTACCGCATCGAAGCCCACCTCGGTACGCGCAGCCAGTTCAGGGTTCAGCGTGTGAATTGGCCACAGCCAGCCGATCAGCACCGATACCAGCAGCGCGAAACCAAGACCGGTGACCGCGGAACGGAAAGAAGCCAGCAACAGGTCGCGATCGCCGAGCGTGGCGGCAAAGGACAATGCGATGTTCGGACCCAGCAAGGGTGCAATCACCATGGCCCCGATGACGACGGCGACATTGTCCTCCAGCAGGCCGATGGCGGCGACCACCGTCGACAGAAACACCATGATGAGAAAATTCCCGTCGAGCCTGGCATCCTTCTCGATCTGGTTGTACAGCTCCTCGCGCGTGGTTGCCGGACCACCCCCCTTGCTGCCGCCGTTGGCGGTCGCCTCCTCCTCCGGCCGCGGCAATACGGCTTCGACCGGCAACACCAGGACATGGTAGTTCTCGACCTCGGCCAGCAGGTTCTGCAAGGTGTCCAGCACGGTCTGGCGCTTGTCGTCGTCCACCAGCATGCGGATGCTCTGGCGCCGGCCCTCCTCGGCCTGGCTGTACCAGTAGTCCAGCGCACCATACTGTTCACCGACGAAATCGGCCAGGGTATCGAGATCACCCGGATCGGCGACCACCTCGATGAGTTTCATGTCGGGCCCCGTCGGGTGCCGCCCTTCATGCCGGCCGTTGCAGACCGGCCTCGACCTGGTCGCGGGCATCCTTGCCGGCGAGGCTTTCGATCAGCGCCAGGGCGAAATCCATCGCCGTGCCCGGTCCGCGCGAGGTGATCACCCGGCCGTCCCGGACCACCGGCTGCTCGACATAGGAAAGACCTCCCACACCGTCGAGCACCCCGGGAAAGCTGGTCGCCCGCCTGCCGTCCAGCAAGCCCGCGTCCGCCAGCACCTTCGGCGCTGCGCAGATAGCCGCCGTGTAACGGCCGGCCGCCGCCATGTCACGCAACAGGCGGCGTATGCGGGGGTCGGCATTGAGATGCTCGGCACCGGGCAGGCCGCCCGGCAGCACCACCATGTCATAGTCGCGCTCGAGCGCCTCGTCGAGCGTGGTGTCGGGTACCAGTACCACGCCCCTGGAGGCGCGCACCGGACCCTCGTCGAGACCGGCCGTGACCACTTCGATCGCGGCGCGCCTCAGCAGGTCGATTACAGTGACGGCTTCGAGTTCCTCGCAGCCCTGGGCGAGGGGGACCAGTACGCTTGCCATGTCTTCCTGTCCTCTTGTTGCAGTTCGATCAGCGTCCTCACCGGCACCAGGCGCACGCCTTCACGCCCCAGTCGCGGCAACGCGCGTTCGAGAAACGAAAGCGTCGCCGGGTGCGGATGGCCGATCGCCAGTGCCGAACCTTCCTTGCGGGCGAGCCGCAGGAGGCGCCGGAACTGGAAGGCAATATCGCCTTCGTCCTGCTGGTTGTCCAGAAACACCCGCCGCTCGGTGGCGGGTATGCCGTTCTCGCGGGCCAGCTGGTAGGCGACCGTCGCCGCCGTGGTGCGGCTGTCGACAAAGAACAGGTTGCCGCGGGTCCGCATGAATTTCATCAGCCAGGCCATGTGTCCCGGGTGACGCGTCAACAGGCTGCCCATGTGATTGTTGATGCCGCTGGCGTACGGCACCCGCGCCAGATCGGCCCGGACCGTGTCGTCGAACTGCCTCTCGGTCATGTCCAGCGTCACCGCGCCACGATCGAGGCGGCGGCCATCGACGCTTTGCATGGGCAGATGCAACATGACTTCCCTGCCGTCGGCATGGGCCCGCTCGGCCAGCGTCTCGGTGTAGCGCGCCGCCGGCAGGAAAGCGCAGGCGACCCCGGACGGCAGCGCCAGAACCCGCTCGCCGGGCTCCAGGCGCTTGCCCATGTCGTCGATGACGATGCTGACTGCCGGCAACGGCGTTCTTGCCTGGGCGGTGGCAACCAGCAGCAGCAGAAAAACAAAAACCGGCCACGATCGGCCGGTTCTGTCCGGGTTCACTTCATCTGGTCCCTCTGGATCGCCAGGCCCTTGAGCAGGTTCAGGGACTCGTACAGCTGATAGTCCTTCTGCGCCAGTGACTCTTCTTCCGCGGCCTTCTTTTTCTCTTCCTTGCTCTTGCCCCCGGCCTTCTTCCGGCCATTGCCGTTTTCCAGATGACCGCTGAGATCCGCCTCCTTGACGGGCTTGAAGGACTGCTCGACGGCCGATACGCGCACCTGTTCGAGGTGGATATCCGGCTCGATCCCCTCGGCCTGGATGGAGCGGCCGCTGGGGGTGTAGTAGCGCGCCGTGGTCAGCTTGACGGCCGTCCCGTTGCTCAGCGGCAATATGGTCTGCACGGAACCCTTGCCGAAGGTCCGGTTGCCGACGATGATGCCGCGGTGATGATCCTGGAGGGCGCCGGCGACAATCTCCGAAGCCGAGGCCGATCCCTGGTTCACCAGCACCACCAGTGGCGCGCCGCCCAGGACATCGTCCGGGGTGGCATTGAAACGCAGCTTGGAATCGGCGACCCGACCCTCGGTATAGACAATCAGGCCTTTCTTCAGGAAGGCATCGGACACGGCGACGGCGCCGTTGAGCACGCCACCCGGGTTGTTGCGCAGGTCGAGCACCATGCCCTTGAGCGAACCGCCGGCTTCCTTGCGCAGTTTTTCCACCGCGGAAACCATGTTCTCGGCCGTCTTGGACTGGAACTGGGAAATGCGCACATAGCCGAAACCATCCTCGAGCATACGGCTCTTCACGCTCTTCACCTTGATGACATCGCGTACGATCCTGATCTTGAGCGGCTGCTCCACGCCTTCGCGCACCACCGTCAGTGTGATCGGCGTGCCGGGCTTGCCGCGCATGAGCTTGACCGCCTCGTTCAGGGTCAGGCCCTTGACCGGCGTATCGTCCAGTCGAATGATCAGGTCGCCGGCCTTGATACCGGCACGCTGCGCCGGCGTGTCGTCGATGGGCGAGATCACCTTGACGAAACCGTCCTCCATGCCCACCTCGATACCGAGACCTCCGAATTCACCGGAGGTCCCGACCTGCAGTTCCTTGAACTGCTCCTGGTCGAGGTAGGCCGAATGGGGATCGAGGCCCGACAGCATGCCGCGGATGGCGTTGTTCAGCAGTTCGCTGTCCTTTACCTCTTCCACGTAGTCGTTCTTGATCCGCCCGAACACGTCGCTGAAGGTTCGCAGTTCCTCGATCGGCAGACCGGCCGTCGCGGAGGCCGTGGCCGGCTCGCGTTCGGCGAATACACCATGGCCGATGGAAATGGACAGTCCGACCAGCAGTCCGGCCAGCACCAGAAACACATTTTGTTTTTTGACAGTCATTCAAATCCAGCCTGGCGACCCCCGGGCCGCCCAAAGTTATCAATAAATATGAAAGTGTTACAGTGAATCAACCGTGCGCAAGTTGCTGACCATACCATAGCTCGCGCACAGATGGCAGGACGGCACCACGGTGTGTCCGTCATCCGGGACGGGCCGAAGGCTTGCCGGCACACCAGCGCAACGGATTGATGGGCCGCCCCCGGTGCCGGAGCTCGAAGTACAGACCCGACTTCGTTTGACCACCGCTGGCCCCCGTTGTTGCAATCACTTCACCGCTATCGACCCATTCACCGACTTCCTTATAGAGACTCTCGTTATGGCCATAGAGGCTCATGTAGCCGTCGCCGTGATCGATGATCAGCAACAACCCGAAACCACGCATCCAGTCGGCAAAAGCGACCCGGCCGGCGGCCACCGCATGGACGGCACCGCCTTCGGGCGCGGCGATCATCACACCCTCCCACTTGAGGCCACTGTTGCCGCGGCGGCTGCCGAAACGCTTGCTCAGGCGCCCGCGTACCGGCCACCCCAGCTTGCCCTTGAGTTTTGCGAACGGCAGGCGCTGCCCACTGTCTGCGGAAATGTCGGCGAACACGTCCTGCAGCGAGGCGACCAGCTCGCGCAAGCGCCTTTCGTCGGCCTGCAGACGTTTCAGCTCGCCGCCCTGGGCCTGCAGCTGTTGTGACAGGCGCGCGACCAGCGCCTGCCGTTCCCGCTTCTGCTGCTCCAGGCGCTGCGATTCGGCCCGCTTGCGCTGCTGCAAGGCGTTCAGCCGGGCGCGCTTCTGCTCGATCTGCTCTTCCAGCTGCCGCAGCTGCCGCAGTGTCTCGTGCAGGGAGGCGATGCGCTCGCTGCGCGCCCTGGTGAGATAGGCGAAATACACCAGCACGCGGCCTACGGATGCGGGTTGCTGCTGGTTGAGCAGCAGCTTGATCTGCTGCTGGTGGCCCATGAGGTAGGCCGCCCGGACTTCGGACGCCAGTTGCCGGCGTTGCGTCTGCAGGGCCTCGAGCTGGCGTTGCTGCCGCGATTGCAACTCCGCAAGTTGTTGCCCGTCACGATCCAGCTCTTCAGCGATGGTGCGGAGACGCTGCTGCAGGCGACCGATGCCGCTTTCCAGGCGCTGCAGCTCGCGTTCGGCGCGAGTCTTCTCCTCGCCGCCACGGCGGAAGCGTTCCTGCAGTGCCTGGATCCGTGAGCGCACCTGTTGCAGTTCGCGTGCCTTGTCACCGGCGTCGCCGGCTGCCCGGGAGCAGAACGGCAGGACGGCCACCAGCAGCAGCAGGATACAAAGCCCCCTGCCGTGCCAGCGACCGGCGCTCAGGCTTCCACCCCCAGTTCCGCGGTGACCGCGTCGCCTTCGCCCTGACTCAGCGGCTCGACCAGCGAGCGGCCGGTCATTTCCAGCGGCGCTTCCAGCCCCATGAGCTGAATCAGGGTGGGAACGACGTCGGACAGGGCGCCATCCAGCAGTCTTGCCGGCCGACCGACATACAGGAGCGGAACCGGGTTTGAGGTGTGGGCGGTATGCGCCTGACCGGTCTCCTTGCCGCGCATCTGCTCGGCGTTGCCGTGATCTGCGGTGATCAGGGCTTCTCCACCGGCGGCCTGCAGTGCTTCGAGTACGCGCCCGAGGTTGCGATCCACGGCCTCGATGGCCTGCACCGCCGCTTCGAAGTTGCCGGTATGCCCGACCATGTCGGGATTGGCATAGTTGCAGATGATGGCATCGTAGCGACCGCTCTCGATGGCCTCTATGAAGTGCTCGCTCACCTGCGAAGCGCTCATCTCCGGTTTCAGATCATAGGTCGCCACCAGCGGCGAGGGGACCAGGATACGATCCTCCCCCTCGAAGGGCTCCTCGACGCCCCCATTGAAGAAGAAGGTAACGTGCGCATATTTTTCCGTCTCCGCCAGGCGCAGCTGGCGCAGCCCCAGCCGTGCGGCAAACTCACCGAAGACATTGTTCAGCCGTTCGGGGGGAAAGGCCACCGGTACCTCGAACTCCGAGTTGTATTCGGTGAGGCTGACGAAGCGCCCCAGTCGCGGCCGCCGGCCGCGCTCGAAGCCGTCGAAATCGTCTTCGATGAAAGGTCGGGTGATCTGGCGCGCGCGATCGGAGCGGAAGTTCATGAACACCATGACGTCGCCGTCTTCCACCTGTACCGCCCGAGCCCCTTCCGGCACGATGCGCGTTGCCTGAACGAACTCGTCGCTCTCCCCGCGCGCGTAGGCCATCTCCAGACCGGAGAGCGCATCCGCCGCCTCGAAGGCCGCTTCCCCCCGGGTGATCAGCTCATAGGCCGCCCGGATACGGGGCCAGCGATGGTCGCGATCCATGGCGTAGTAGCGACCGATCATGGACGCGAAACGACCGCCACCAAGCTGCCGGAACACCGCTTCCATGGCCTCGATGGAGGCGGCTGCGCTGCGTGGCGGGGTGTCGCGGCCGTCGAGGAAGGCATGCAGGTACACGCGCGGTGCACCACGCTCCACCGCCAGGCGCACCATGGCGTGGATGTGTTCCTCATGGCTGTGGACCCCGCCAGGCGACAGCAGGCCAAAGACGTGGACCGCCTTGTCCTGCTCGATGGCCAGGTCCACGGCGTCGGTCAGGGTACCGTTGGTGAAAAAGGAGCCGGTCTTGATGGAGCGGCTGACGCGGGTGAACTCCTGGTAGACCACGCGGCCGGCGCCCAGGTTGAGGTGCCCGACTTCCGAATTGCCCATCTGGTCGCCCGGCAGACCGACGGCGGCGCCGGAGGTCCGGATCAGGCTATGGGGGTAGCGCGCCCACAGGCGGTCCCATACCGGCGTGTCGGCAGCCGCGATGGCATTGTATTCGCGATCCTCGCTGTAACCCCAGCCATCGAGGATGATCAGGGCCACCGGTTTGGGCACTTTTGACATAACCTTGCAATTACCAGGGATGTTGACTATCGATGACGATTTAGAGTCAGTCTAACTCTTGGGCGGCGCCCAGACCAGATCACCACCCTCCGCGGCACAACGGCGAGCACTTTCCCAACCTCTTTATTATTGTATAATGTTTTAGTTATAAAGGGCAGGCCCAATACCTGCCCGTGCCCGAATCCATGACGCCACAGACGGAATAACAAACATGGTGCCGCCAGTCAGCGATGACCTCATCAGCCGGGACGAAGACATCGACCGGGCCTCACGCTCGCTCAAGGCCATGTCGCATCCCCTGCGCCTGAAAATCCTGTGCACGCTCGGGGACCAGGAGGTCAGCGTGCAGGACATCGTCGAACACGTAGGCACCTCCCAGAGCAATATCTCCCAGCACCTCGCCATCCTGCGCGACAAGGGCATCCTGTCGTCACGCAAGGACGCGAATCGTGTGTACTACCGGGTCAGCGACTCACGCACCCTGCGACTGATCGGCATGATGCGGGAAGTCTTCTGCAGCATGAACCAGAACTGAACCGCGCCACCGCGGTCCCCATCATTCCCTGTCATCAGCTATAAGGAAGTCCGGCGTGGACCTTGCACGTATCCAGGAATTCATCGGCAACCACCTGCTGCTGGTGCTGGCTTTCGTCGGCACCCTGGCGCTGTTCCTCGCAGGCGAGATCAGCCGCCGCCTGAGCGGTGTCGCTTCGGTCGGTCCGGCCGAGGCCATACGCCTGGGCAACCAGGAAAATGCCCTGTTCCTCGACACCCGCGAAGACCGCGAATACAAGGAGGGACATATCGCCGGTGCCGTGCACATCCCCCTGCGACAGCTGTCACAGCGGCTGGGTGAACTGGAAAAGTACCGCGGACGACCGGTCATCCTCTATTGTCGCAGCGGCAACCGCTCCGGCAGCGCCGGCAGGTTGCTGAGAAAAAACGGCTTCGAAAACGTGTACAATCTCGCCGGCGGTATCGTGGCCTGGCAGAAGGCCGACCTGCCCGTTACCCGCAAATAGGCAAGCGCGGCCGGCGGCCTCATCCGATCAACCCGTCTATCTCTGGATTATTCAAATGACCGAACAGAACAACCAGCCTGCAACCGATGACGCGCCCCAGTTTGCGCTCCACCGCGTCTATCTCAAGGATGTCTCCTTCGAGACCCCCAATTCACCGGCCATCTTCACCGAGGAATCCGAGCCCAGCATCAACGTACAGCTCAACACCAGCGTCAACCGGCTCGAGGAGAACGTGTTCGAAGTGGTCCTGAACCTCACCGTCACCTCCAAGGAAGGCGAGCGCACGGCTTTCCTGGTCGAGGTGCAACAGGCCGGCATCTTCAGCCTCGGCGGCTTCGAAGAGGAGCAGAAAGGTCACATGCTGGGCGCCTATTGCCCCAATATCCTGTTTCCGTTCGCACGCGAAGCGATCTGCGACCTGGTGGTCAAGGGCGGCTTCCCGCAACTGTTGCTGGCTCCCATCAACTTCGACGCCCTGTATGCACAGAACCGGGAGCAGCAGAACAGCGCCGCTGCCGAGGCGCAGCACTGACGGACCAGCGACGCGTCCTCCCAGGGCCCGCCCGCATCCATGACGGCAGACGAGCAGCCTTCCTCCCGGCCTGCAATCGCGGTGCTCGGTGCAGGCTCGTGGGGAACCGCGCTGGCGATCCTGCTGGCGCGCAACGGCTTGCCGGTGCGGCTGTGGGACCGTGATCCCGAACAGGTGGCACAGCTGCGCCGGGAGCGCGAAAACCGCCGCTATCTGCCGGACATCCGGCTGCCCGAGACCATCGCGCCGACCAGCGAACTGGGCACGGCCCTCGCCGGCGCGGACTTCGCCCTGGTAGTCGTCCCCAGCGCCGGATTCCGCAGCGTGCTGCAACAGCTACGGGCACTGGCTCCCCCCGAGTTCCCCCTGGTATGGGCCAGCAAGGGCCTGGAGCCGGGCAGCGGCAAGTTCCTCCACCAGGTCGTCGCCGAGGAACTGCCGGGACGGCGCGCGGCGGCCGTGCTTTCCGGCCCCAGTTTCGCCACCGAAGTGGCGCGCGGCCTGCCCACGGCGGTCACCATCGCCTCGACCGATGCGGACTTCGCCCGGCGCGTGGTCGAGCTGGTCCACTGCCCGGTATTCCGCGCCTACACCAGCGAAGACGTCATCGGCGTCGAGCTGGGCGGCGCGGTCAAGAACGTGCTCGCCATCGGCGCCGGCATCTCCGACGGCCTCGGCTACGGTGCCAACGCCCGCGCCGCGCTGATCACCCGCGGACTCGCCGAGATCATGCGCCTGGGCATCCGCCTGGGCGGCCGGCGCGAGACCTTCATGGGCCTGTCGGGCGTCGGCGACCTGGTACTCACCTGTACCGACGACCAGTCGCGCAACCGGCGGCTGGGCCTGGCGCTGGGCCGCGGCGTCCCCCTGGATCAGGCGGTCGAGGACATCGGCCAGGCGGTGGAAGGCCTGCACACGGCGCGCGAGGTGGAACGGCTGGCACGATCCCTGGACGTGGACATGCCCATCACCCGCGAAGTGAAAGGGGTGCTCTACGACGGCAAGGGGGCCGCCACCGCGGTCGATGCCCTGCTGGCGCGCGACCCCAAGCCCGAGGGCGCCTGAAACGGCTCAGCCTCCAGCCCCCGGAAAGCCCGCCTGGCGCCAGGCCTCGTAGACCAGCACCGCGACCGCGTTGGAGAGGTTGAGGCTGCGGCTGCGCGGCACCATGGGCAGGCGCACGCTGTCCTCGTCACCGATGTCCTCCAGCAGTGACGGCGGCAGGCCGCGGGTCTCGGGTCCGAACAGGAAGGCGTCTCCGGGCCGGTAGACGGCCTGGTGGTAGGCGCGTGCGGCACGCGTGGAGACCGCCCACAGCCGCCGCGGCCGATGGCGATCGACGAACGCCTCCAGCGTGGCGTGCACCTCGACCCGTGCCCATTCCCGGTAATCGAGGCCGGCGCGCCGCAGACGCCGGTCCTCCAGTTCGAAACCCAGCGGCTCGATGAGGTGCAGCCGACAGCCGGTATTGGCGCACAGGCGCATGACGTTGCCGGTGTTGGGCGGGATCTCCGGCTGGTAGAGGACGACGTGGAACATGATCACCGGCCGCCGCAGTACGGGACGCTTCCCTTTGCCTTGTCATTCAGGTCAAATACCGTTCCCATGAGCCTCCCCGACAACCCCCTCTCGCTCGAATTCTGCGGCATGCCCTTCGCCTCCCCGCTGGTGCTGCTGTCGGGCTGTGTCGGCTTCGGTGAGGAATATACGCGGGTCAGGGGTTTTTCCAACCGCGACGTCGGCGCCGTGTGTCTCAAGGGAACCACCCTCGAGGCCCGCGCCGGCAACCCGCCGCATCGCGTGTACGAAACGCCGGCCGGCATGCTCAACGCCATCGGCCTGCAGAACCCCGGTGTGGACGAGGTGATCGGCACCATCCTGCCGCGACTGGACTTCGACGAGACGCGTTTCATCGCCAACGTCTCCGGCTCCACGGTGGAAGAATATCACGAGGTCACGCGACGCTTCGACGACTCACCCATCGACGCCATCGAGATCAACATTTCCTGTCCCAACGTCAAGGCCGGCGGCGTCGCCTTCGGCAACGATCCGGACATGTCCGCGCGCGTGGTCGAGAGCTGCCGCCGGGCCACCGACAAGCCCCTGATCACCAAGCTGTCGCCCAACCAGACCGATATCGCCGCCAATGCACGCCGCTGCATCGAGGCGGGCAGCGACGCGTTCTCCGTCATCAACACCCTCATGGGCATGGCCATCGATATCGAGACCCGCGAGCCGGTGATCGGCAACAAGCAGGGCGGGCTGTCCGGTCCCGCCATCAAGCCGGTGGCGCTGCTCAAGGTGCACCAGGTGTACCAGGTATGCCGCGAGCACGGCATTCCCATCATCGGCCAGGGCGGCCTGACCACCGCCGAAGACGCCATCGAGTTCCTGATCGCCGGCGCCAGCGCCGTCGGTGTCGGCACGGCCCTGTTCTACGACCCCCTCGTGTGCCGCAGGCTCAACGAGGGCATCCGCAACTACCTCGAAAGACACCAGCTCCCTTCCGTCGAAGCCCTGACCGGTTCGCTGCGCCTCAACCACTGACCCGGCGCCCCAATTTGGCGCATAAATTGCTTGAATGGCTTTTGCCAGCAAGGAATAACGGGTTATTGACATGTACACCAGGCATTTCGGCTTGACCGCCGCGCCGTTCCGCATCACCCCGGACACGCGACGGTTCTTCGGTGGCGGCCAACGCGCCGAGGTTCTCGACACGCTCGTCTACGCCATTACCAGTGGCGAGGGCATGGTCAAGGTCACCGGCGAGGTCGGCACCGGAAAGACCATGCTGTGCCGGATGTTACAGGAGTACCTCCCGGACTCGGTGGAAGTGGTCTACATCGCCAACCCGAACCTGACGGGCGAGGAGATCCTGCAGCTCATCACCCACGATCTGGGCCTGCCCGGCAGCGCCGGCGACACCCGCCTGCAACGGCAACAACGCCTGCAGGAACACCTGCTGGAGGCCCACCGGCAGGGTCGCCAGGTGGTGGTCTTCCTGGAGGAAGCGCAGCGCATGCCCGTGGAAACACTGGAGGAGATTCGCCTGCTGTCCAACCTGGAGACCCGCTCAGCCAAACTCCTGCAACTGGTGTTGTTCGGTCAGCCGGAACTCGATCAACTGCTGGAAAAACATGAAATTCGACAACTCCGTGACCGCATCAGCCACAGCTTCGAACTGACCCCCCTGAATACCGCCGAGGTGCGCGACTACCTGCGTTTCCGGCTGCACAGCGCCGGCTACCGTGGCGGCGAACTGTTCACCGCACCCGCCTCCCGCCAGCTGGCCCTGTCTTCGCAGGGACTGATCCGCCGCATTCACGTACTCGCCGACAAGGCCATGCTGGCGGCATTCGCCGACGGGGAACGACAGGTGCGCTGGAAGCACGTGTGGCGTGCCCGCAGCGACCGCCTTCCTGCGAGGCGGTGGTCCGGCGGCCCCAGGGAACTGGCCGCGGGCCTGTTCGCGGGCGCGCTGCTGGCCGTGACCGGCTCCCAGCTGCTGCCCCCCATCGACACCCCGGCGCTGCAGCAGGCAATGACCAGCCCGTCGCCAAAGCGACAGAATATTGACGAGTTGCGCGCTGCCGCGATCGGGATTCAGCCGGCGGCCGGTCTGCCGCTGGTGTCCCGGCGCCTGCGCGCCTCGCACCAGTGGCTCCAACGCCCGGCCGACGGCGGGCTCACCATCCAGTTGCTGCTGACGCGCGAAGACGACCTCCAAACCGTCGAAAAACTCCTGGAAAAACAACCCTACAGACAGCTGCTGAACGATATCTACCTGTACCGCAGCGAGGTCAAGGGACGCCCGCGCTGGAGCCTGCTGTATGGCGAATTCGACGAGCGGGCGAAAGCTTTGGCGGCATTGGCCGAATTACCCGAAGAGATTCAACGGCATCAGCCCTATTTGCGCTCGCTGGCCGCGCTCCGCAAGGCGCAGCGGCTGGCAGCCCGGGGACACGGAAACAAGGACGAACAAGGATGAACAGGATGCGACTCCTATTGCTGGCGGTACTGGCGCTCGCCTCCGGCTGCGCCCACACCCCCCAGCATCCTTCGGGCGACCATCTCGACAGCCAGCAGGCGGCCGACGCCTCGCACCTGTCCGGCCAGATACCGCAACCGGTACAACAGGCACCGGTGGTACCGGAACCGACACCGCCCATGGCCGAGGAAACCTACAGCATCGTGGTCACCGACGTGCCGCTGGATGAACTGCTGTTCGCGCTGGCGCGGGACGCGAAAATCAACATCGACGTCCACCCCGGCCTCGCCGGCCGCGTCACCCTCAACGCCATCGACCAGACGCTGTTGCAGATCCTGGACCGCATTGCCGCCCAGGTGCCGATCCGTTATCACTTCGAAGACGATCTCCTGGTCGTGGAACCGGATCAGCCCTATCTGCGCAGCTATTACATCGACTACGTCAACCTGAAACGCAGCAGCTCCAGCAGCAGCGCCGTTGCCACCCAGATCGCAAGCACGGGACAGTCGGCGCTGGATGCTGACGGCGGTGCTGGCGGCGGCGGTGACAACACCAACGGCTCCACCACTTCGGTACAGAGTTCATCGCAGAACGAGTTCTGGGACCAGTTACAGAAGAACATCGCCCATATGCTGGGGGTGAGCAAGGAAGACAACGGCAGCAACTTCTCCGTCATCATCAACGCGGAAACCGGCCTGCTCACCGTCCGCGCCACCCAGGCGCAGCACCTGAAGATCCAGGAATATCTGGACCGGCTGGTCAACAACGCCCACCGCCAGGTACTGATCGAGGCCACCATCGTCGAAGTCGAACTCAACGACAAGTACCAGCTCGGTGTCGACTGGTCGGCGCTCAACGACCATGGCACCGGTCTCAGCTTCTCCCAGAACCTGATCGGCGACGCGCTCAACTCGCCGCCGGTCTTTACCCTGGACTACTCCATGAGCAACAGCTGGGGCACCATCGCGTCGACGGTGAAGATGCTGCAGCAATTCGGCAACGTCAAGGTCCTGTCCAGCCCCAAGATCATGGCGCTGAACAACCAGACCGCCCTGCTCAAGGTGGTCGACAACGTCGTCTATTTCACCCTGGAGGCGGACACGGTCACCAACCAGACCAACGCCCAGACCACCTTTACCAGTACACCGCACACCATCCCGGTCGGCTTTGTCATGTCCGTTACCCCGCAGATCAGCCGCGAAGAGGCAGTCATCCTCAACGTGAGGCCGACCATTTCACGGGTCATCGGCTTTGTTCAGGATCCCAACCCGGCACTGGCCAGGCAGGAGATCGTCAGCCGTATACCGGAAATCCAGGTTCGCGAGATGGAGTCCGTGCTGCGGGTGCGCAGCGGCCAGATCGCCGTTCTGGGCGGCCTGATCCAGGACAGCATCGATCTGCAGGACCAGGGAGTCCCCGGCCTGACCGAACTCGATGTCGTCGGTGACGCCTTCACCTATCGCAACAACCAGCTGAAGAAATCCGAGCTGGTGATCTTCATGCGCCCGCGCGTGGTCGCCAGCATCGACAAGCCGCTCGACGTCTATTCCGACCTGCTGCCCGATCCGACGCAGCCGATGGGGCCGCGTCACGCCAACGACCAGGGGAGCTGGAATTGAGCCTGTTGATGGACGCACTGCGGCGCGCGGAAAGCGCGGACCCGGAACAGCCGGCGCCCGGCAGCGGAGCGGCTGAATCCGCGCCCGCCGACAGCGCCGCGCTGGAGCTGGAACCGGTACCGACGCCAACACCCCCGACAGCCGGGAGCAGTCCTGGCGAGCAGGCGCGTGAAACGACGACAGATACGCCGGCAAGCCCGCAACCGGAACCACAGCCGGCCATTGCAAGGCCCGCCGTGCGCCCGGCACGAAGCGGCAGACTCGCCTATTTTCTCGCGGGCTTCACGGTGGTAATCGTCGCCGTGGGCGGCTACTACCTGTACCGGCTCGAACAGTTGAACGACCCCGCACGGTCACGCGCGGGCGTACTGGTCGATCGCCCGCAGGCGCTGCCGGCGCTAGCGGCCGCCCCCCTGGACATGGCCCGGCCCGCTGCCGCCCCGCTGGAACAGCACGCAGCGGAGCAGAACGCCCCCCCCGCCCGACCAGCGAAGCGGCTGACGAACGGTGGCGACGCCGCCGACCCGGCCACGACCGCCGTCAGTCCGGTACCGGCCGCTACGGTTCCGGCGGCGTCTTCCGACAAGCCCTCCACCCGTATCGAAATCCACCGCAGTCGCCGGGTCCGTTCGGTGCATCCGCTGGTACGCAAGGCATACCGGGCCTACGGGCGTCAGGACTATGCAACCGCCGAACGACTCTATCGCCGCGCCCTGCAGCGACATCCACGCAACCGTGACGCCCTGCTTGGCCTCGGCGCCATCGCCCTGCACAAGGGCAACCGCCGGGTGGCTCGCTACTACTACGAACAGGTTCTGAAGATCAATCCCGCGGACAAGGCCGCCCTGCTGGCACTGCAGTCGATCGACGGCAGCGGTGACCGCTTGCAGGAGGGCAGTCGCATCAAGCACTGGCTGCAGTCCGACGGCGACAACGCCCAGCTGCACTTCGCGCTCGGAAACCGCTACGCCGCGGCGGGACAGTGGAAAGAGGCCCAGGAAGCCTATTTCAAGGCTTTCACCATCGGCGGCGACAACCCGGACTATGCCTTCAATCTCGCGGTCAGCCTGGACCAGCTGAACCTGCGCACACAGGCGCTGGACTACTACCGCAAGGCCGTGCGGCTGGCCGCCGAGCACGGTGCCGAATTCAGCCTGGCGGCCGCGAAGCGCCGCATCGTACAACTGCAAAAGCATGGGGAAACGGGCTCATGAGCGCGGTCGCCAAACCCAAGCGCATCGGCGAACTGCTGATCGAAAAAGGGGTGCTCACCCCCGACCAGCTGAATATCGCCCTCACCGAGCAGAAGAAAAGCCGTGAGCCGCTGGGCAAGATCATCGTCCACCTCGGCTTCGCTACCGAGGCGGTCATGCGCGACACCCTCGGCGAGGCGCTCGGGCAGGAAAGCATCGACCTGAGCAAGGTGGTCGTCGATGCCGAGGTCCTGCAGCTGGTAGGCAAGGATATCGCCCGCCGCCTGCAGGTGCTGCCGCTGTCGCTGGACAAGGCCAGGGGCGTGCTCACCATCGCCATTGCCGATACGTTCAACGTGGTCGCCATCGACCAGCTGCGGGCGCTGCTCGGCGGCGATCTCGAGATCGTACCCCTGCTGGCGGGCGAGTCCGAGATCGAAAACGCCATCGACCAGTTCTACGGATTCGAACTGTCGGTAGACGGTATCCTGCGCGAAATAGAGACCGGGGAACTCGACTACCGGCAGCTGCACGGCGAAAGCGAGGAGTACAGCCAGCCCCTGGTACGACTGGTCGACGCCCTGTTGTCGGATGCGGTAAAGAAAAACGCCTCCGACATCCACTTCGAGCCCGAACAGGGATTCCTGCGGATTCGCTATCGCATCGACGGCGTATTGCGACAGGTGCGCAGCCTGCACCAGAACTACTGGTCGGCCATCGCGGTACGCCTCAAGGTCATGTCCGGCATGAACATCGCCGAGACCCGCGCCCCCCAGGACGGGCACATCTCGCTGACCCTGTTCGGACGCCCGATCGATTTCCGTGTCTCGGCGCAACCGACCATGCACGGCGAGAACATCGTGCTGCGTATCCTCGACCGCAACAAGGGCATCGTGGCGCTGGACGCGCTCGGCCTCAGCGATTCCGCGCTCGCCACGCTGCGACTGATGATGGCGCGTCCGGAGGGGCTGCTGCTGGTCACCGGCCCGACCGGCAGCGGCAAGACCACCACCCTGTATTCGATGCTGAACTACGTCAACGACGAATCGGTCAACATCATGACGCTGGAGGATCCGGTCGAATACCCCATGAACATGATTCGCCAGACCTCGGTGAACGTGGCGGCCAAGCTGGATTTCGCCAGTGGCATACGGTCCATGCTGCGACAGGATCCCGACATCATCCTGGTCGGCGAGATTCGCGACGAGGACACCGCCGACATGGCGCTGCGCGCCGCCATGACCGGCCACCAGGTCTACTCCACGCTGCACACCAATTCGGCGGTCGGCGCCATCCCGCGCCTGCTCGATCTCGGGATCGTACCCGACATCCTCGCCGGCAACATCATCGGCATCGTGGCGCAGCGCCTGGTACGCAAGCTGTGCCCGCACTGTCGCCGCGAGGATCGGCCCAATGAACTCGAGGGACACCTGCTCAGGCTCGGCGAAGGCGAGCGACCGGTCATCTACCGCGCACAGGGATGCGATCATTGCCACAATTTCGGCTATCGCGGCCGCATGGCCATCACCGAGCTGCTGCGCGTGGACCAGGACATGGACGAACTGATCTCACGACGCGCCTCGCGGCGCGAGATACTCGAGCTGGCCCTCGACAAGGAATTCCGTCCGCTGGCCGAGGACGCTCTGAGGCGCGTGCTCGATGGCAGCACCACCCTGGAGGAAGTGTCCAGGGTGGTCGACCTGACCGACAGGCTCTGAGCGCGGACGCGGCATCATGTCAGCATTCGAGTACAAGGCAGTCGACAGCTTTGGCAGAACCGTCAGCGGTCGCATCGAGGCCGGCAACGACGACGATCTGGAACAGCGCCTGGCGCGCATGGGGCTGGACCTCATCCACTACCGCCCGGCACGCCGCGGCGGCTTTTCAGCTGCCGGCAAACGTATCGACCGGCGCGAACTGGTGACCTTCTGTTTTCACCTCGAGCAACTGACACGCGCCGGCGTACCCATACTCGAGGCGCTTGGCGATCTGCGCGACAGCGTTTCCAACCTGCGCTTCCGCGAGGTGCTGTCCGCCCTCATCGACGATATCGAGGGCGGCAGCACACTGTCCGAGGCGCTGAAGAAATTTCCCTCGGTCTTCGGTCCGGTATTCGTCAGTCTCATCGCCGCCGGCGAACACAGCGGCAAGCTCTCCGAGATACTGGCGGAACTCGCCGAGTCGCTGAAATGGCAGGACGAACTCGCGTCGCACACGCGCAAGATCGTCATGTATCCGGCCTTCGTGGGCACGGTGATCGTCGCCGTGATGGCCTTTCTGATGATCTACCTGGTACCGCAACTGACCGGTTTCATACAGAACATGGGCTCCGAGATCCCGGTACATACGCGTGCGCTGATTTTCGTGTCCGGCATCGTATCCGCCTACTGGTACCTGTTTCTGTTGCTGCCGGTGCTCGCTTTCTTCGCACTGCGCTACTGGGCCCGTCACAGCAGCAGCGGTCGCTACCGCATCGACCTGTGGAAACTGAACGCGCCCGCCATTGGCGCCATCTACAAGAAAATCATCCTGGCACGCTTCGCCAGCAACTTTGCCCTGCTGTACAAGGCCGGTGTCACGGTACTGGACGGCATACGCCTGGGCGAGTCACTGGTCGGCAATGTCGTGATCGCCGAGGCGCTGAGCCGGGTGCGCCGCCAGATCGGAGAGGGCGTGACACTCACCACCGGTTTCGAGAATACCGGCCTTTTCCCGCCCCTCGTGGTTCGCATGTTTCGCGTGGGCGAAAGCAGCGGCGCACTCGATAGTGCGCTGGAGAACGTCAGCTACTTCTTCAACCGCGACGTGCGCGAATCCATCGAACGCGTACAGACGATGGTCGAACCGGTGCTCACCGTGGTGCTCGGGCTCATGCTCGGCTGGGTGATGCTGTCGGTGCTCGGACCCGTCTACGACATGCTCGGCAAGATCACGAGGTAGTCGCATGCGTCACGTTCTCTATCTCACCAGCTACAGCACCACGCTCTACCGGGTCGAACGCCATGGCGCAGTTGCGGAAGGCCGTTTCCTCAATGACGAGGCCGGTTACCAGGCCCTGCGCGAGTTGCTGAAACAGCTCGAGCCGGAACCGATACCCATACTCGCCGATCTCATCGAGGAGGAGTTCCGCCAGCAGGAAATCCCGCACGCCCTCGGCAGGGACCGGCAACGTCTGCTGGAACGCCACGCACGCAAGCTGTTCCGCGGCACGCCCTTCCGGCTCGGCCGGGTGACCGGCAGGACCACGGAGGGGCGGCGTGACGATCGTGCCCTGTTCAGCGCCCTCACCAACCCGGAAAACGTGTCACCGCTCATCGAGCTGATGGAGGAAGTCCAGCTGCCGCTGGCCGGAATCCAGTCACTCCCCGTACTCACGCGCCGGCTGCTGAAGCACCTGAAGACCCGGGGCGACAAGGTATTGCTGGTCACCGCCCAGCCCGACGAGAGTGTGCGCGAAACCTTCCTGGACCGGGGCGAGGTAAAGTTCAGCCGCCTGGCGCCGGTTCCGCACGCTGCCTCGGTCGCATACTGTCAGCTGCTGCAGGCGGAGGTACACAAGACGCTGCGCTACCTGCACACGCTGCGGCTGCTGCCCCGCAACGAGCCGCTGGAGGTCTATACACTGACCGACGGCGAACACAGCGAGCTCATCGGCGATTTCTGCCACGACGAGGAACTGGTGCACTTTCACCCCGTGGACCTCAACCTCATCGCGGCGCAAACCGGATTCAGAAACTATCCCGAGGGCGGAAACAGCGACGCCCTGTTCGTTTGGCTGCTGGCCAGGCGCAAGGTGCGCAACCACTATGCACCACCACGACAGCTGCGCCGCTACCGCACCTGGCAGGCGGCGCGCGCACTGCGCGCAGCGAGCTGGCTGCTGGCCGTCGGTGGGCTGTCGTGGAGCGGCATCAATGGCGTGAACGGACTGATGGCCGCCGACGAAGCGGCCAGGCTGAACAACGACATCACCACCATCAACCAGGGCTACGTGCAACTGACGCGTCAGTTGCCGATACAGCCTGCCGAGGCCCGCGCCATGCGTGAGGCCATTCAGCTGGCGGACCGTCTGGAGCGACACAATATCCATCCCGGCACAGTGTTCGCACGGGTGGGAAAGGCCTTTGCCGAACAACCCGATCTGGAAATGGAACAGTTCAGCTGGTTCGCGAGCGACGACCAGGAGGCGCGCAGGCCCGTGGATACCTCTTCCATGGATCCGGCGCAGCCGGTCTCCGATCCACGCTACGTGATTGCCACCATCCAGGGACGCCTGGCGCACTTCGACGGCAGTTACCGTCGCGCCCAGCGGCAGGTCGAACGGCTCGTGGAACAGCTGCGTGGACAGCGTGGAATCACCACCGTCGACATCGAACGGGCGCCGCTCGATACCCGCCCCGATACACAGATCCAGGGGCAACTGGGCGACAGCCAGGACCGGGAAAAGGCGGAATTCGAACTGCGACTGGTAATGGAGATGGACCGTGAGCCGGTTTGAACTCGACACCGCGGCGCTGCGGCGCCCGCTGAACAGCCTGCTGCTGATCCTCGTTGCCGTTGCCATCCTGCTGTGGACCAGCATCCGTTATCTCGACGGCCGGCAGGCGCAGTTGCGGCAGGCACGTTCCGACCTCAACATCCTGCGTTCGGAGTACCGTCGCGCGGTCGAGGCCGGCGGCATCCTGCAGACCTCGCGCAAACGCTACGAAGAACTGCGCCTGCGCGGTTTCGTGGGAAAGGAACCCCGCCTGCGCTGGATCGAATCGTTACGCAACAGCGGGCGCGACGTCGAACTCTACAACCTCAGGTACACCCTGCGGCAACGACGCCCCATACACCTGAACGGGCACGACGGTGAGCATTACCAGCTGTTCGGCAGCCCCATGCAGCTGCACCTGGACCTGCTGCACGAGGGACGGCTGGTCGACTTTTTCGGCGCCCTCGACGACGACCGTGCCGCCGTCTATCAGTTGCGCTCCTGCACCATGGTGCCGGATTTCAGCGGCGCGACCGTCGCCGCCGACAAGGCCAACGTTTCGGCCGACTGCGACATGATCTGGTATACCGTCGATCGCCTCCAGACCGTGGAGGAGGATCCCATATGAACACCCTGCGTTGTCTCATGCTGACCCTGCTGTGCTTCCCGGGCATGGCCGCCACGCTCCACGCGGACCCCTATGGAAAACTGTTCACCACCCCTGCACAGCGGGCGATGCTGGACGCACATAGCGATCCCTCGGAGACAATCGCCGCAGACGGGGATGCCGAGGTGGCGAACGCAGCACCCGCGCGCCTCATCGAGTTCAACGGCACCCTGGTGAGCAGCAGCGGCCGGCGTGAAATCTGGATCAACGGTCAGCGCGACCGCGGGCTTCCGCCCGGCTACCGGCTACGCCCCGTGGGCAGGGACCGGGTCCGCCTGCACGGGAACGCCGATAGCCGGCCGCGCGTGCTCAAGGCGGGGCAGGTGCTGATTCCGGCCAGTGGCCAGGTGCTGGAACAGTACGCGCTGGAGCAGCCGGCAAGCGCAGAGGCCGCGGCAGATGGCGCGGCCTCCGCCGACATGCCCTGAAGCGCCATGCGGAGGGCAGCCTGCGCATATGACCAGCGACGGCAGCGTGGGGCCGCGCTGCTGCTGTTCGTGATTGCCTTGGTACTGGCCTCCACCTATGCCTTGCTGAAACAGGTCAACGGGCATATCCCGAAACCCGTACGGGACGCCCGCAGCACCCGTCAGCTGGGCCAGGCACGCGCCGCCCTGCTGGGCTATGCGCTCGCCGGCAAGGCTCCCTCCGCCCCCGACGAGCCCGGCCGCTTTCCCTGTCCCGACTATGATCTGGACGGTATCAGCGACAGCTGCCAACTCGACAGCGGCCACGTGGTGCCGGGGCGCCTGCCGTGGGTGACGCTGGGGCTGGCCGAACTGCGCGATGCCGCCAATGAGCCCCTGTGGTACGTCCCGGCGCCGGAGTTCTACGGCAACCAGTCCATCAACAGCGACAGCCACGCCAGCCTGAGACTCGATGGCAGCGGTGACGAGATCGTCGCCCTGGTGCTGTCGCCCGGTGCGGTGCTCAGCGGCCAGTCGAGGCCGGCCGGGCTACCCTACCAGCTGCAGCCGGGCCGCTACTTCGAGGGCGCGAACGCCATCGTCGACAACGATTACGTCAGCCGTCCCGCCGGCAACGGTGAATTCAACGACCAGGTGCTCGCCATCCGCCTGGATGACTTCATTCCGGCACTGGAACGCCGGGTGCTGCGCGAACTGGGCCAGGTGCTCGCGAGCGGCCCGTTCCCGAATCCGGCGACCATCGACACGACGGCATGCGACAACAGCCTCACGCAGGGCCTGCTGCCCACGACCATCGACACCAGCGGCGCCCTGGTATGCGACACCGGCCTGCCCCCCTACCCGGCGTGGTTCGTCAACGACGGCTGGCAGAAACTCGTCTGGTATGCGGTGGACGGCGGCGGCGCTCTCAGCGTCGCCTACCCTTCGACGACGACAACGGGGATACAGGCACTGTTGCTCGCTCCGGGCCGGCCAATCGCGTCGCTGGGACAGAATCGCTCGCCGGCGGACGACGTTGCAGATCTGCTCGACAGCGCCGAAAACAGGAACATGGATACGGTCTTCGACGCACTGCCGGCATCCGCCAGCTACAACGACCAGGTGTTCATCGTCGCACCATGAAAAGAACCGACCTACAGACAGGATTCACCCTCGTCGAGATGGCCGTGGTACTGGTCATCCTGGGTCTGCTGCTGGGCGGCGTCCTGGCACCCCTGCAGGCGCAGAAAGAACAGGAACGCCGCGACCGCAACGAGGAACTGCTGGAACAGGCGCGCCAGGCGCTGCTCGGTTTTGCCATCGTCAACGGCCGCCTGCCGTGCCCGGATACCGACAGCCCCGGCTCGGCCGACAGCGGCAAGGAGAACCCGGGCTGCTCGACCGCCGACACGGCCATCAACCGCGGACGTCTGCCCTGGGTCACGCTGGGCCTCAACGGGCGCTGGGACCCCTGGGGTGAACCGCACCAGATCCACTACGCGGTCAACGGAGACTTCGTCGCCACCATCGGTCTCGATTCCACCGGCAGCGGCAACGGCATCATCGAGGTTCACCGCTCTGCCGGGAGCTGCGGCTCGAGCGGCCAGCTGGTGGCCGCCAACGTACCGGCGTTGGTCTGGAGTACCGCCGCGACCGACTATGCCTCGCTTTCACCGAGCCGCGCCGACGAGGCCGAGAACGCCGACGGTGATCGCTGCTACGTATACCGTGCCTATTCCTCGGTACGCAATGCCGAGTTCGACGACCAGATGGTGTGGCTGTCACCCAATGTGCTGTTCAACCGTCTCATCAGCGCCGGCAAGCTGCCCTGATTCCCGAACCCTTCGTGCAATTCAGGGTTAAAGTGCCGACACCAGCCTGCCGATACGTCCTGCAGGTTCAACACAGAACTCAACCGATTAACCAAGTGATCAAGGGAAGGCGAAATCGGATCTGCGCAGGCAGTGCCTGTTTGCAACGACTGAAGGGTCCTGCGACCCGGTGCTACCGCAAACGGGTGTTTCGCCACAGATGGAGAGACACTATGTACAAGAAGCAACGTGGTTTTACCCTGGTCGAGATCGCCATTGTGCTGGTCATCATCGGCCTGCTGCTGGGCGGCGTTCTCAAGGGTCAGGCGATGATCGAGAACAGCCGCTACAAGCGTCTGCTGGCGGATCTGGATTCGTTCCGCTCCGAGGTCTACATGTTCCAGGACCGCTACCGTGCGCTGCCGGGCGACCTCACCAACGCCAACACCAAGCTCAACGCCGCCGCCGCCAGTGGTAACGGCAACGGTTCCGTCGACGGCGGCTGGTGCGACGCGGCCGGAGAGGAATCCTGCCTGGTATGGTCGCACCTGCGCTACGCCGGCCTGCTGGGTGGCGACCCCACCCTGACCGGTCCCAATGCGCGCATCACCGATCACCCCTATGGTGGCATCTATGACTCGATCTCCACCGGCAACTGGGCCAATGGCCGTACCGAGCTCAAGATCCTGATGCGCAACCTGCCGGGCGATGTGGCCCAGCGCCTGGACGACGAGCTGGACGATGGCAACGCCACGACCGGCGAAGTGGCCCGCTACGGCGGCAGCGGGGCAAGCTACGACAAGAATGCTCGCCTCAGCGTCTTCGTCACCCTCTGAGACCGGGTAGCCAAGGCTGCAGAACGAAGGGGCCGCAAGGCCCCTTCGTCGTTTCTGCTTTTCCGGTTTCGGAACTATTCAGCTCCGGGCACTGCTGTCCCATAAACTTCGTATTCGTCATTCCGGCGCAGGCCGGGATCCAGTAATTTTCTGAAACCACTGGATTCCGGCCTGCGCCGGAATGACGGGGAAAGACGAGCGATATTCCTGCCTCCCATGCCGCATGGCTCGCTTTCTTCCTCTGCTCTCAACGGCTGCGCCAGAACGACAGGCAAGTCAACAGGACAGCAGTGAGCTCCGGGAGCGTGAAGCTGAACAGTTGCCCGGTTTCTACTTCTCCAGCTCCTTGATCTTGCGCGTCAGGGTGTTGCGCCCCCAGCCCAGCAGGCGCGCGGCATCCTGGCGACGGCCACCGGTGTGCGACAGGGCCGCTTCGATCATGACCCGCTCGAAGGAGGGCAGCGCCTCGTTCAAGAGTCCCTCGTGGCCGGCGGCGAGTTCGGCCGCCGCCCAGCGGCCCAGGGCGCTTTCCCAGTCCTCGCCGGCCGGGCGTTCGACGGGCTCGGGTGCACGCAACTCCGACGGCAGATCGTCCACCCGGATCTCCTGGCCGGACGCCATCACCGTCAGCCAGCGGCACAGGTTCTCGAGCTGGCGCACGTTGCCGGGCCAGGATTGATGTTTCAGGTAGGCCTCCGTTTCCGGCAACAGGGTCTTGGGCTCGACATCGAGTTCCTCGGCGGCCCGCTGCATGAAGTGGCGCATCAGCAGCGGGATGTCCTCGCGACGCTCGCGCAGCGCCGGCAGATGGATGCGAATGACGTTCAGCCGGTGGAACAGGTCTTCGCGAAAACTGCCTTCGCGTACCCGCCGTTCCAGGTCCTGGTGAGTGGCGGCGATGATGCGCACGTCGACCCGCACCGGCGTGTGGCCGCCGACGCGGTAGAACTCGCCATCGGCGAGCACGCGCAACAGCCTGGTCTGCATCTCCGCCGGCATGTCGCCGATCTCGTCGAGGAACAGGGTGCCGCCATCGGCCTGCTCGAAGCGCCCGGTACGCTGACTCTGGGCACCGGTAAAGGCGCCACGCTCGTGACCGAACAACTCCGATTCCAGCAGGTCACGCGGGATGGCGGCCATGTTCAGCGCCACGAAAGGACGCTCCGCCCGGGGACTGTGCCTGTGCAGGGCGCGCGCCACCAGTTCCTTGCCGGTGCCGGACTCGCCATTGATGAGCACGGTGATGTTGGAGCGTGACAGACGGCCGATGGCACGAAATACCTCCTGCATGGCCGGTGCTTCACCGATGATCTCGGACAGGGTGCCGGCTTCATCCGCCGGCTTGCCGACCGCGCTGCTGCGCCCGTGCTCGATGGCACGAAGCGTGAGTTCCACCGCCTCGGTGACATCGAAAGGCTTGGGCAGGTATTCGAAGGCGCCGCCCTGGTAGGCGGTCACCGCGCTGTCGAGGTCCGAATGTGCCGTGATCACGATCACCGGCAGTTGCGGGTAGCGCTCCTGTATCCTGCCCAGCAGTTCGAAGCCGTCCATGCCCGGCATGCGCACGTCGGTGATCAGCACATCGGGACGGCCTCGCTCGAGGATCTCCATGATGCCGCTCGCGGAAGCGAAACTCCGCACCTCCAGGTCGGCCTTGGACAGTGCCTTTTCCAGTACCCAGCGAATGGACTGATCGTCATCGATCACCCACACGCTCTCGTGATCACTCATGTGTTACCTCCAGCGGTAATAGGATGGTGAACACGGTCCGGCCCGGTTCACTGCTGAATTCGATGATGCCCTGGTGCTGGTTGACGAGGGACTGGGCAATGGAAAGGCCCAGGCCACTACCGCCGGCACGGCCGCTGACCATGGGGTAGAAGATCTTCTCCTGCATGTCGTCGGGAACACCGGGGCCGTTGTCGACGACGTCGATCCGTGCTGCCAGCCGGTAGCTGTTGTGGCCGATGGTCAGCTGGCGCTGCGCCCGCGTGCGCAGGAGGATGCGGTCGGCACCCGACTGGGCGGCGTTGCGGACCAGGTTCAGGACGGCCTGCACCAGCAAGCCCGCGTCCGCCGATAGCTCGGGAATGCTCGGATCGTACTCGCGCTCGATGGTCACGCCCGGGTAGGCCTCGGCATCCACCAGGCTGCGGACATGCTCCAGTATTTCGTGGATGTTCACCACCTTCTTGTCGGGCACCGTGTTCGGACCGAGCATGCGATCGACCAGTTTTCTCAGCCGGTCGGCCTCGCTGACGATCACCTGGGTATATTCCTTCAGTTCATCCTGCTGCAGCTCCGCCTCCAGCAACTGTGCGGCGCCGCGCAGGCCACCCAGGGGGTTCTTGATCTCGTGCGCCATGCCGCGCAGCAATTCCCGTCCCGCGCTCTGCTGCGCCAGCAGCTGCTCCTCCTGGGCAATGCGCAGATGGCGATCGACCTGGCTGATCTCCAGCACCAGGCGCCTGCCGTCGACGACCGTCACACTGCAGTCCACCGTGATGCGCTGGCCGTTCGCGGTATGCAGTTCCAGTTCCCGATCGGTGAAGGGATGGCCCCGCTCCAGGCCCTGGCGCAACAGCTTCACCAGCGCGTCCCCCGCCTGCACCAGCTTCGGCCAGGATTCGCCGACGACGCGGCGACGGCTGATCTCGAACAGATCCTCGGCCGCCGGGTTGAGATAGAGCAGGCGGAGTTCCTCATCGAGCAGGACGACCGCCGTGCTGAGGGTCTCCAGCAGCCAGGCAGGATGGTCTGGTCGCGGTCTAGGGGATAGGGGCATGACTGTCCGATTGCAAAAAACAAACCATCTGGTCGTTCCTGGAAGCGGTTCCGGCAAAATGGTGGGAACGCTATAGATAGAGTATAAAAAACATATGGATAGCGAATGCCGGCTGCGCGATGGTCGGTACGGCGCGCAGCACCCTGGAATGAAAAAACCGCGCCGGCGACCACGATGCACCATTATAGTGCATTGCGGCCGCCGGCGCAGCCTGGTTTCGACGGGGGACTAACGGACGCGCGGCACCGGTTGAATGCCGGGGCGCTGGGGAACCGGCTGAATACTCGGTCCACCGGGCGTCGGGAGGGGCTGTACGCCCGGCTGCCCCGGGCCGCGCGGAAAGTTCTTCGACTGGCGGTGCAGGTAGAAAGTAACGGCCTTGCTGCGGATCAGCTGCCTGCCGGAGGCATCCACCACGGCAACCTCGACCTTGTGCTCACCGCGATCCACGTTCTTGAAACTGATGCTGCTCGCGTCCGTCGGCTTGCCCTTGGCCTTGCCGTCGAGATAGTACTGGAAACGATGCCCCGCGGCCTTGTTCAGGGCCGGATCCACCTTTACCTTGACCGCCACCAGGCCGGTATTGTCACGCACGGTCTCACTGGGGGCGGGCGAAAGCAGGTCCAGGTGCTTGTAGCCGGTCGCAGCCTTCGTCCGCGGCGTCGACTCGATGGGAGCGTACTTGGGCGGTTCGTAGGTCGGCAGCGGCGGCAGCTCGACGGGTCGGGAATTCTTGCTGGGCGAATCGGAGAAAGAGATGTTTCCTTCCTTGTCTACAGATCGGTAGATGGCGGCGTTTGCGGCCATGCTTGCCAGACAGACGAGGGTAGCCAGAACAGCGGTCAGAGAGTTGCGCATGATAGGGCCCCTTTTATTATCGCTTCGGTTCACCTTACTGACTGGCCGTATGCCGCGCAACCAAAAACGCCCCCGTCCGGGGGCGTTTTTGGTACCGGCTGTCGGTTCGCTTACAGGCTGTAGTACATGTCGAACTCGACCGGATGGGTGCTCATGCGCAGACGCGTGACTTCCTCCATCTTGAGCGCGATGAAGGCGTCGATCATGTCGTTGCTGAACACGCCGCCGGCGGTCAGGAACTTGCGGTCCTTGTCGAGTTCTTCCAGCGCCTGGTCGAAGGTGAAGCAGACCTGCGGAATCTTGGCTTCCTCTTCCGGCGGCAGATCGTACAGATCCTTGTCCATAGCGTCGCCCGGATGGATCTTGTTCTGGATGCCGTCCAGGCCGGCCATCAGCATGGCGGAGAAGGCCAGGTAGGGGTTGGCGGTGGAATCCGGGAAGCGTACCTCGATGCGGCGACCCTTGGGGTTGGCCACGTAGGGGATGCGGATGGAGGCCGAACGGTTACGCGCCGAATAGGCCAGCATCACCGGCGCCTCGAAACCGGGAACCAGGCGCTTGTAGGAGTTGGTGGAAGCATTGGTGAAGGCATTGAGGGCGCGGGCGTGCTTGATGATGCCGCCGATGTAATACAGCGCCAGGTCGGACAGGCCGCCGTACTTCTTGCCGCTGAACAGGTTCTTGCCCTTCTTGGCCAGCGACTGGTGCACGTGCATGCCGTTGCCGTTGTCGCCCACCAGCGGCTTGGGCATGAAGGTGGCGGTCTTGCCGTAGCTGTGAGCGACGTTCTGCACCACGTATTTCAGGATCTGCACCTCGTCGGCCTTGCGTACCAGGGTGTTGAAGGCGGTACCGATCTCGCACTGGCCGGCGGTCGCCACCTCGTGGTGGTGCACTTCGGTCGGGCAACCCATCTCTTCCAGCGCCAGGCACATCGCTGAACGCATGTCGTGCAGCGAATCGACCGGCGGAACCGGGAAATAGCCGCCCTTGAGGCCGGGACGGTGACCGATGTTGCCGTCCTCATAGACGCGCTCGGAGTTCCACTCGGCTTCCTCGGAATCGACCTTGTAGAAGGCACCGCTCATGTCGGCGCCCCAACGCACGTCGTCGAGCACGAAGAACTCGTTCTCCGGACCGAAGTAGGCGGTGTCGGCGATGCCGGTGGACTTGAGGTAGGCCTCGGCGCGGTTGGCGATGGAACGGGGGTCACGCTCGTAGCCTTTCATGGTGGCCGGCTCGAGGATGTCGCAGCGCAGGTTCATAGTCGGCTCGTCGGCGAAGGGATCGACCACGGCGGTGGTGGTGTCGGGCATCAGCACCATGTCGGACTCGTTGATGCCTTTCCAGCCGGCGATACTGGAGCCGTCGAACATCTTGCCTTCCTTGAAGAAGGAGGCGTCGATCTCCTTGCTCGGCAGGGTCACGTGCTGCTCCTTGCCGCGGGTGTCAGTGAAACGCAGATCGACGAACTTGATCGCGTTATCCTTTATCAGCTTGTTTACCTTCGCTACGGACATGTACCTTCCTCCGGAATAGGTCTGATCGAAAGTGAATGAGTCCCGGCTTCGAATGGATTCCGTCGCCCGGCATCGGAAATTCAGTGCTCCCTGAGAGAGCACGAATTATGCCACGGGGAAAAACCGTGGCAAGTCGTATAGTTGGATTATTTCGGAAGGGAAACGGGCGTTTCTCTGCCCCCATTCGGTGCGAAATTGGCCCGCCTTGCACCGATTGGGTGCGCTCAGGGGTGGAAACTGACGCGCACCGAGTCGACTTCGGGCACCCGCCGCGCGGCTTCCTCGATCTCCATGATCAGCGCCCTGACATCCGGGTGCCGGTCCAGCACCGACAGCGGCAGGGACAGGTCGACCTGCAGCTTCCCGGACAGGTAGTGCAGCGTCACGTCGTCGGCCTCCACTCCCTCGATATCCTTCCACTGCTGGCGGAGCTTTTCGACCAGGTCGCTGCGCAGCGGCAGGCGGTCGCAGGGCGAACCCAGTTCGTCGTCCTCGGGATCGATATGCACGGTGACATCCGTGATTCCCTCGACCCGATCCATCAGCCGACGACGCACCGTATCGCCGATCTGGTGCCCTTCGGAGACGCTGATGTGCGGATCGACCTGGAGGTGCACGTCGACCAGGGCGTCACCGCCGCTGCGGCGGGTCCGCAGCATGTGTACGGCCCGCACCCCGTCGACCGCGTGAATTTCGCGGCGGATCCTTTCCACGACCTCGGGTTCCAGCGCGGTGTCGATGAGTTCACGCGTACTGGTGCGTACCAGGTCGAAACCGATCTTGGTGATCATCACCGCGACCGCGATGGCGGCCACGGGATCGAGATAGGCATGGCCCATCATGGCGCCGCCCACACCGATCACCACCACCACCGAGGAGATGGCATCGCTGCGGCTGTGCCAGGCGTTGGCCATGAGCATGTTGGAACGCAGCCGCAGCGCCGCGCGCCGGGTGTACTGGTAGATGACTTCCTTGGCGACGATGGAGACGGCCGCCACCACCAGCGCCAGCATGCCGGGCACCGGCAGGTGCTCCGGCTCGTTCATGCGTTCCACGGCGTCGAAACCGATGCCCAGGGACACGGCAATGAGGCCGATGCCGAGACCGACGGTGGCCAGGGTCTCGATTCGTCCATGGCCGTAGGGATGATCCTCGTCGGCTTCGCGGTGCGAGTGCTTCGCCGCATAGAGGACGATGAAATCGGTGGCCAGGTCGGACAGCGAATGAACACCGTCGGCG
>DROT01000117.1 GCA_011321775.1 Gammaproteobacteria bacterium | reverse complement strand
GGACGTACCTCTGGTGTTCCGGTTGTCACGCCAGTGGCATTGCCGGGTAGCTATGTACGGACGGGATAACCGCTGAAAGCATCTAAGCGGGAAGCCCCCCCCAAGATGAGGTCTCACTGGACCCTTGAGGTCCCTGAAGGGCCGTGGAAGACCACCACGTTGATAGGCTGGGTGTGGAAGTGCAGCAATGCATGAAGCTAACCAGTACTAATTGCCCGTGAGGCTTGACCATATAACACCCAAGCGATCTGGGTGCTGGTGCAAGATGTAACATCCCGACACCTTGACAACTTTCCTTATCTTGTAGGAGCGGGCAAGCCCGCTCCTACAAGGATCAGATGGAGCCTGCTCCGTTGATCCAACCAGTTTGCCTGGCGGCTATAGCGAGTGTGAACCACCCGATCCCATCCCGAACTCGGAAGTGAAACCGCTCTGCGCCGATGATAGTGTGGGGGCTCCCATGTGAAAGTAGGACACTGCCAGGCTTTAACAGCAGAACCCCGCAGCCGCAAGGCAGCGGGGTTTTTTTATGTGCTAAACTGCCGAAATGTCAACGCGTTATCGCCTTGTCGAACTGCTGGCCGACGGTCGCTTCCACTCCGGTGAATGGCTCGGGCGACGGCTGGGAATGAGTCGGGCGGCGGTGTGGAAACAGGTGAAGGCGCTCGAGGAAACCGGACTCGAGGTGTTTGCGGTGCGGGGCAAGGGATACCGGCTGGCGACGCCCTTCGAGCCCTTGCGGGCGGAGGCGATCCGGGCGGCGCTGGAAGCGGACGTCGCGGCGCGTTTCGACACCATCGAGGTCTTTCGCGAGATCGATTCCACCAGTGACTACCTGCGCAAACAGGAGCCCCCGTTCGGAAAGACCGGGCTCCGCGCCTGTGCCGCGGAGTGGCAGCGTGCCGGGCGCGGACGTCGCGGGCGGCGCTGGGTCTCGCCCTGGGGCGCGAGTCTGTACCTGTCTCTGAGCCGTACGCTCGGCGGAGAGGTGCTGCAGGCCGGTGGCCTGAGCCTCGCAGCCGCCGTGGCCGTGGCGGGAACACTGGAAGGCAATGGCATAGAAGGGCTGGGGCTCAAATGGCCGAACGATATCTACTACCGCGGACGCAAGCTGGCCGGCATACTACTGGATCTTTGCGGTGAGAGCGGCGGCCCCTATCAGGTCGTCATCGGCACCGGTATCAATCTGAGAATGCCCGCGGGGGCCGCCCGGGACATCGATCAGCCATGGGCCGATCTGTCGCAGGCCGGTGTCGTGGTGGAACGTAATCGACTCGCCGGGCTGGTACTGCAGTCGCTGGTACGGGCAATCGACGAATTTGCAAAGGAGGGGCTGTCTGCGTTTATGGACGAGTGGCGAAGAATGGATCTGGTGACGGGCCGCGCGGTGACCTTGCGGCGTGACCATGGAGAGGCGATCTCCGGTGTGGCGTGCGGCATCGACGAGCGTGGCGCGATACTCATTGAATCGGCCGGTGCGACCCGCAGCTACCATGCTGGCGAAGTCAGTCTGCGGCCAGGCGGATGAAGCTGTTCATCGATATCGGCAATGCCCGCATCAAGTGGGCGTTGCAGGACGACGAGAACTGGACCAGCGGTGTTCCCCTGGTACGCGGCAGGAAGGCGTTCAAGGATATCGCGCGTCCGGCGTGGAAGGAACTCGAGACGCCGGAGCGCGTCGTGGTATCCAACGTGGCCGGCGTCGACTATGAAAAATCGGTGCGTACCTGGGTGAAGCGGCGCTGGAAACTGGACGTCGAATTCCTTCGGCCGGAACCGCAGTGCTGCGGGGTACGCAATGCCTACGAGGAACCGGATCGACTCGGGGCCGATCGCTGGGCCAGCCTTCTTGCGGCCCATGCACTGTGCCGCGGGCCGGCGGTGATCGTCGATTGCGGAACGGCGATCACGGTGGACGCCATCGCCGGCAATGGTGAACATCTGGGGGGGCTGATCACCCCCGGAATGGAGCTGATGCGCTCCTCGCTGAGCAGTGCCGCCCCCGGCGTGGAAGCGGATGAGGACGGCCAGCAGGTATCGCTGCTGGCCCGCAGTACCGGTGCCGCCGTGAGCGGCGGTATCCTCTACATGACCGTGTCCCTGATCGATCGTGTCTTCATGGATCTGCAGGCCGACCTGGGGCGTCAAACCCGGCTGTTGCTGAGCGGCGGTGATGCCGGTCGGGTCCAGCCCCTGCTCGCGGCCGAGCCGCGGCTCGAGCCCGACCTGGTACTGCGGGGGCTCGCCGTCTATGCGGAGGAAACCGCCGAGTGCGTTTCCTAGTCTACCTGCTGCTGCTGGCCAACGTGGC
Source organism: Gammaproteobacteria bacterium (assembly GCA_011321775.1). Classification (GTDB taxonomy): domain Bacteria; phylum Pseudomonadota; class Gammaproteobacteria; order DSM-19610; family DSM-19610; genus Thiogranum. Next base: position 5,982 of record DROT01000117.1, on the reverse strand, counting down.
CGTGTTCGTCTGGTTTCAGACCCATCCGCCGCAGCCGCCCGCCGAGCAGCCTCCCCCGCCACTGCCGCCGGGCATCGAACGACTGGTGCTGCTGTCTGAACGCCCCGCCGCGGTACAGGCATCCGGACAGCCTGCGGTCGAAGAACCGCAGCAGCAGGCCGTGGGGCAACCGGGTCCGGTTCAAATGACCGACAGCAGCGGGCAGGATTCGCCGGGCACGGCGGGTACGGCAACTGCCGAGGCTGCCCCGGAAGGGGGAACACAGGAAACGTCCGAGCCCGCCGCCCCCCCGGTTTCGGCCGAGGCGGCGGCGACCGAGGTGAAAACCGTATCGCCCCCGGAACCCGTCCCGGGCACAGCACCCGCTGTCGAAGTCGGCACTGCTCCTGCACCGGTCTGCCGCACGATCGGCCCCTTTGCCGATCCCGATGCGGCAGCCAGGCTGGCCCGGCAGCTGTCACAGCAGGGCTTCGGCGCGACCGTGCGCGATGCCGGCATCCGTGAGCCTTCGGGCTACTGGGTCTATCTGCCCGCCATGCCCCGGGCAGAGGCGCGCCGCATCGTTGACGATCTCAAGGCACATGGCGTGAAAGACTATTTCGTCGGCAAGCAGCATTACATCTCGCTCGGCATTTTCAGTCGTAAACACAAGGCCGGTCTCCGGCAGGAACAGATCCGGAAGCTGGGCTACGACGCCGTGCTCGAGCGTCGCTATCGCACCCGCAAGGTCTACTGGATCGACGTCGAGGAACAGGGGCAGGAATTGCAGGCTTCCAGCGTCTGGCAGACGCTGCAGTCGCAGAATCCGGAGGCGCAGCTGCAGCAGATCGACTGCGAGTAGCGGCTTGCGCGGGGAACCATGGCGCTCCGGTTTGCGGGGTGCGGGACCCTCGAATACAATAACCGGCGTTATCACCCGGGCCGGTGTAGCTCAGTTGGTAGAGCAGCTGATTTGTAATCAGCTTGTCGGGGGTTCGACTCCTCTCACCGGCTCCATCTTTTGATTATATTCCACATTTCTAACATACTCCGTTCCCGCTGCGGCGGTTGATCTGCATCAAAGTCGCCACCGTCCTTCCCCATTAGTATGCCGAGCCGTTGCCTGGCTGAGCGGACCCATGGGGCCATCGAACGACACAGATGAAGCGGCGTTTTCACTCCCCCTCGTGGTCGAGGAGCCTTGTGCGCTGTACCCTGGTCTGGAGGCATTCAGCAACGAGTATGATGCCGATGACTACCGTGGCTGGGTGGAACAGAGCAACGGCGACCCGCTTCCGGCGCCACTGGCGCTCTATATCCACGACGGCCGGTCGCATGCCCGGCCCCCCTCTGCCGCCCAGCAGCTGCAGGCGGTCGAACAGGAGTTGAGGCTGCAGGGCCGGCTGTTCGACCCCGATCGTTCGCTGCAGCAACTGATCCTGGCCGGTTCCATCGCCAGTGAATGGGGCGAGGAACATCTCGAACGCCTGATTTTGCTGTTGCAGAACAGCTTCCACCTCTCCGGGGACGGGCGTTCCAGCTGGTGCCTGTGTCTGGGAGCACAATCGCCGATACCGGCCAGCCTGAGCCGGCTGGTGCAACTGGGATTCGCTGCCGCACGCCTGGAGGTCGCTCCGGGCGTTGATCGCACGGATACGCTGGCGTCCCGGGTCGGGATGCTGCGGGAAGCCGGGCTGCAGCAGATCTTTCTGGATATGGAACCGGTGGTGGAGTGGCTGGATCAGCTCGCGGGCGTGCTGGCCGCGACGGTCCCGCAGCGCGTCCGCCTCGGCGCCCGGACTGGCGCCGCGCGCGCGGACTATGCAGAGCTGCTGTCGCAGCAGGGCTACCGCAATATCGGCCTGGACTGGTTCGTACGGCCGGAAGACCCTCTGTCACAGGCACAGGATGCCGGCCGGCTGCACTGGTCCCTGCTCGGGTATACGGCCCTGCGTGACCCCGATGTCATCGGAATCGGACCCGGTGCGCTGTCTTCGGTCGGCGAATGGTACGGCATGAACGAGCCACGCTGGCAGCGCTACCGGTCGTTGCTGGCGCAGGACCAGCTGCCGGTGGCATGTGGTGTCGAGCTCGAGCCGGACGATGCATTGCGCCGCGAAATCATGCACATGATTCTGGCCGATGCCTGCATCCGGGTCTCCGCCATCGAGGAGAAATGGGGCATCGGTTTCCATCGCTTCTTTGCCGGTGAAAGCGCGCAGTTGCAGGCTTTTGAACGCCAGGGGTGGGTGGAGCAGGGCGATGACGCGATTCGTGTCCTGGTCTCGTCGCGGGATTCCCTGACCGCACTGTGCCGCCTGTTCGACCGCCGCGGCGTGTCCTGGAAATGATGTCCGGCTCATTCAAGCCGGCCCCCTGTCCTGCCGAAAAAAACAGGAAGAATCATGGAAATGACAGGGAGTCAGCGTCAAGGGACCGGGCCTCTCATGGATGTGCCGACCATCAGTTTTTTCATACTAGCGGAAACGGTGCTCCTGCTGGGAGGCGCCGTGCTGCTGCTGTGGCGCTACAGCACTCGTCTGCGTGCCCGTCTCGCTGCGCGTTCGGCGGCCGGGGAGCGATTCGATTCGGTGGACTCCGGTTATCTTCCCTACCTGGAAAAGGAGTGGCTGGACAGCAGCCGGCAGCTCGAGCAGCTGGCCGCCGGTGACAGTCCCGATGAAGACCTGGCGGCGGCGCTGCAGCGTCGTATCGAACTGCTGGCGGCGGAGAAACGGCTGGCCGAGTTGTGTAACGACTACCCCGAGCGTCGCTGGGAACATGTCCTGGAACAGTTCCGTCCACCAGCTCCAGGGGAGACGCCGGAAGAGCAGTTACCTGCGGAGGCCGCGGAGGATGTGCCGGCAGCCGCGGAAGAACGGCCGTACCTGACTGGTCTGCAGCGCAATCACGAACGTCAGGGCGACGCCCTGCAGGTCTTGCGGGAAACCATCGTCCGCCTGCAGGAGCGTCCCGACGAAGAACTCGTCGGTCGGCTGGAAAAGGAATTTGCCGAACTCGAACGGCGTTACCGCGAGGCCGGGAGCTGCATCGAAATCCTGAAGCAGGAGAACGATCGCCTGCAGATGCGGGTGGAGCGCAAGGACCAGCGCATCGACCAGGTGGAAGGCGAACGCAACGAGACCGTCTCGGAACTGGAAGACAAGCTGGGGCAGCAGAAGCGCAGTATCGCCGAGTTGCATGAGCTGGTGGGAGCGTTGCAGCTGGAAGAGGAGAAGGCCGCCGAACTGCAGACCCGGCTGGAACAGTTCGATCTCGCCGCTCGCGACATGAACATGTGTATCCAGGTGCTGGAGGAGGAGAACCAGTTCCTGCAGGAGCAGATACGCAGCCTGCTGCACATCGACGAAGGAGAATCGTTGTACCGCAAGCGTGACGAGTCCGCCACGGAAACGGGGGAAAACTGAGCCGCCCCTCAGCGGGCGGCGTAGGTCTTTTCCACGTAGGCGGCGACCAGCTGCTGGAATTCCTCGGCGATGTGCTCGCCCTTGAGGGTCACGCTCTTTTCGCCATCGACATAGACCGGCGCTACCGGTCGTTCGCCGCTGCCGGGCAGGCTGATGCCGATGTTGGCCTGCTTGCTCTCCCCGGGACCGTTTACCACGCATCCCATTACCGCCACGGTCATCCCTTCCACCCCCGGGTAGCGGTTGCGCCACTCCGGCATCCGCTCGCGCAGATAGGCCTGGATGTCCTGCGCCAGGCGCTGGAAGTAGTCGCTGGAGGTGCGGCCGCAGCCCGGGCAGGCGACGACATCCGGGGTGAAGGAGCGCAAGCCCATCGACTGCAGGATCTCCTGGGCCACCCGCACTTCCTCGCTGCGCTCTGCGCCCGGTTCCGGCGTCAGTGATACACGGATGGTGTCACCGATGCCTTCCTGCAACAGCACCGCCAGGGCGGCGGTCGAGGCAACGATGCCACGGATACCCATGCCGGCCTCGGTCAGACCGAGGTGCAGCGCGTAGTGACACCGGCTCGCCAGTTCGCGATACACGGCGATCAGGTCCTGGACGCCGCTCATCTTTACCGACAGCACGATGCGGTCCGCCGCGAGTCCCAGCGTCTCGGCATGGCGGGCATTGTCCAGCGCCGAACTCACCATGGCGTGGCGGATGAGGGCATCGCTGTCGAGCGGTTCGCTGCGGCGCTTGTTGTCGTCCATCAGCCGAGTGACCAGCGCCTGGTCGAGGCTGCCCCAGTTGACGCCGATACGCACCGGCTTCTGGTAGCGGCAGGCGCTCTCGATCATGGCGGCGAACTGCTCGTCGCGTTTCCTGCCGCGGCCGACGTTACCGGGGTTGATGCGGTACTTGGCCAGGGCCTCGGCACAGGCGGGGTATCGCCCCAGCAGCTTGTGACCATTGAAGTGGAAGTCGCCGATCAGGGGGGTATCGACGCCCAGGGCATCCAGGCGTTCGCGGATCCGCGGCACGGCCGCGGCGGCTTCCTCGCTGTTGACGGTGATGCGTACCAGTTCCGAGCCGGCGCGCGCCAGTTCCGCCACCTGTCGGGCGGTCTGCTCCACGTCGGCGGTGTCGGTATTGGTCATCGACTGCACCACCACCGGCGCGTCGCCGCCGACGATTACGCCGCCGATGTGGACCGGATGGGTGGGGTGACGCCGGGTGGAGGAATCGGGCTGCATGACCGGCACAATGATAATCGTCTGCGGGGACGCGCGAAAGGGCTGCCGATCCCTGCTTTTCCGGGTTGGCGGCGTTGATACGCGGTACAATAGCGTATTCATCCGCCGGAGACACAGCCTGCCCGGGCAGGCAGAGGACGCAAACGCATGCCACAGAGGCACATCCCCGTACGCAAGACCAAGATCGTCGCCACCATAGGGCCAGCCTGCCAGGCGCCGGAAATGCTCCGGGCCATGATCGAGGCCGGCATGAATGTCGCCCGCCTGAACCTGTCGCATGGCTCCCATGCCGCCCACAGCCGGCAGATCGAGGTCCTGCGCGGGGTTGCGCGGGAACTCGGGCGCAACATCGCCATCATGATCGACACCCGCGGTATCGAGATCCGCACCGGGCTGGTCGAGGGGGACGCGGTCGAACTGGTGCCCGGTGAGCCGTTCAGTCTCCATGCCGACGGCCGGACCGGGGATGCGACGGGGGTATCGATCAGTTACCTGCGATTGCACGAAGAGGTCCGTGCCGGAACCCCCGTCCTGATCGACGACGGGGCTATCGAACTGGTGGTCGAGCGGGTGAAGGATGGCGTCATCCACTGCCGTGTGATTCACGGTGGCTGGCTCGGCAATTCCAAGAGCGTGAATCTGCCGGAGACCCGTCTGGCGATGAGCGCGGTGAGCCCGGAGAACCGTGACGATATCGTCAAGGAACTGGGATTCGCGGCGGAAAACGATGTCGACTATATCGCCGCTTCCTTCATCCAGAGCGCCGACGACATCCACAGGATGCGCGAAATTCTGGGCGAACGCCAGGTGGATATCCCGATCATCGCCAAGATCGAGAACCGCGCCGGCGTGACCAACCTGGAGGAAATCGTGGAAGCCGCCGACGGCGTCATGGTGGCGCGCGGCGATCTGGGCGTCGAACTGCCGCTGGCCGAGGTGCCGACGGCACAGAAGCACATCATTCGTACCACGGTCAGCAACGGCAAGCCGGTGATCACCGCCACCCAGATGCTGGCCTCGATGGAACTCAATCCCAAGCCGACGCGGGCGGAAGCCAGCGACGTCGCCAACGCGATCCTCGATGGCACCTCGGCGGTCATGCTTTCCGGCGAGACCGCGGTGGGGAAGTATCCGGTGCAGGCGGTGAAAATGCTCGATACCATTGCGCTGCGGGCCGAGGCCTCGTTGCACGAATACGGCTATCTGCAGAAGATCAAGCCGAATCCTGCCAACGTGGTGACCGAAGCCGTGGGACAGGCCTCGGTCAGCATGGCCAAGAACCTCAAGGCGGCCGCCATCGTCAGCCTGACCGAATCCGGCTTCACGTCGCGCCTGGT
>DROT01000116.1 GCA_011321775.1 Gammaproteobacteria bacterium | reverse complement strand
TCCGGAATCACGTGGAGGAAGCGAGGTCTGCCTGAACCCACGGGCGCGGCGGCGCTCCGATTCCGGTGCTTTCGCAACAGCACGGCAGGGCCGGCGCGATGCTTGCGCGCCGGCCCCCGTTTTTCGGGAGAGTCTCAGCTACGCCGGCGGCGGCTGAGCGCCATCAGTCCGAGCAGACCGGAGCCGAACAGCCAGGCCGTGGCCGGCAGCGGTACCGGTGACCCGCCCAGGGCGAAGGCGAGATCGGTGCCCATCGGCTTGTGGCTGGAGGAGGAACTGTTGTACTCCGCCTCGCTGAGGTTGCTGGTGGAGGATTTCTGCCATCCCCACCAGACGTCGTTGGGATCATTTCTGGTATCCGCCTGGACGCTCAGCCAGTAGCGCCGGTTCGCCTGGGCGGTGAAGGTGCCACCGATGAGTGTCGAGTAGGCGTAGGTTTCGCCATTGTACATTGTCTGGCCGGCGTCGCCGGTAATGTACTCCTCGTACAGCAGCTGATCTGCATAATGCAGACCGTAGTCGGCATCGTAATAGTCCGAGTAAAAGCGGATGTAGAACCCGTCCACTACCGGGGTCTCACCGCCCCGGCCGCCCCACCATGCCACGCTGTCGATGGTGGTGGTCGAAGCCAGCTTGAAGTCGTCGGCCGACCAGGAATTGAAGCTCACGCTGGACAGAATCTTTCCCCAGTCCAGCGGAGGCTGGCCCCACACCGTGTCGGCCCCTGCGGTCGACACGAGGCCACCCCAGAGCAGGCCGGACGCGCAAATTGCAACAATGGATTTCTTCATGACTTTACCCCTCGTTTCCTTATAGTCGTACCTCTGATCCAGCTCCCTTTCGCTTCCCTGTGGACTGCATACACGCATTACTCCCTGTATCCGCAGGCATATGATAGAGCGCCGGTATGGCCGTGTTAAGACGGACGCAGGGGAACAAAGCGGGCGTAGCGGCATTACCGCCAGCGAAATGGACGGACGTCCAGGGTGGGCCGGGGCGCCTGGCTCAGCGGTGCCCGCAGCCGGACGGAAGGTGCGGTTGTGTGTCCTGTTCCGACCCGCCCCAGACGTAGATCTCGGTCGTGGCCGGGTCGCACTGGCTGCAGCTGCTGCCGCAGGCGGCGGTGGCACTGCGCCGCTGTACCTTGCCCTTGCGGATCCAGATCTCGAGCATGCCGCGTACCGCTTGCGGGTCGGTGTCGAAGTGCAGGGCGATGTCGGCCAGGGTGGCCTGGCCGCGGCGTTCCAGGTAGCGGCGGATGTCCGACAGGATCATGCTTCGACGCTGGCCGTCTGCGCGGCCGGTTGCCGGTGCCGGTGGCCCCAGCGTCGCAACGCGAGGATCAGCAGCGCAAAGCCCAGCCACAGGCCGGTCAGCCAGGCCGTCGAGCTTCCCGGGTGTTGTCCGAAGGTGGCGATCTGGTAGAAGCTGGTGGCGGTGATGTAGGCCACGGTGGTGGTCCAGGCGGCGACGAACATGGCCCAGGGGCGGCCGGCCTCGCGCGTGATGGCGCCGACGGTGGCCACGCAGGGGAAGTACAGCAGCACGAACAGCAGGTAGGCGAAGGCGCCGATCTGGCCGTCGAAACGGTCCTTCATGGCACCGAACACGCCCTGCTTGACTCCCTGTTCCTCGGCGATGGCGCCGGTGTCGCTGAGATCACCGAGGTCCAGGCCGATGGGGTCGAGCAGGGCGTCGCCGATGGCCCGCAGGTTGGCGGGCACGGTGGCGGCGGCCTCGCGCAGTTGCCGCCACAGGTCGAAAGCCTGTTCCCGGCCGGCGGCGCCGTTGCTGGCGAGGCCGCTGTAGAGATTGTCGAGGGTGCCGACCACCACTTCCTTGGCGAGTACGCCGGAGATGACGCCGACCACGGCCGGCCAGTTTTCGCGTTCGATCCCCATGGGCTCGAAGGCCGGTGCAAGGGTACGGCTGACGGCGCTGAGTACGGACTTCTCGCTGTCCTCGTTGCCGAAGGAACCGTCGGTGCCGATGGAGTTGAGCAGGTTCAGCGCCAGCACCATGAGAATGATCACCTGGCCGGCTTCCTTGACGAACAACCGTACCCGGTCCCAGGCGCGCAGCGAGATGCCCTTGAGGGTCGGCAGGTGATAGGGCGGCAGTTCCATCAGGAAGCCGCTGCTGGTTCCCGGCAGCAGGCTCTTCTTCATCAGCAGGCCGGTGAGGATGGCGACGGCGATGCCCGTGAGGTAGAGGGCGAAGACGATGTTCTGCCCCGAGGACTGGAAGAAGGCGGCGGCGAACAGGGCGTACACCGGCAGGCGCGCGCCGCAGGACATGAAGGGGTTCATCAGGATGGTGAGCTTGCGCTCGCGCTCGTTCTCCAGGGTGCGGGTCGCCATGATGGCCGGCACGTTGCAGCCGAAACCGACGATCAGCGGGACGAAGGCCTTGCCCGGCAGGCCGATGGCGCGCATGGAACGGTCCATGACGAAGGCGGCGCGCGCCATGTAGCCGGAGTCCTCCAGCGCCGACAGGAACAGGTAGAGGGCGCCGATGATGGGGATGAAGGTGGACACGATCTGTATGCCGCCGCCGATGCCGTCGGCCAGGAATACGCGCAGCCAGTTGGGGGCGCCGAGGCCGCTCAGCAGCTCGCCCAGGCCGCCGACGAACAGGGCGTTGGCGGTACCGTCGAAGAAGTCCACGAAAGCGCCGCCGATGTTCATGGTGAACAGGAACATCAGGTACATGATCACCAGGAACAGGGGAATGCCGGTCCACTTGCCCAGCACCACCCGGTCGATGCGGTCGCTGAGGGTACGGGTGACCTTGCCGCGGTTGGTGGTGACGGTCTGCGCCAGGGTGTGGGCGTGGCCGTAGCGGGTGTCGGCGATCAGGACGTCGGCGTCCTCGCCGGCGCGCTCGGCGATCTGGTGGCGCCAGTATTCGAGCTTCTCGTGCACCGGCTGCTCCAGCTCGCCGCTGTCGTCGCCGCTCTCGATCAGTTTGAGCGTCAGCCAGCGGCGGTTCTCCGGCGGCAGTTCGGCGAGCAGCGGCTCGAGATCGCTGATGGCCTGTTCGACCACCTCGTCCAGCGCCAGCGGAAAACCACCCTGTTCGCGGCCGTCGGCGACCGCCAGCATGCGCGCCTTGAGTTCGGTGGTGCCCTCGCCGCTCACGGCCACCACCGGCACCACCGGGCAGCCCAGTTCCCGCGCCAGGTGTTCGGTGTCGATGCTGATGCCGCGCTTGCGTGCCACGTCCATCATGTTGAGCGCCACCACCAGGGGTACGCCCATCTCCAGCAGCTGCACGGTGAGATACAGGTTGCGCTCCAGGTTGGAGGCGTCGACCACGTTGACCACCAGGTCGGCGTCGCGCGACAGCAGGTAGTCGCGGCTCACGCGCTCGTCGATGGAGCTGGCGTCGAAGGAATAGATGCCGGGCAGGTCGATGGCGGCGACTTCGCGGCCTTCCAGCTCGAAGCGGCCTTCCTTGCGATCGACGGTGACACCGGGCCAGTTGCCGGTCTTCTGGCGAATGCCGGTGAAGGCGTTGAACAGCGCCGACTTGCCGCAATTGGGATTGCCGGCGAGGGCGATGGTCAGGCGGGCACGGTGCCGGGCCGCGGGCGCCTCGCTTTCACAGCAGCCGGCCATCAGTCGACCAGCTCGGCCTGCAGTTTTTCCGCGACCCCCTTGCCCAGCGCCACGCGGTTGCCCTGGCGGGCGACCACCACGCCGCGACCGCGGCGATTGAGGATCTGAACTTCCGAGCCGACGCTCAGGCCCAGCGACAGCAGGCGCCGCGCGAGCTGCTTGTTGCCGTCGATGGCGACCAGTCGCACCTTGCTGCCGACGGGGGCTTCCGAGAGGGGTCGGGTTGGCATGCTTTCCTGTTGCATTCGCAATAAACGAGAATGGTTCTCAATTATAGCCGAACGGATGGCTATTAGTATACGCTTAAATTACCTTCCGGCGCGGCCCGGGTCGCTGCGCAGCCGTGCGCAGGAGCGAGTTGCGTGCGAGAACACGGCCCTTGCCGGAGATAGCCACGGAAACACACGGAAGAACACGGAAACGCGTATTTTCCATTCTGTGTTCTTCCGTGTGTTTCCGTGGCCAATAATTTTAGGTTCCCGTCCATGGGGGCTGGCCACGGTGCAGGTGGTATATTTCCGTCTTCGCGAACAGGGCGGACACGGCATGATCGAATACGTATTCTTCCACCGGCAGCCACTGGAGCTGTTCCTGCGCTTTGTCGAGGAGCAGGGCGTGGGGGCGCAGACGCGCGAGTTCGAGGACCGCATGGAGGTGCTGGTCCCCGACGAACTCGACGAGGCCCTGTCGGACCGCATCGACGAGCGTTACGACGAGCTCATGGAGATGGAGGGGGATCTGACCGATGCCGAGCAGGCGGGCGAGGCGGGTGAGTTCCAGGGGGCCGGTATCGTGGTGAACCTGAAGGACGGGACCACGGTGTACGCCAACCTGGATTCGCGCCTGCTGGCGCGGGTCATGACGGTGATCGAGCCGCGCGAATTCGCCGTCATCGTCGACGCCATCGTCGAGGCGGTGGAAAACCGCGTGGATCGGCCTGCCTGTCAGCGCGGCGAATCGTCCTGAGCGGTCTCGCAGCAGCCGTTCCGCGGCGCTTGCTCCGCTGTAACAGCTTGTAACATTTCCGTGCCGTTCTGAAATCCGCCTGAAACAACTCCGCTGTAGCCTTTCAATCAGGATATGCTTATATGCTGAAAAAGGAGTTGTGCCATGATCATGGATACATTTACCGTAGCCGGTCTGGTTACCATTGCACTGATGGTGGGTGTTCTGATCGTCCTGGGTCGCAACCATCCCGATCAGGAATGCTGATAGCGGCTCTTCTGTTTCTGTCCCGCCCCTGCTGACCGCGGCCGGTACGTCCGGCTGCGGTCAGAACACCGGAAAATCATAGTTGACGATGACCCGCAGCTGGCGGTCGTCGTTCCCCTCGTCCCCGTCCTGCTCGAGGAAGGCGGCGCGCAGGCGCAGCCACAGTCCGCGCGCGGGCCCGCCGGGGAAACGGTAGTCCACGGTGAAGTCGAGTTCGGACTGGTCCGGACTGGCGTTGCGCCCGTGTTCGGGCGTGTCACCGCGGGCATAGTTGATGAAGGCGCTGGCGCCCTTCAGGTCCAGCCCGCTGAAGTCGGTGGACAGGCCGAGGCGCCAGCCGTTCTCGTCGGCACGGTCGAAGTCACTGATCATCAGCGACAGGTAGGAGGGGCTGCCGCCCCAGGGCTTGCGGATTCGGGCATTGGCGGCGGTCCTCACATGAGCGACCGTGGCGATGATCCCGGAATGACTGGCGGCGGCTTTCAGCCCCCAGCTGCGGGTGTCGAAATCCCCGTCCAGCTTGTCACCCAGGGCGCGCTGGTCGGTGTACTGGGCGGAAAACTGCAGGCCCCAGTCGCCGAGGGTGCGGGTGCGCGAATTGGCTTCGGCATAGAAGACGTTCATGTAGTCGCGCCCGTATTCCTCGAACGCCCCGAGCTGGAGGCCGTTGCCGAGGCGATAGCGGAATCCCGCCACCGAGACGCCCCGATCCGGACCTTTGATGCCCGCGGCTTCGGTCATGCTGACGAAACGGTCGGAGGTGCGGCCCTTCATGCGATGGACCTGGCCGATGCCCCAGGCAAAGTGTTCGTGGCTGGTATCCATGAGGAGCGCAGCCTCGAAGGTATTGGGCACCATGCGGACGTCGTTGCGGTTGAGGTAGGGCAGGTCCAGCGCCTGGCGATACAGCTTCAGCGTCATGCCGTCGAGCAGACGTGCTTCCAGGTACAGTTGTCCCAGCACCGTGTAGCTCTGCTGACCGGGCTGCAACAGGCCGCTGCCGTCCTTGTCTGCGGGGCCGTAGAGTTTCTGCGAGGTGTAGAGCGTGGTACCGAGCCGCAGCCGGTCTTTCCACCAGGGCGTATCGTAGCTCAGCCAGCCGCCCTGGGCCCAGGCCTCGCGGCTGGCTTGCCCGTCGCTGCGTTGATGGAAATAGTAGTTGCGCGGGTGCAGCAGCAGTGTGCCTTCACGCAGGGTGCGGCCCAGGGCCTCGAAGTGGCGACGGAGTTTTTTCCCGCGCAGTGCATGATCGAGCGAGTCGGCGCTGTTCTGCACGCTGCCGGCGGCCTGCCGCTCACTCTCGATGTATTCGGGCGAGGCACTGGCGCCGGCGGGTATCGCCAGCGCCAGTATCAGCCAGACGGCCCGGTAGTACCGGTCATGGCGTTTCATCGATGCAGGTCAGGAGAAGGCAGTTTTCTCCCCATGCGCGTCCGTGCAGACCCGCGCGGCTGTCAGCGTGCCGACCAGGGCGTGAGTGGATAGATGATTTCGCCTTCACGCAGATTCCTGGGCAATACCAGCCGGCGCCGGCCGTGCTGCCATTGCATGACGTAGGTGCTCTTGCCGATCTGCTTGCCGGTCTGGTCGACGCGGTAGTGACCGAACAGGGAGGTGAAGCGCATGGTGCGGAACTGCTCGCGCAGCTTGTCGTGGTCGAGCGAGCCGGCCAGGCGCACCGCGGCCTCCAGCGTCTGGCCTCCGCCGTAGCCGTAGGCCGCGTGATGGCCCGGTTCGTAGCCGAACCTGTGCCTGTAGCGGTAGGCAAAATCCTCGCCCATCGGCAGGTGTGCGCTCTGCATCCAGGGTACCACCCCCATCATGCCTTCGGCGGCACTGCCGAGGGCCTCGCCGAATTCCGGCACCGCCGGTGCGACCGTGAACACGAAGGCCTTGGGACTGAAGTCCGAGGCACGCGACTGGCGCACCAGGGCGACGGCGTCGTCGAAGTAGGTTCCGCCGATGAGAATGTCGGGCCTGGACGCCTTCGCCGCCTCGATGAGGGCTCCGAAGTCCTCGCTGTCCTGGGGATACTCGCGGTCGAACACGATGTCCAGCTTGCGGTTCGCGGCCTCGCGACGCACGCCGTCCATGACCGCGCGGGTGAAATTGGCGTCCGCGTACACGATCGCAATGCGCTCTATGTGGTGTTCCGCGAGCACCGTCATGAGCAGGTCCATGTAGTGGGAGGCGGGGGTCTCCAGTCCGAAGATGTTCCGGTAGCCCCGTTCCCAGATCTCGTCCGCCGCGGCGCCCGTGGCAAGCATGGGAAAATCGTGCTTTTCCGCCACGGTGCTGGCGGCCAGGGTGATGTCCGAGGAGTAGGGGCCCAGCAGCAGGTCGACCTTGTCCTCGCTGATCAGTTTTTCGTACAGGCGTGCGCTGGTCTCCGGGTCGGAGTGGTCGTCGTAGTACTTCAGGCGCACCTGGCGCCCCAGCAGCATGCCGCGCTCGTTGACGTCACTGACCCACATCTGCACGCCGTTGAGTTCCTCGCGGCCGAAGTCGGCATAGGGCCCGCTGAGCGACAGCGTGATGCCGACGGTGATCTCATCGGCGCTGCGGGCGATCTGCGCCCCGGCGAGCAGCACCAGTCCGGCCATGGCGCAAAGGAATGTGCGACGTTTCATCAGTAGTCCCCTGAATCCGGTGAGGCGGCGGGCGCGCGCCTGTTACCTTTCGATGTCCAGTTCCCGTTTGGCATTGTAGAGCAGGCGTACCAGTTCGTACTCGAAGGGTGAGTCGGTCTGTACGTAGTAACGGAAAGCGGTATGGTCGCGCAGGTCGATGGCGCGCAGGATGTCCATGCCCCACTCCTGCCAGGTTTCCATGTTGGTGGTACGCCGCCGCACCTCGTTGTAGGCCAGCCAGTCGACGCCGTAGCCCACGCCGTCACGCAGGTTGGACGGGCCCAGTATCGGCAGCACCAGGTAGGGCCCGGGCCCTACGCCCCAGTAGCCGAGCGTCTGGCCGAAGTCCTCGTCGCTGCGCGGCACGTCGCTGGCAACGTCGATGAAGCCGGCCAGGCCGATGGTGGAGTTGACCAGCAGCCGCGTGGTGGTGTTCAGGGTCTTCTCCATGTTCAACTGCAGGATGCTGTTGAACAGGGTGGTGATGTCCTGGATGTTGCGATAGAAGTTGTGGATCCCCTTGCGGGCGACTTCGGGCGTGACCGCCCGGTAGCCGCGCACCGCCGGCAGGAAGACATACCTGTCGAAGTGGTAGTTGAAGCGGTACATGGTGCGGTTGAAACCCTGCCAGGGATCATAGATCGCTTCCGATTGCGTCTTCGCGCCTTCTCCGAGCACCTGGTCGGCGGTGAAGAAGGGCTCCTCGACCTGTTTGCCTTTCTGTACCGGTGCCGTGCTGCAGGCCGCCAGCAGCAACAGCGCGAGGGCCGGGAGGACGCGTGTGAGTCTTTCGATCGCACTCATAGCGACTTCCCGCCCGTTGCCTCGGTGAATACACCCACCATGTGCGCGACGTTCTCGACGTAGTCCATGTTGCCGAGGTGCCCGCCTACCGGATAGATGGTCGCGCGCTCGCCGAACACGCGCGGGAAGAAGTCGATTTCGCCCTTCTCGAGAATCAGGTCGTTACGGTTGTGCATGACTTCGATGTTGTCGGCCTGGCGGAGGTAGTCCTCGATGGCGGTCAGGCTCATTTCCTCGATCAGCTTGTTGCGGGTCAGGGAGGGATCCTTCTTCTTGTAGTAGGGATAGAAGAAGTTGTGGAAGTAGTCGGTGAACCCCAGCCGGAAGACGACGTTCATGTAGCGTCCCGGTGGTGCATTGGGGTCGCTGTTGCGCGTGAGGTGGACGTTCTTCGGCTTGACATAGCCATAGTCGGTCATGAGGTCCGAGGTAAAGGCCATGTGCGCGGAGGCGAAGCGGAAGGAGAGGCCGATCAGGGCCGCCAGCTCCTCGTTCTTGGGCTGCATCGCCTGAAAGGCCTGGGCGAGGAATTCCTCGTTGAACTCCAGTCGTTTGGCCTTCTTGTAGACGGCGCCGAACTTGGTCAGTATGTTGTTGAAGTAGGTCGGGAAATTGTCGAGTCCGCCGGGGATGTTCTCGAGCATGCGATCCAGCAGCGAGATCGAACTGTAGAGCCGCAGCGGCGGGTTGATCAGCAGCACCTTGCTGAAGTCGAAGACCTTCTTCTGCGAGTCCAGGTGCGCCACGAAGGCGGCGTTGAAGCCGCCGAGGCTGTAGCCGGTGAGGAAGAAGCGCGTGGCCTCGACGTGTTTTTTCTGCAGTTTCTTCCAGATCTGTTGCATGACGCGGTAGAGGTCCTGCGCGTCCTCTTCGGCGTTGCCGACCACCGAGTTTTCCGAGGCGGCCACCACGAAGTTCGGATAGGTGGGCGAGGACAGCGAGACGACGTGAAAACCGGCCTGGTAGAAGGCGCGTTGCTGCATCAGCATGTGGGCGCTGTCATGGGAGGCGCCGGTCCCGGCGATCAGGAAGATCAGCGGTGCCGGCTTGTCCTGCAATACGTAGGAATAGCGCAGCCGGCTGTCGTACCACAGGTAGTCCGGCACCTTGCGATCCTTGAACACGACCAGGGAGTCTTCCGCGACCGGGATATCCGCCGGCAGCTTCGGGCGCAGCGGTTCCGGGGTGCCGACCACCGTCGCCTGGAACGGGTCGGTGATGGGGTAGCCGTAGGGCCTGGCACTTGCCCAGCTGGCCGTCAGCAACAGCAGCAGCGCGATGAGTGCGAGATTCAAGCGTTTCGTCATGCGACCGTCCTGCAGATTCTGTCATCCGGGGCGTGAAGCCGTGGGGCGCTACTGTAATTGGTGGGCAACGGCATGTCCATTCGCCCGGAGCCGGGGGCGAGCAGCACCCGATGGCCGCCTCGCCCGGGCATGCGATCGGAAGGGGCCACCGCCGGCACCGCATGTGCCGGCAAATTGACTGTTTCGGCCCCCTTCCATATCCACTACCATGGGCGCCGGACGGGCGTTGCCGGTGTCTCTGCCCCGCCTGCAACCGGCACAACGAACAAGCTCAAGGAAAGAATCCATCATGATCCGAATAGCAAAGATATTCTCGCTGCTGTTTACCCTCCTGCTGCTCGGCGCCTGCAACACCACGCAGACCCGCAGCGGTGATGCGCCGGTGTTGTCACGTATCGCCCACAAGGGTGAGCTGGTGCTGGGTACCTCAGCCAACATGGAGCCGATGAACTACCGGCGCGAGGACGGCAAGGTCGTGGGTCTGGATATCGACATCGCACGCTTCATGGCCGAGGCCATGGGCGTGAAGCTGACGATCAAGACGCTGCCCTTCGACCAGTTGCTGCCGGCCCTGCAGCGCGGGGACGTGGACGTGGTGTTGTCCAACATGACCATCACCACCAAACGCAACATGAAGGCGGCGTTCGTCGGACCCTACATGACTTCCGGCAAGTGCATCATCACCAGGAACGAGAGCCTGGCGAAAGCCGAGCAGGCCGCGGATCTCAACACGCCTGCCACGCGCATGGTGGTCATGAAGGGTTCCACCAGTGAACAGTTCGTCAAGGCACTGCTGCCGAAAGCCACCATCACCCTGGTCGACGATCCCAAGGCCGGTGTCGAACTGGTGCGCGAGGACCAGGTGGGCGGCATGCTCACCGACCTGCCGATCTGCCTCGCCACCCTGCGGGACAACCCGGATGCCGGTTTCGTGAGCCTGGTGTCCCTGCTGAGCTACGAGCCCATCGGCATCGCCCTGCCGCCCAACGATCCGCTGCTGGTCAACTGGACCGAGAACTTCCTGGCCCGCATGGATGCGACCGGTATCCTCGACGAGATCGGCGTGCACTGGTTCGGACCCTACGCGGCGGCCATCAAGCCGCTCGGCGCGGAAGCCGCAGGGACGAAAAACGGCAAGGGTAAGAAGAGCAAAACGAAGAAATAGCGGCAGGGATTCCCCGGCAGGGCGGGGACC
>DROT01000115.1 GCA_011321775.1 Gammaproteobacteria bacterium | reverse complement strand
TGGCCATGATGTGCAGCAGCGCCTGCAGCGGGGGACAGGCGTCCTCGATGCTGCCGTCGTCGATGTACTGTTGCGCCACCCGCTGCTGGGCTTCGACGATGTTGTCGATACCGTCGATAAACACCTCCAGGCCCTGTGTCTCCGGCTTCAGGATCTCCTCGGTGAACACCGCGTGCGGGTTGTCGAAGATCTTGCCGAAGAAGCCGTGCACGAAGTGGTCGGTGATGCGGTAGCCCAGGCGGCTGGCCAGCACCTTGCGGCCTTCATGCTCGAAGTCCTCCAGCGGTTCCAGGTAGCCGTGCTCGATCAGATAGGCGGGGTCGCGCTGTTCCGGTTCCAGTCGTGCCCAGATCTCCGGGATCAACAGACTGATGTCGTGGTCGATGCGTACCTCGGGCCCCACGTAGCCGGCCGAGCTGGAAAAGCCGGCGTAGCCGGTGAGGATGAAGGACACCAGCGCGTTGTTGAGATCGGCGGTGGTACGCAGCGCATTGAAGGGGCCCTTGGTCAGGGCACCTTCACTGCCCGCACCGGTGGTCGAGGGCGACTTGCCGGTGAGGCTGCAGATGAAATCCATGAACAGCTCGGGCAGTTCCTGGTAGTGGATGGGGTTGTAGACCGCCAGCGAGCGGATGCCGCTCTCCGGCGGATTGTTGCGTCGACCGGTCAGTACGGCGTTCACCGGATGGCAGATGCGGTCCTCGAGCTTCAGCTTGCGGTGCAGACGCGTACTCATCTCGGCCAGGTAGGTGCGTACCGGCTGTACCAGGTCGGGGCGCGTCTGCAGGTAGCGCGGATTCTTCGAGGGTTCGCCGTCCACCAGTCGCGGGTGCGCGGAGGAAACCACGAAGCCTTCGCCATCCTCGTAGGCCCTGCGCAACAGCTTCTGCATCGGTGGCGTAAAGCGGTAGAAGGTGTGTACATCCTCGACCACGGCTGCCAGCCGTTCCCCGCTCAGCGGTTCGTAGTTGGCGAGGAAGTTGTTCGGCTGCGACATGTCCAGCTCGGTCTGCTTGTCGAAGCCGGGGTGTATGGCTTCGTCGGGACGCTGGAACAGGCGGTATTCGCAGTTCTTCACCAGCTTGACGCTGCGATCCTTGTCCATCTCCGGGCCGCAGTTGCTGATGCAGCGCGCCGGGACCACCACGGAGGCGCTGATGTCGTCTTCCATCTGCACCTTTTCCGTGGCGATGTAGTCCTGGCGCAGCTTGAAGGTACGCCACTTGCCGTCGCGGTCGAATCCCACGCGCAGATAGGAGGCGACGATGGTGCGATCGTCCAGCTTCAGTTCATGGGCGGGTGCGCCGTCGACTTCGTCCACCGACAGGTGGTAGCGCCACAGGTTGCCCCATTCGGGGCGGTAGAAGCGCTTGATGAGAAAGGCCAGCGCC
The DNA here is from genome assembly GCA_011321775.1 of Gammaproteobacteria bacterium. GTDB lineage: Bacteria > Pseudomonadota > Gammaproteobacteria > DSM-19610 > DSM-19610 > Thiogranum. Next base: position 3,091 of record DROT01000115.1, on the reverse strand, counting down.
AGGATGCGGGGCGGTATCGAGGCCAGCCAGTCGTTGTACTCGTCGGTATAGGTGGAGGAGGGCGTCAGCAGCTTGATGACCGAGCCGAGGCTGCGTTCCGGGCTCAGCGGCTTGCGGCTGGGGTCGCGATCCTCGTTCTCGAACCCGGGCTTGAAGCGTGTGCTGTAGTCGCGGTCGTAGATCTCCTGCACCAGGTCCAGATCCTTCTGCAGGTCGTCGACGAACAGCGGACGGTAGATGACCGCGTCGTTGAGTGATTTGGAGATCTCCGACTTGCCACCGCCCGAGACCGTGGACGGCTTGTGGCAGAAGGTGCCCTCGGGATTCATGCCCACCAGGCGCCACGAGGGTGCACCCGGGTGTTTCTCCATCTCGATCTTGTAGCCGCTGGGCTGCATGTAAATCTTGTCGGGTTGCAGCCGGATACACTGCAGTTCGCCGTCCTTCAGCCAGCTGATCGTCTGGGCATTGAGGTCCATGCGTACCTTCTGCGGCACATAGACGATCTGCGGATAGTTGCGGTCGATGGCGTAACCCTCCGGCTGCACGTCCATGACCTCGCCGTAGCGCTCCACCATGTCGGCGAAGGAATAGCCGGGCTTGTGGGTGCGGCTGTCGACGCCGTATTCCTCGCCGTGGTTGCGGCGCGGGAAAGCCAGGGCGCCGCCGGCGTGTTCCTCCTCGGCGACGCCGAACAGGTTGGCGGAGTAGCTGATCTGGGTCTTGACCTCTTTCTTGCAGTAGCCGTAATAGTTGTCGGCCAGCAGGGTGACGATGACGCCGGACTCGTCGCGCGCGGTGAGCTTGAAGGCCTGGCCGTCGTTGTAGAGGTCGTCGGGCTTCTGCCAGCACATGCCCTCGGCGCGCTGCCGCTCGGTGGCGTTCTCCCAGTGGGGCAGTCCGACCTCTTTCTTGGTGAGCTTGACCAGGTGCGGCGCCAGGATGACGCAACCGGTGTGTCCGGTCCAGTGGTCCACGTCCAGCGCGGCGTCGAATTCGGCCAGGTAGGGGTTGCCGCCGTTGCCGAAGATGCTCTCCACGAAGTCGAGGTTGCTGACCAGGTTGCCGGGCGCGAAGAAATGGATCTCCATGTTCTTTTCCGCTTCCTTGCCCGGTATCTCCGGACACACGATCGGGCGCAGCAGCAACGACACGAACATGCGCGCCGGTTCCGGCAGTTCGGCGGTGAAGGGGATGGCCAGCAGATCCTCCGGCGGATTCAGCGCGTGTGACAGCATGTGGGCGAAGGTGCGCTTGGGGACGGCCTTCTTGTCGCCGGGGATCGGCAGCCCGCCCTCGGCAATGTGGAAGGAGCCGCCGGTGGTGCGGCGGTCGCTGGCCGGGTTGTGCAGCACGCCCTGGCGCACCCGGTAGCTGGACACGATGTCCGAGTGGAACTCGTCCTTGTTCATCGGCAGCGAGAGTTCGCGCGCGACACCGTGGCGGTCGAGGATCAGGGTCTGGGTCGGCAGCGTGGGTACCGGATCGAGTTCCAGGTCTTCCAGGTAGCGGATCAGGAAATCCTGGATGCGCTGATCGACCCAGCAGTGGTAGTCGGACAGCAGCCGGTTCTTTTCCCGGTAGCTCTTGAGCAGGTCACTGGAGATACCGAAGAAACCGGCCGACTCGTCGGGTATGCAGGTGGGCTGTCCCGAAGAGGCCAGTTTCAGGTTGATATAGAGCTGCAGTTTCCGGCGTTCTTCTTCCGGACTCCCGGGTGGCTGGTCCAGCCCGAGGGCGTGTGCAAGATCCATAACTTCTCCCAGTACGTTGCGGCGTTCCGACAGCAGCGCCTGCAATGACGGAAACCCGCCTATCTTAGCGAATCAACGCGGGGAAAACAGTGAAGTTAGCCTTCGCATCTACAGGAGAAGGGTTAGATCATTTCGTAACTGCATGTTTAACAATGAATAACCGGGACCGGTTTCGCCGCGGCTAAATCGATTCACGGTATTCGAGCGGGGAGCGGCCCGTCCAGCGCCGGAATGCGCGCGTGAAGTTGCTCGGTTCGGAGAAGCCGAGCAGGTAGGTGATCTCGCCGATGGAGCGATGGTTTTCGCGGATGTACTGCAGCGCCAGCTCCCGGCGGGTGTTCTCGAGCAGGTGCTTGAAACTGGTGCCTTCGTTGCGCAGCCTCCGCTGCAGGCTGCGCAGGCTCAGGTGCAGTCGTCTGGCCACTTCCTCCTGGTGCGGCGTTCCGTCCGGCAGCTGTTCGATGATGCGGGCACGTACCTGTTGTGCGAGGGTGTCGCGGTCGAAACGGGCGAGGTAGTCGGTGACGGTCTGGTCGGCGAGCCGGGCACACTCGGGATCAGGGGTGGGTAATGGCCGCTCCAGCTGGGCGCGGTCAAAACACAGCCGGGCGTCCACGGCGCCGAAGGTGAGCGGTGCGCGGAACAGGCGCTCGAATTCCTGCACGCAGTCGGGCTCGGGGCGTTGCAGGTGGACCGCCAGCGGCGCGATGTCTTCGCCGGCGGTAATGCGGCACATTCGCAGGAACGAGGCCATGCCCATGTCCTGGGCCGCATGCACGAATCCGGGCCAGTGCTCGGCCCCGCGAATCACCAGATCGACCGATGCCGGCCTCTCTTCCAGGCGGATGTCCAGGTAGGAATTGAGAAAGCGCGAGAAACGGACCAGTCGTGTCAGACCGTCGCGAAGCGTGTCACTGGCGACCCAGGCGAAACCAAGCCCATGCAGCGCCGATGGTTGTACGTAGTCGGCGACCTTGAGGCCGAAGCAGGCATCGCCGGTAGCTTCCAGTGCCAGTGCCCACAGGCGCTGCATGCGCGTGCTGAGATAGCGCTGTTCCGGACGCGAGACCTCGGCCAGCGGGATGCCGGCCTGCTTGAACAGGGGAGCAGGATCGACACCGGCGTCGCGCAACGCCCGGGCAATCAGGGCGGCGACGCTGCCGATGGTCGTCACCCTTTCGATGTCGGTCCCGTGGTTCATATGTATGGCGCGCCCGACAGGATTCGAACCTGTGACCCCCGCCTTCGGAGGGCGGTACTCTATCCAGCTGAGCTACGGGCGCTTTCCGCTGAACTACGGGCGCCATGATACAGGCAAGCGAACGGCCGACGCCAGC
>DROT01000114.1 GCA_011321775.1 Gammaproteobacteria bacterium | reverse complement strand
GGGATACCGCGCCCGGACACCGTACCCGGCCGACCGCCCCGCCCCGGCGGTCGCCGGCCGGCGATACCCGGCGCGCCCCGGCGCCGCAGCCGGCAACGCCCGGGGCGGTCGAGCAGCCCCAGGACATCAAGTCCCTGCGCGCCCGCGTCTGGACGCTGGCGCGCAAGATCGCCCTGGGAAACGGCCTGTCCGACGAGCTGGTGCATCCAATCCCGGAATACTACGGCGCCATCATCGATACACCGCCGGTACCGCTCATCCCGTATCAAAACTGGTTCCGGACGCACACCGAGTGCATACGCACCGGTCAGCCCGGCCTGATCCTCCCGGGACTGACCTGGCATTTCATCGCGGCGCACACCATGCAGGTAGTCTGCCCCTGGATCATGACCAAGGCCCCGCCCAACACCCGGATCGCGGCCATGCTGGCGCAGGTCGAGGACATCAACCCCAACTCGATCCTGAACACCGTCATCGGCGACAACCCCGCCATTCTGGATTGCCCGCTGACGTTTGTGCACGTGTTGTACCTGTGGTCATCCGAGGCGGTCATTCAGGCGATGGACGAGTTGCGCGCCACGGTGCGTCAGATCGAGCCGGCGCTGACTGAACAGTTGCGCGCCGAATTTCACCACCTGGGTCCAAACCCCGAATGAGCGCGCGCAACCCCCATCCACCACCCGACGGCGAGGCGACATCGGCGGATACGCTGATGTTCCTCGGGCCGTGGGTGGAATCCACGCCGATGTTCTTCCTGACAGACCCTGCGCTTGATCCGAACGAGCGCTCGGTCTTCGGGGCGCTGTGGGCCTGGCTCAAACGTCAGGGGCGACAGGACGACAGGATGCCCGACATTGCCGACATCCAGCGCCTGGCCAACATCCGCTCGCGCGAGCGTGTGGTGCAATCCATCACCGTCTTGCGGCTCACCCGCTGGATCACGCTGCACACCCGGGTCCGCGACGCCAAGGGCCGGCACCGGACGAATGTCCAGGCCCTCAATCCCGAGCCGCTGAGCCTGGCGGAGACGCTGGCGGTCGACGCGTCCTACATGCAGTTCCTGGCCGAGTCGGCAACCCACCGGCGCGAGAAGATCCGCAACCTGGCCAGGAAGGTCCTCGACGGTTTGACGCAGATCATCGATGCCGGGCGCGACCCGTTGCAACCGCCGACGCTGGCCGAACAGATCGAGTCCCGACAAGAGGCCGGCGGCCTGATCGACGGGTCGTGCCAGAGCACGGACGTTTTCGGTGTGATACCCGTCCGAGTCTCTTTAATAGACTCGGATGTGCCTGTGGATAAGTCGGCCGAAATCGCCGAACAGCATCCGAGTACGTTTAATAGACTCGGATCAGCGGAGGAAAACATCCGAGTACGTTTAATAGACTCGGATGAACCTGTGGATAAGTCGCCCGAAAACCCCGAAAACATCCGAGTACGTTTAATAGACTCGGATGCAAAACCAGTTTTGCGGCCTACTATATGTAGTAGTAGTAGTAATAATAAAAATAATAAAAATACTACTACTACCCCCCCCATACCCCCCCCGTCGTCGTATGCCTGGCCGGAATTCTGGGATGACAACGTGAAAGCGCTCCTGATGCTGACGTTGAAGACCTTGCCAGAGGGTGAACGCCAGGACTGGATCGACGAACTGGCGGGTCAGTATCGCGCACGGCGCAAGACTCACGACCCCATCCGCCGCCCGGTGGTGTATTTCCAGGCGATCTGCAAGCGCTATCTCGCGGGCGAGGCGCAGCTGACGGACTACGCCATCGCCGAACGCGAACGCCGGCTGAAGCAGGCCAGGCTGGCGGCCGCGCAAGCCGCGCCGCCCGCCCCGACCGCGCCTGCCCGCGCGCCGGCAAGCGACAAGGCGGCCGCGCAGGCGCACCTTCGGTCGATGACGCAGGCGCTGAAAGGCCGGGCGGGGTCGTGAGACGGGCGGGAATGGTGGCCGGTGTAAGTTACACCGTTTTGCCCGGCGGCCAGATGGCGGCGGGGCAAGGCGACGTGGCAGTCGCAGGCGCACTCGTGTGCGCGGGGCGGGAATGGTGGCCGGTGTAGGCTACACCGTTTTGTCTAGCGCCTGGATGACCGGGCACAACGCCGCCTTGGCGGCAACCTGGAGGAGAACCAATGCAGGAGTTGATTGAGAAACCCTACCTGAAACCCACGGAACGCGGTGTCATCACCACTTCACGGGCCGTGGCGCAGCATTTCGGGAAACGACATGACAACGTGGTTCGGGACATTGAGCTGTTGTTGGACCAGTTGGCAGAGGCGGTTAGCCCCCTCAATTTTGAGGGGGCTAACTCAACCGAGCCGGCCAGCGGGCTCAATTTTGAGGGCAGGCCCCCGGCCAGCACGGACGGCGATCCGACGGGTTTTGGCCCGGACGGCGTTTACCGGCCAACCAGCAGCCGGTTCGTCGTCACGTCCGCGCCGCCGCAACCCCGTCAACCCAGGTCGGCAGACGCCGGCGGCAACACGCGCCAATCCGAGTTTGGCCGGCGCAACTTCAAGCGCGTGAGTTACCTGGATACGCAGGGCAAAAGCCGGCCGATGTACGAGATGACCAAGGACGGCTTTACGCTGCTGGCGATGGGTTTCACGGGAAACAAGGCCATCGCCTGGAAGGTGCGCTACATCGAGGCCTTCAACGCGATGGCCGACGCGTTGTCGCGGAGACCTGCGCCAACCCCGGGCGGGGCGCGGCGGGCCCTGGCCGGGCCTGGCGGCGACTACCGGGTGCTGGCGCCGCTGTTCGACGACCTGCACTCCAGTACGCGTACCGCCCTGGTGCTCGGTTATTTCCTCGATGCGCCGGCCACGCACCCTGGTGGGTGGCATTGCATCGCTATCCGCAAGCTGGGCAAGCTGCTGGCGTTTACCCACCCGCAAGCCGCGATCTATCGCGTGCACGCGTTACGCGAGCGCGGGTTCCTGCTCGCCCGGCCCGAGTGGCCGGATCGACCCTCCCGGCCCCTGCTGTACCGGCCGGACCGCGACGCCATCCTGCGCGCCGCGAAGGCATTGCCACAAGCGAAGTACGACGCGATTGCGGCCAGAGTGAAACCCGCCAGGCGGGGTACGACCGGTTTGCATTAGCGTTACCCGAAACATCACCCACAGGGATAAACCGGGGCCGGCATAGCCCCGTAACTGTCACAACGGAGGACGACATGGAGCAAATTATGCAAAGCATGAATTACCTGATCATCGACTATCTGTGCTCAGCCTACGCCGAAGGACGTCACCATGATCTCAAGCGCATGGGGGTTGAGCCGGAGACTGTGCGGATGTTGTCGCAGCTCAGTCTCAACCAGGTGGCGGCGCTGTCGCGGTTTCGCGCGCCGCTGTTCCGGCTGCAGCCGGACCTGACCAATCTCCCGTACCTGGTCTCACACTTCGAGCGTGAGACCAGCAAGGACGAGAAGTTGCACGACCTGATTCTGCGCGGCGCGAACTTCACCATCATCAACGCGCTGAACGGGCTGTCGCGCACGGAGTTCAACCTGATCGCCCGCAGTCTCGGTGTCGATCCCAGGCAGAACACCGGCAAACCCCGCAACCTGACGGACGAGGAGATCGAACGCCACATAGAGGTCTGGGCGTCGATCGACAAGAGCCTCGACCCCCTGGAGCAGTTCTGGCTGTTGGTCACGCAGACCAACCTCCCGCCCGGGCCGGTCTGGCGCTGGCTGCAGTCCGGCGGCGCATAACCCATTCTCAACCTCAAGGAGTTCACCATGGAAAAAACACGGCCCGAAACAAACCGTCCGTCCGCCGCCAGGCCGGCGGCCAAGCCGGTGCGCACCACCCTCACCCTGTCGGGCGATGAGCCACGCTTGCCCAACGGTGAGATCGACTTCAACCACCCCTATTTCGACGATGCATTCGAGGAGGACGACACGCCCAGGAAGCTGGATCTGCCCGATAATGCCGACCCCCTGGTGCCGTGGTCGGATATCGTCAAGCGGCCGGGACAGACGATCACAGAAGGCGAGATCACCCTGCATACGCGGCTCGCTCACCGCCTGTTCTACGGCCGCAAGGGCGGTGACGGGGTTGAGCCCGTCATCGGCCTGGTGCGGTTCGTCTCCAACCTGAACACCATTTGTGCGGCAGCCATGCAGGACGACCCGTATGCCGACCAGCGCATGATCGAGATCGAGACCCTGATGCAGAACGTGAAAGCGTTCATGAAGGAGGAACTGGTCACCCTGAACGCACTGCTCGACTCCGGGTCCGAGCGCCGGGTCAAGGTCAAGAGCATCGGCTCGCAGGAGCCGGCCACCTTCCGGCTGAAGTTCCAGTACAGCTACGGCTTCCTCGCCTGCGATCTGCTGGGGCTGTTCGACGAGCTGGCCAATACCGCCCTGGCGGCGCAGCATGTCGGTCGGCTGTTCGCCGGCGACTGGACGCGCACCGTTGGCGCAGCCGGGCGGAAAATGCGCCATCTGTTCTACCGATCCACGGGGTTTCGCTACAGTGGCGTGTGCCGGGATGATTTTGCCGCAAACAACGCGAAGGCGCGGGCGGTTGTCGCAAAGTACGGGGAACCGCCCGCGGATATCCTGCGCGGCGACCGGCGGCCCCGCTGGCTGCCGCGGCGCAAGCCGGGCGAGGGCAAGCATGCCTGAGTGCGACATCCAGGCGTTGATCGCGCGGATTGGGGGTGCTGAACAGCTGAAGCGCCACCGGGCGCAGATCCGACGCACTGTGACCGCCATCCGGACGCAGGCGCAATCACTCGGGGGTTTGCTGACGGACGCGGAGCGCCAGCAACTGCTGGCGGCTGGCGCCGTGTTGGAGCGTTGGTCGGCGCGCGCCAACCAGGCATTCGCTGTGCGGCAACGCGAAGAGCGGCGGATGGAGGCCGAACGCGAACGCCGACGCGAACAGGCGCGCGCCTGCTTTGCGTCCCGTTATGCGCCAACCACGTTGCATGACAAGATCATCATGGCGTGCGCCTGTTCGCGCGTCTACGAGCCTGCATGGCCGGCGTTCTCGGTGGACAAGTTGCGTAAGGAGATGCAGTGGGTCGATGACCACCCGGAGCGTGCAGCCGGCGCCGGCCAGCGCTTCGTCCGAATGATCGACGAGGCGTTCGAGCGGGTGGCGCGTGACCTGATCGAGACGATTGTCTGGCGCAACGACACGGCCGTGGAGGCGGCCTTCTTTGGTCTGGCGTCCAGACTGGACGCGGCCATTGAGGCTCAGCGTGTCGAGCTGGCGGCCGTGCTGGGTGAAGTCGACGCCTGGCTGGTGCGCTACCGCCTGCTCGAATCCAATACCCCGGTCGAGAATTAGTTATCCGATGAATAGTTATTCCGCCTTTTCGCGTTCCCTTTTAAAAGGCCTTTTAAGGGTAAGGGGCGTGGAGGCAGTAGCAAAGGAGTTTACATGAGCACTAGCCTGCCATTCGTGTCGCCGCTCAAGGGGCGCGGCGCAGTGCGCAACCTGATGCGGTCGGCGGAGCGGTCGATCGATGACATTGAGCAGCAGATGGTGGTCCTGGCCCAACAGTTCAAGGCCGTGTTCCGCCAGCCACCCACCTTGAGGCTGGTGCGCCAGCGCCTGGCGAGCCGTGAAAATATCCGGCTGCTGTGGCGGCTCACTCAGGCCGGTTGGGGGAGACAGCGCTACATTACCCTGCGCAGCACCGAAGGCGCCCAGGCTATACGGCGGCTGCCGCCGGCCGTCCGGGAGACCGTCCTGCGGTTTGAGCCCAAACGGGCCGAACTCAACGCGCGCATGCGGATGGCGATGGCGCAGTACCGCGCGTGCCGGGACTACCTGGATGAACTGGCGGCCGTGGATGCGTTTCGCGCGGGCGCCACGTCGCGAGCATCGGCGCGCCAGAAAGAGACGGCCTGATGGTGGAAACCTCGTGAGGCCGTATCAGGTATCCGCTGGAAGCCAGCGCTGTCGCCGTGCTATTTCTCCGCCTCCAAACAGGTGTTTCAAGGAGTCGAGTGATGAGCAAAATTGAAGGTATTGGCAATCTTGGAGGTGAACCCACACTCAAGTATGTGGGCGACGACAAAAAGCCGGTAACCAGTTTCCGCATCTACCTCAGCAGTTCACGAATGGACGCGGACGGCAACCGGATCGATCGGGGTGACTGGTACGGCGTCTCCGTCTGGGGAGTGTGCGCCGAACCGGTGGCGAAACTCCTGCATAAAGGCGACTGCGTGTTTGTGCAGGGGGTGTTGGGTACGGATCGCTGGACCGACAAGGAAAGCGGCGAGGACCGCTCCGCCCCGAAAATCGACGCAAGCCTGGTGCTGCCCTACCTGCCGTTTGTCGACACGCTCGCCTTCCAGGCGCGTCGGGGCGAAACCGAGTCATCACCCGATGCGGATGCGGCCGGTGCGGCCGCCTGAAATACGGGAAACCCCCTCATGTCGGTGGCGGTGTGCGATAACACAATTGCCACGAAGACGGAACCATTGTGGTGGATCACGAGAGATGGCGATCTTGACTGCCTTGAACTTTACGAGCGGCACTACAGCGCCTACCGCTACGCGGACGGCCGGAGACGAACACGCTTCACGGGTCCCGGTGAGACTGTGGTCCTTCGCACAGCGGCAGGCGATGCGGTGTTCGTGTGGCGGAGATTCATCGGTGGAAGCGGTGAGTGCGGTATCAACTGCGCCGTATTCCGCAACGAAAGCCCGCACCGATCCAGCGACCTCATTCGCCAGGCGGACGCGATTGCTGATCGACTCTGGTCTTGTCGCCGGCATTATACCTACGTCAATTCGGAGAAGATCGCCTCAACTAACCCTGGATTTTGTTTCCTCGCCGCCGGGTGGCGGCGACTGCAGCGCAGGACCGGATCGGGGCTCCGAATCCTGGAAAGGATCGCGCAATGATTAGCAAGCCCATTAACCGTTGTCACTTCGGCGACTGCCGGACCATCTTGCGGGCGCTCCGACACGCCGGTGTACAGGCGCAGACCGTGGTCACCAGCCCGCCGTACTGGGGGCTGCGTGACTACGGGGTTCCGCCCAGCGACTGGCCCGCCGTGACATTCGTGCCCGCGGCGGGCTTGCCGGCGATTACGGTGCCGGCATGGACGGGATGCCTTGGGCTGGAGCCCGACCCGTGGTCGTTCGTGGGCCACCTGGTGGCCGTGTTCCGGCGGGTGCGGGAGGTCCTGGCGGAGGACGGTACGGTATGGCTCAATCTGGGCGATGGCTACGCACAGCGACGGGGCGGTGATCCGCGCCCGGGATTCAATAGCCGGTACGTCGGTCGAGAGTATCGCGGCAAGACCGGGGTCTTTCCCCTTATGTCCCGCGTATCCGCGGGTCTGAAGCCGAAGGATCTGGCGGGTGCGCCGTGGCGTGTGGCCCTGGCGCTGCAGGCCGACGGCTGGTATCTGCGACAGGACATTATCTGGCACAAACCCAACCCCATGCCGGAATCGGTGTCGGATCGCTGTACCAAGGCGCACGAGTACGTCTTCCTCCTGTCGAAGGCCGAGCGGTACCGCTTTGACCCGGCGGCTATCCGGGAACCGGCCAGCGACAATACTCACCCGAGGCAGGCCGGGAACGGCTACAAGACGCCAGGTGGCTGGGATACGTCAGTGGGTGAGGGTGGCCACGGCAGTTTCCATCGTAAGGGGCGGGAGCGCGGTCGCAAGCTGGCGCCCAGGGAGGCCGACGGGTGGCGGGTAAAAAACAACGAGAGCATGAATGACGCGTTGGCGGTCATGCCCGCCACCCGGAACAAGCGCAGCGTCTGGACCGTCACCAGCGAGCCGTTCAGCGGTGCGCATTTCTCAACCTTCCCGACGCGGTTGATTGAACCCTGCATTCTCGCCGGCAGCCGAGCCGGGGACATCGTCCTGGATCCGTTCCTCGGGTCCGGCACCACCGCCGAGGTGGCCGAGCGGCTGGCGCGGCGCTGGATTGGCATTGAACTCAACGCCGAGTATCGCTCGCTCCAGCGGGAGCGTGTGCGACAGCCCGGCCTGGCATTGTGAGGCTGTCGATATGACCACTCTAATCGAATGGACCGACGAAACCTGGAACCCGGTTTCAGGATGTTCCAGGGTTAGCCAGGGCTGCAAGAACTGCTACGCCGAACGGATGTGGAAGCGCTTGTCAGCGCAGAACATGCCCTATGCGGGGCGGGATTTTACCAACGTGCGGTGCCACCACGACCGGCTTACGATGCCGCTGCACTGGCGCAAGCCGCGCAAGGTGTTTGTCTGCTCCATGGGCGACCTGTTCCATGAGCAGGTGCCAGACGGGTTCCTGCTGGCGGTTTTCGATGTGATACGCACGTGCTATGCGCGCGATGCCGGTCACGTGTTCCAGGTCCTGACCAAGCGACCCGAACGTCTGTTGGAGTTCTGTCAGCGCCTGCGGTTCGACGGCAGTGGCAACGGAGGTAAAGGGAGAATGTGGTTGGCTGATACGCCGGATGGCGGGGGCTATCGCGTGATGGGTGGGCTGGGGCAATTCGGGCTCGGGAACGTCTGGCTTGGTGTGTCGGCCGAAAACCAGTCTACGGCCGACGAGCGAGTTCCACTCCTCATGCGCACACCGGTTGGCCTGGGCAAGCGGTTCGTCAGTTGTGAGCCTCTCCTGGGTCCAGTCGATCTCCGGGCGCTGAGGTGCACCAGGGGTATGCCCATCGATGCGCTCGACCCGGAGATGCCAGGCCGTCGAATCGACTGGGTCATCGCCGGCGGTGAGTCCGGACCCAGGGCCCGGCCGATGCACCCGTACTGGGTGCGCTCGCTGCGTGATCAGTGCCGTGAAGCTGATGCGGCGTTCTTCTTCAAGCAGTGGGGGACCTGGCTGCCCGCATCGGAGGATGGGCAAGGCGACCGGGGTCGGCTGCTCCGAATGACGCTTGCCGGCGACGGTGAATCCGGTGACCGCGGCGCCTGGCGCCGGACCGGAAAGACCGCCGCCGGACGTTCGCTCGATGGCGAAATACTGATGGAGTTTCCGGTATGACGAATGACACTCGGCGCATATGGGTCTGGCCAGACGGCACCTGGGTGGATCAGGACGAGCAGGACAACGCCAGGGACGCCTGGCGGGGCGACGATCACGTATCACTGACTCTCCCCGCGAACATGACGGATGAGGACATCGACGAGGCAGCGCGCCGGGCGGTAACGGACAGTCTTGGCCCGGATGGGCCTCGTAGCATACAGGATGTAGACAGAT
>DROT01000113.1 GCA_011321775.1 Gammaproteobacteria bacterium | reverse complement strand
GGACCGTTGCGAGCGTCCTTCAGAAGACCGCGTACCGCAACTGGTCACTGTACCTGGGCATCAACCGTGAGCTTGCCCCCCTGTTTGCTCACCTGGATGACGGGCGCGTGCGGGTGGAACTGCTTGATGCGGATACAGGCAGGTGCTCCTATTTCAACGATGTTTCCGAAAGGGCGGATGCCGAGCTTCTCGTCTTCCTGGAGCCGGGAACGATCGTGCTGCAGGACGAGTGGCTCGACCATCTGGTCGCGCAGGGCCAAAGGGAAGAAGTCGGTGCCGTTGGCGCCAGGGTGGTTTCAGGGGACCGGAGGGTGGCGCACGCGGGTATCGTGGTTGGTGCGGGCAGCTACGGCGTTGGCGATTATGTCGGCAAGGGCGCGAGCCTGGCCGAGCCGGGATACATGCAGCGTCTTCAGCTCACGCAGAACATGTCCGCGGTCAGCAGCGCCTGCATGTTGACGAAGCGCGGACTTTTCCGTTCTCTGGGCGGATTCGACGCGACGCTGGATGTCACGCTCTACCAGGATGTTGACTACTGCCTGCGGATTGCCGAGGCAGGCAGATCGACGGTGTGGACGCCCCTGGTGACGGTATTGCTGTCCGAGGGGGAGCTGGGAACCTACGAGGGGACGGGTGGACTTGCCCGCGTACAGAAGGACGCATGGCGGGTACAGTCGCGGTGGCTGCGACAGCTGTCGCTGGATCCGGCCTACAACCGCAATCTGAACCTGAAAAAGGCGGATTTCTCACTCGAGAGGGGGATGGTGCCGGCCTGGGATCCGGCATTGCCGGATGTGCCGAGAATCACCGGTGGTGGAGCAGGCTCATTCTCCTCCTGGATTTACCGGGTGGAGCAACCGCTGGATGCCCTGGCGCAGGCGGGGATGGCAAGGTTCGCCCGCATCCCCTTTTCAGGCGACGTGGTTGAGGCCTTGCCAAGCGCGGCGGAGATGGAGCGGATGAAACCCGACGTACTGTTGTTGCACAACACGGTGCACGACCATTTCATCGAGGCCATGCGCAACTATCGCAAGCTGAATGGCGTGTTTGTCATATTCGGGCAGGATGACCTGATGTTTGCCGTTCCCCCCAAGAGCTCGGTATTCAACAGCACGTACCGGGACATGAAAAAGCGCGTGCGTAGCTGCCTGTCGCTGGCGGATCGCCTGCTGGTGACCAGCGAGTCCCTGGCGGACGAGTTGTCCGGCATGATCGATGACATACGGGTACTCCCGAATCGTCTGGACGCCCGCGTGTGGGGGGCTCTGGAGTCGCGTCGGGGGACGGGCCGCAAGCCGCGTGTAGGCTGGGCGGGAGCCCAGCAACATTACGGCGATCTCGAAATCCTGGCAGATGTGGTGCGGGAGACGGCGGCGGAAGTGGAATGGGTTTTCATGGGAATGTGTCCCGACTTTCTCAGGCCCTATGTCAGCGAGGTCCATCCCTACACGGCATTTGAGCGTTACCCCAAGACACTGGCAGGGCTCAATCTCGACCTTGCGGTGGCACCCCTGGAACGCAATCGTTTCAATCGCTGCAAGAGCAACCTCAGGCTGCTCGAGTATGGCGCACTTGGCTGGCCGGTGATTGCCACGGATATAGAGCCATACCGCGGGGCTCCGGTCCAGCTGGTCAGCAACCAGAGCCGGGCATGGATAAGGGCGATCCGGGACCACGTCAACAACCCGGAGGAGAGTGCGCGGCAGGGTGACAGGCTCAGGGACTGGGTGCGCGGCAATTTTCTGCAGAATCATCTGGAGGAATGGCTGGAAGCACTTGATCCGCAAGCGGGCTCGCGCAGTCGCCCGGCGCTGTCTGGCAAGGCATCGAGTCTGTAGGCCCGTATTGCACAAGGGGTCGAGTGCAGGTGTGGCCGGAACCTGGAGAGACGCTCCTTCGACGCCCTAAAGTTTTGGTAGCCAGCGAACGCTAACCCCCCCGGAAGCGGTAAATACCAGCCTCATGGTATATCCGCTAATGACAACAGGCTGCGAACCCGGGAACTGAACCCGGATCGCGCCTCAGCTATCTCAGGAGTGTCAATCATGGCATTAACCGTCAATACCAATATTGCTTCACTGAACGCACAGCGCAATCTGGGTCGTTCCCAGGGTGCCCTGAATACCTCCCTGCAGCGCCTTTCGTCGGGTCTGCGGGTCAACTCCGCGAAAGACGACGCTGCCGGCCTCGCCATCGCCGAACGCATGAACGCGCAGGTACGCGGCCTTACCGTCGGCATCCGCAACGCCGGTGACGGCATCTCCCTGGCCCAGACCGCAGAAGGAGCGCTGGGCAGCGTGACCGAGTCGTTGCAGCGCATGCGTGAACTCGCGGTGCAGGCTTCCAACGCCACCAACGGCACCTCCGATCTCGCCAGCCTGGACGCGGAATACCAGCAGCTGGCGACCGAGATCAATCGTGTGCTGGCCGGCACCGAATTCAACGGTTCCGCCATCCTGGCCGGCGATGCCGGTTCCCAGAGCTTCCAGGTCGGCGCCAACAACACCGCGAACGATCGTATCTCGGTGACCACCACCGACATGTCCAGTGACAGCACCATTACCGCGGTAACCGCCGCGGCCATCAGCGGTAGCGCGGCCAACGGCCAGGCGGCTATCGACCTCGTCGATTCGGCGCTGGATACCATCAACTCGGAGCGCGCCAAGCTGGGTGCGGTGCAGAGCCGCATCGAGACGGCGGTCCGCAGCCTGGAGACCACGCGTGAGAACACGGCCGCCGCGCGCGGACGTATCGTCGACGCTGACTTCGCTGCCGAGACGGCGAATCTGACACGGGCGCAGATTCTGCAGCAGGCCGGCGTGGCCATGCTTGCGCAGGCGAACACGGTACCGCAGTCGGCACTCGCCTTGCTCCGGTAATACATCGTTCGTAGTCAGACCAGGGATGGGTGGTCGCAGGGATGCGCCACCCGCTCTGCGTTAACAGTCAGGTGAATACGATGTCATCCAATACCCTAACGGTATCAAAGCTCCCGGATTCGGTGCTCGTGACGCAGCCCAGGCAGACACTCGCCTCCGCCATGCAGGGGTTGGCGGCCGATGGAGACCGGCAGCAGATCGCCGCACCCGACGGAAACGGACTGCCGCCCGGCAATGCAAGGGATGTCGAAAAGAAAGACGGCGTGGAGTCGGCGGTGAGCCGTATCAGTGATTTCGTGCAGAACTTCCAGCGTGACTTGCAGTTCAGCGTCGACCGCCTCAGCGGACGGACCGTAATCAAAGTCGTTGATTCGGAAACGAATCAGGTGATCCGACAGATTCCCTCAGAGGAGAGCCTGCGCATCGCACGGCATCTCGATTCCCCGGACAGCCTCATTCTCAGCGAACGCGCATGAAGTGGCATTGCTCTTGCTTGGTATCGGATAATCATTCATTGAAGCACGAGGCCCGCGCATGATCAGCTCACCCGGTGTCGGTTCCGGACTTGATGTCAACGGTATCGTCAACAAGCTGATGGCCATAGAGCGCAGACCGTTAAACCGGCTGGAAGCCGACAAGCGTGATCTGGAGGCTCGTCTGAGCTCCCTCGGGAAGCTCAAGAGTTCCCTTGGAAGCTTTCAGGATACCCTTTCCAGTCTCAAGACCCTTGATTCCTTCGAGGTCTACAAGGCCGAATCCTCGGACGAAGCGGCGTTCACGGCCACTGCCAGCAGCAATGCCGCGACCGGCGTCAGCACCATCGAAGTCAAGCGGCTCGCGGAGGCTCACAAGATGGGGTCCGTGGCCATCGCCGACACCGACACCACCACCCTCGGCGGTGCGGGTGACCAGATTACCTTTACAGTGAACGGCAACAGTTTCAGTGTCGCGGCGGGGGGCATGACCCTGGGGGAGCTCCGCGACGCCATCAACGACGCGCCCGACAATAGTGGCGTATCCGCCACGATCGTGAGCGAGAATTCCGGCAGCCACCGCCTGGTCCTCACCTCTACCGAAACCGGCAATGCCAATGCCATGAGCCTCTCTTTCACCGGCTCCGTCGGTTCCGATCTGGGGCTTGCCGATATCAACGATCCCGCACAACTCGATGCCGAAGTCCTGGTCGACGGGCTGTATACCATTACCCGCGCCAGCAATACCATCAGTGACGCCATCAGCGGGGTGACGCTGAATCTCGAAGGGGTTTCAGCGTCGCCGGGTGAGTTGACCATCAGCCGCGACATCGACGCTGTCAAGGAGTCGGTGCAGTCCTTCGTGGATTCCTTCAATGAGCTGCGCACGACCATGAAGGACATGTACGGAACGGATTCGGCGCTGGACGCCACATTGCGCACCGTGGAGAGCCAGGTGCGAAGCGTGTTCAATACCCCGCCGAGTGGCCTCACCACGGGATTCAGCTATCTCACCGAGGTGGGTGTGAGCTTCCAGCGTGACGGCAGCCTGTCGCTCGACCAGAGCGATCTGGAAAAGGCCATCACCAGCGACTTTGCGGGGTTTGCTGAACTGTTTGCCAACGATGACCAGGGATACCTGTTCCGTCTGGACGGCGTGGTCGACCGTTTCATCCAGCTCGATGGCTTGATCGACAACCGCGAGGACAGTATCAACAGCAACGTTCGGTCGATCGAGGACCGTATTTTCGACATGGAGTATCGTCTGCAGCTTCGGGAGAAAAGTCTGCTGGACCAGTTCAATGCGCTGGACAGTCTGATGGGTGAACTTCAGGGGACCAGTGCCTTTCTTACACAGCAACTGGCGGCCCTGCCGGCAGCCTAGGCGACTATAGACAACAGGAGTTGGATCATGAGTTTTGCAGGGGTTCGCAACGCACTGGATCAGTACAGCCGCAACGCGGTGCAGACGGGCGTGGAGTCGGCCAGTCCGCACCGGCTCATCCAGATGCTGATGGAGGGTGCGCTGGGCAAGATCGCTGCCGCCAAGGGTCTGATGGAACGTGGCGAGATACAGGCCAAGGGCGAACAGATCGGCAGCGCCATCTCGATCATCGACGGTCTCAAGGCGAGCCTCGACAAGGAGAAGGGCGGAGACATCGCCCGCAATCTCGAAGACCTTTACATCTATATGGAGCGCCGCCTCCTGGAAGCCCACAGCCAGAACGATGTTTCGATCCTGGACGAGGTCATGGACCTGCTGAAAGAGCTCAAGGAAGCCTGGGACGCCATCGGCGAACAGGTCAAGCACGAACCCGCCGCCTGAATGAACGCCGCCCGGAACCGGAACATGGAAGATCGCCGCAGTCGGCAGCTCGCCGAGATCATCCGCCTGAGCCACCGCATGCTGGCGCACGCGCGCGCCGGCGAGTGGGCGCGGGTGGCGGAGCTGGAGGCAGGGCGGCGTGAGCTGGTACTGGAGTGTTTCCGCTCACCCACCTCCGCGCAGGATGCCCCCGGTGTCGCCGCCCTGATCAAGGAGATCCTGCATCTCAACCACAAGGTCACGGAACTGGCCAAGGCGTCGCATGCGCAACTGGGGTCCGAGCTGCAGGACCACAGGCTGGGCAAGGCCGCCTGCGCGGCCTATGCCGGTTGCGCCCGCTGACTCCCTTCCTCCGTTGTTTTCAAGGGCAGTGCGTCTGCCCGCCCTTGCCCGTCGAGTGCTCGAACACACCCTCCCGGGCTGTTAAATAAACCCCTTTGTATTCATCGCGATAGGCGCCGTTCCTGCGCGCCTCCCCTATACGACAAAATTTTGACATTTGTTCCCGGGAGTGCTTAACTGTAGCCAATCAAGACAATTTCCGTGCGACGCGACAGCAAAAGCGGGGCGTAATGGGAAGCAAATCGATGGGGGATTCTCAGGTGGCAAGCAGCGAGCCCAAGGTGCTGATTATCGAAGCCGACTCCGAACGCGGTCACGAACTGGAGTCGATCCTGCGCTTCATCAACAACGAACCGGTCTGGACCTCGGATTGCAGTCGGTGGAAAGACAGTATCGCGGATGCGGGGGACATCCTGGCGGTACTGGTAGGCAGTTGCAAGACCGACAAGGCGCTGCAGAAGCTGCTGAAAGAGATCCACGAACTCGACGAACATCTTCCGATCTTCCTGCTCTCGGAGAAGAACCGCGAGCCCACCGTGGCCATCGAGCCCAGTTCCTGCATTCTCGGGCGTATCGAGGTGCCGGTGCACTACACCCAGCTGACCAGCGCGCTGCACCAGGCCGAGGTGTACCGCGAGACCCAGGCCGATGGTGGCCCGCAGCGCCCGGTCGACCTGTTCCGCAGCCTGGTCGGTACCAGCCGCGCGGTACAGCTGGTGCGCAAGATGATCCAGCAGGTGGCGAATTCCGACGCCAATGTGCTCATTCTCGGCGAATCGGGCACCGGCAAGGAAGTGGTCGCCCGCAATCTCCACTATTACTCCAAGCGTCGCGACAAGGCCTTCGTCCCGGTCAACTGCGGCGCCATTCCCGCCGACCTGCTGGAATCCGAACTCTTCGGTCACGAGAAGGGTGCCTTCACCGGCGCCATCAGCGCGCGCCAGGGGCGTTTCGAACTGGCCGAGGGAGGCACGCTGTTCCTGGACGAAATCGGCGACATGAGCCTCAACATGCAGGTCAAGCTG
Source organism: Gammaproteobacteria bacterium (assembly GCA_011321775.1). Lineage (GTDB taxonomy): Bacteria > Pseudomonadota > Gammaproteobacteria > DSM-19610 > DSM-19610 > Thiogranum. The sequence goes on along the minus strand of DROT01000113.1, from coordinate 640 downwards.
CTGCGCGTACTGCAGGAACGGACCTTCGAGCGGGTCGGCAGCAACAAGAGCATCGAGGCGGACGTGCGTATCATCGCGGCGACTCACCGTAACCTCGAAGAGGCCATCACCGAAGGCAAGTTTCGCGAGGATCTGTTCTACCGCCTGAATGTGTTTCCCATCGAGATGCCGCCGCTGCGCGATCGCGTAGAGGACATTCCGTTGCTGGTGAACGAACTCATCCGCCGTATCGAGCACGAGAAACGGGGGTCGGTACGTCTTACCCAGCCGGCCATCCTGGCGCTGTGCCAGTACAACTGGCCCGGCAATGTGCGCGAGCTGGCCAACCTGGTGGAACGCCTGGCCATCCTCTATCCCTTCGGCGTGGTGGACGTCAACGACCTGCCGGAGAAGTTCCAGTCCGATGTGCCGATCGGTGAGACCCCGCGTTTCAGCGAGGAACTGCTGGCCAACAGCCAGCCGATGCAGTATGCACTGGACGCGGAGCCGCGCCTGCCGCGGGACGGGCTCGATCTCAAGGAACACCTCAGCAATCTGGAAGTCGGTTTCATCCGCCAGGCGCTGGACGATGCCAACGGGGTGGTCGCCCAGGCCGCCAAGCGCCTCGGCATGCGGCGTACCACCCTGGTCGAGAAGTTGC
>DROT01000112.1 GCA_011321775.1 Gammaproteobacteria bacterium | reverse complement strand
GCTAGGTGTCCTGCCGCGAAGTATACTTCGACTACTTGCGAGCCGTCGTCAGAAGCTCGCCACCACGCCGAGAGAGACCTTTTTTCGCAATGCTCCCTATACAACATGGAATCCGTCAGGCTTTGATCGGCATCGTATTGCTGGCATTGTCGGGCTGCGGTAAAGAGGCGCCGCCACCTCCCCTGCCGGGCCCGAAACGGGTCGAAGTACTGCAACTGGAATCCCCGACCACTGCTTCACAGCGCAGTTTCTCCGGCCGTGTCCGCGCCACCAGGCGCGTGGACCTGTCGTTCAATGTGCCGGGAAAGATCATCGAGCTGCCGGTGGTAGAGGGAGCAGAGATCGAGAAAGGCGCGCTGGTAGCACGGCTGGACGACAGGAATTACCAGAGCAGGTTGAAGGCGGCGCTGGCAGAATTCACCAAGGCAAAGGCAAACTACGAAAGAGCGGAAAAACTGCTGAAGAGCGGTAATATCACCCAGGAGCAGTACGATCAGCTGAAGGCCTCCCGCGAAGTGGCCGCAGCACAGCTTGCCATTGTTCGCAAACTGGTCAAAGACACTCGTCTGACCGCGCCTTTTTCCGGCGTGATCGCCAAACGCATCGTGGAAAACTTCACCCGGGTAAAGGCCAAGCAGCCGGTGGTGACGCTGGAACAGGTCGATGAACTGGAAATTGTCGTCGATGTTCCGGAACTGTACATCGCCAGGCGAAAAGGCAAGCCACCGGCGCAGCTGACGGCACGCTTCGATGCCCTGCCCGGACAGGCGTTTCCCCTTACTATAAAGGAGTATACGACCGATGCCGATCCAAAGACCGGCGCCTACCGCTATGTCACGGTGATGAAACGACCCGCCGGACTCAGCCTGTACCCCGGGATGAGCGCTACCGTAGTGGCGCGTGTCGAGAATATGGCGCGTGATGAACAGGCCCCCTTCGTCGTTCCCATATCAGCAGTGTTTGCGAAAGTCACGCCCGACCCGCTGGTGTGGGTAGTCGACGACGATAGGCGGGTACACCAGCGCAAGGTCCGGCTCGGCCGCCTGACCGGCAGCGAAGAAATCGAGATCACCAGCGGTCTGCAGCAGGGCGACACCCTGGTCATTCAGGCAGTGGACCGGCTGGATGAGGGTATGCTGATCGACCCTGTGCCGAAGGGAGAAGCGGATGAATCCTGATTTGAATCGACCCTGTTCCCTCCCCGCCTGCAGCAGAAACACGCGGGGCCTTCTGCCCCTGGTGCTGCTGGGTCTGTCGTTTCTGATGACCGGCTGTGACACGCAGAACGGGGAAGCGGAAGCGGAAAAACCGGTGGTCCGTCCGGTGAAATCCCTGTTGCTGCCCTATGCCTCCGAAGGTGTACGCAGCTTTCCGGGTACGGTCCGGGCCGTCAGGCGCGTTGACCTGGCGTTCAACGTACCCGGCAGGATCATCGAATTCCCCGCCAAAGAGGGCGAGCGGGTGGCCAGGGACGCCTTGCTTGCGCGGCTCGATCCCCAGAACTACCAGATGGCGGCTGATGCCGCCAGGGCAGAGTACGAAAATGCCCTGGCCGACTACCGGCGCTACAAGAAACTGGTGGAACAGGACTTCGTCTCGCGGGCAGACTACGACAGGATGGTGGCGAAGAAGGAACAGGCCGAGGCCGACCTGGAACGCGCCAGCAAGCGGCTGGAAGATACCTATCTGCGCGCGCCCTTCGATGGCGTGGTGGCCCGGCGCTTCGTGGAGAACTTTACCGACGTAAAGGCCAGGCAGCCGGTACTCAGCCTGCAGGAAACGCGACAGCTGGAGGTGGTGGTGGACTTGCCAGAGGACGTGATCATCGGTGAGAAACCGGATCAGAAGATAAAAATGGTGGCGACTTTCAGCGCTATGCCGGGGCTGAAACTGCCGGTCACGGTCAAGGAGTACGCCACCCGGGCCGATCCGAAGACTCTCACCTACCGCGTTATTTTCGCCCTGCCGGAGATCACCGAGGCCAATATCCTGCCGGGCATGACGGCCCGGGTCACCTTCATCCCCCAGGCTGAGGAGGACAGCAAGCCGACGTTCAGCATCCCCGCCAGCGCGCTGCTGGAGGCCGATGGCAAGCAGTGGCTGTGGGTGATCGAGCCGAAGACCCATAGCGTTTCCCGACGGGAAGTGAAAGCGGAGAAATCCGGTGACGGCAAGGTGCTGGTTTACAGCGGTGTCGAGCCGGGCGAACTCATTGCCGTGGCCGGTGTGCATTACCTGAAGCAGGGCCTGGTGGTCAAGCCGATACAGGAGATCCTCTACTGATGAACATCGCCGAGTGGAGCATCAAACACAGCGTCATCACCTGGGTGATGACGGCGGTGGTGGCCGTCGCCGGCATCGTCGCCTTCCAGGGGCTGCCGCGACTGGAAGATCCGGAGTTCACCATCAAGGAGGCCATGATCTACACCCCCTACCCCGGCGCCTCCGCCAACGAAGTCGCCGAAGAGGTCAGCAACGTGATCGAAAAGGCGGTGCAGGAGCTTGGACCACTCGACTACGTGGAGTCCCGTTCCTCGCGCGATTTATCCATTGTCCACGTCTATATCAAGCGCACGACCGACGCCGCCCAGCTGCCGCAGATCTGGGACGAGTTGCGACGCAAGGTCAACGACAACCAGCACAAACTGCCGCCCGGCGC
>DROT01000111.1 GCA_011321775.1 Gammaproteobacteria bacterium | reverse complement strand
TGGGGCGCGAAGGATGCGGACTGTACGCTCCTGTTCCGCGATCCGGGCGCCCTGCGTGAACTGGTCCTGCATCCGCGCCTGTCGTGCCTGGCGGACTGCTACCTGTCGGGCGCAATCGAGGTGGAAGGCGAGCTCGAGCGGGTCTTCGGTCTCGGAACCCATTTCATCGGTCTCGACCTGTCCATGGCCACCCGCCTGCAGCTGCTGCGCCTGGCCCTGAGCCTGCCGGCGAGGGTGGCACGAGCGTCGCAGGATTCCCCGCCCGCCCGAGCGGGCATCTCGCAAAATTCCGCCCGCAGCATCGCCCGCCACTACGACGTCGGCAACGAATTCTATGCCCTGTGGCTCGATCCGGAAATGGTGTACTCCTGCGCCTACTTTGCGTCGCCGGAACAGTCGCTGGCCGCCGCCCAGCGGGACAAGCTGGACTACCTGTGTCGCAAGCTGCGCCTGGTCGAAGGGCAGCGGGTACTGGATATAGGTTGTGGCTGGGGGGCGCTCTCCCTGTGGGCGGCCCGTCATTATGGCGTACGGGTACAGGGTATCACCCTCAGCCGGGCGCAGCAGCGTCTTGCAGTACAGCGTGTGGAAGCGGCCGGGCTGGCGGATCGGGTGCGTATCGACTTGCTGGACTACCGCGACCTGCCGGCCGATGTCCGTTACGACCGGGTCGTGAGTGTCGGCATGTTCGAACATGTCGGCGTGAGGAACTTCCCGCGCTACTTCGCGACCGTGCGGCGGGTACTGAAACCGGATGGTGTCTTTCTCAACCATGGCATAACCAGTTCGAGTGGCTGGGAACGTACGCCGCTGACCCGCTTCATGAACCGCTATATCTTCCCGGATGGAGAACTCGCGCGCGTCAGCGAAGTAATCGACGCCATGGAGGCGGCAGGGTTCGAAACCCTGGACGTGGAAAACCTTCGCAGACACTATGCGCTCACCCTGCGGCACTGGGTGTCGGCGCTGGAACGCAGCCGCGATGCCGCCGTTGCCCGCTCCAGTGAATTCACCTGGCGCCTGTGGCGCCTGTACATGGCGGGTTGTGCGTACTATTTCGATGAAGGCAGCATCGCCGTGCACCAGGTACTGGCCGGACAGCGGCACCAGGCCACGGCAGTACCCTTGCGGCGCGACGACCTCTATCGCTCATGAAATCCACCTGCCAGGCGGGGGCTCCTAGGTATCGACCCGGCTCCCGCAGCCGCTGCCCGGTGTCTCCCGTTTTCCCGCCCGTGCAACCAGTTTTGCCCGCGGATCGGTCCGTATGGCGTCGAGATAAGGTTGCAGCAAGGATATCGCCTGCGCCCTGGCGCTGTGCATGATGTTCATTCCCCCCTCCGTATGCGGCCATGGCAGCACGGGAAGCTCGGGCTGGATGGCGATGATGATGGCGCCGCAGCCACAGGGGCAGTGTTGCAGTGTCACCGGGTCCCCGGACAGGTACCAGGGTTTCTCCCGGAATACCAGCCGGTTGACGATTTCCAGCATGGCCCAGGAATCCCGGAGGGCCGAATCGAGGTCCGCCTGTCTGCTGAGTTGTTGCGAGACGTGATGGACGATGACGACGTCGAGGTGGTGGCGACAACAGATGGCGTCGGTGGGCGCGAAGTCGATCAGCGCGCCGTCACAATAGTAGCGGCCATCGATCCGGACCGGTTCGTAGAGAATCGGCATGGCGGCGCTGGCGGTGATTCGCGGTGCTAGCTCACCCTCGGAGAACACCATCTTGGAGCCGCTGTCCAGATTGACCGCCAGCGCATGAAAGGGATAGCGGCATTCCTCGAAGCGCGTTACCGCCAGATTGTCACGGGCGAACCGCATGGCTCCGCGGGTGGTCGACAGTCCGCTATAGCCGCGCCCCTTCTGCATGAGCATCTTCCACAGAATGCGGGGCAGCGAATCGGGCGACCAGAAGGTGCGACGGTCGATCGCCGACAGCGCCCGGGCCCAGCGTTCGGTCGGCGTGCCACTGGCGATGAAACCGCCGACCAGGGCGCCGGCGCTGCAGCCGGCACTGGCGCACAGCTC
>DROT01000110.1 GCA_011321775.1 Gammaproteobacteria bacterium | reverse complement strand
GGCAAAGCGGTCGGGGTGCCATTTGCCCGCCGCCCGGCGATAGGCCGTGCGGACCGTTTCCCAGCTCGAGTCGGGCGGGATGCCCAGGGCTTCGAAACAGGCATCGTAGTCGATGTCATTCATGGCAGACGAGGTCGGGTGTCAGTGGGAACGGAGAGTCGGGATCCCTGCTATCGGGGATATCGGGAAAGTCTTGAGTTGCCATAAAAAACTACGCGGACTACCGGGTTCAGGGGAGCATAGGGCAGGCGCCGGGATCATGCAACGCAGAGGCGATGGATGGATGACTTTGGTGCACAAATTGGTAAAATACCAAATGCCTGCAAAGCCAGGACGTTAGGGCCTGCCGGCAGCGTCGATGCCGGGGTGTCACCCACCGATGGGTCCACTGGCCGAATTGCATTGGGTAATGGATTATTAACGATAAAACAATAAGTTGTGATTGTGCACTGGGTGGTCCGCACAAGCCTGTGGAAGGTGTTGTGTCGCGGGCGGGACTTCATGATAACGGCCCGGAGGGGGAAACTGCCATGCCGGGAGTCGCACGTCACGCCGTTTCCCTGCCCGCCATTCTCCCTCGCCAGATCGGTAAAGATCCCATGCCCCAGCCGATAAAGGTGCATGCGGCGGACTTCCGCAGGCGTGTCGGGTACGTCCGGGCGGGACCGGCCCGGTTGACAGGATAGGAACAATGCGAATGGAGCAGTCTATGTGGTTACGGGTTCTTCTGGTCTCCCATCTGATATTCCTGGCTGCCTGCAGTTCCAACGGCATGCAGGCACGGTCGGCCGCCGCCGGCGCTGACGATGTGCCGCTGTTCACCGAGGAAGACTACAAGATCGGGGTGGACGACCAGGTGCAGGTGAGCGTGTGGCGCCAGCCCGACCTGGGCATCACGGTGCCGGTCAGGCCGGACGGCAAGATCTCCGTGCCGCTCATCGGCGAGGTGTTCGTGGGCGGCAAGACGCCCCGAGAGGTCGCGGAAGAGATACGCGTCAAGCTGTCGCGGTACATACGTGACCCGAACGTGTCGGTCATCATTACGGCGATGAACAGCAACGAGTACCTGACGCGCGTGCGCATCACCGGCGCGGTCAGGACACCGACCTCGCTGGTCTATCGCCGGGGCATGACGGTGCTGGACGTGATACTGGCCGCTGGCGGTGTCAGCGATTTTGCCGCGCCCAACCGGACCAAGCTTTACCGCAGGACCAAGGAGGGAACCCGGGTATATCGCATCAGGCTCCAGGACATACTCGAAGACGGCGAGCTGGAAACCAACATGGAGCTGTTGCCCGGCGATGTCATCACCGTGCCGGAGAGTGTTTTCTAGGCGGCCATGGTCGGTGCGTAGTGTTGGATACTGGTAGAGATTCGGGAAGCAGATGACAACAGTAAGTCCGGAACAGTTCTTGAGAGTGCTTGCGAACGAAGTGGTTCTGCACAGGGCTGCGGTCGTGTGGGGTTTCGTGATCATCTCGCTGGGGTTCCTCGGTGCCGGGCTGGTGATACCGAAGAAGTACTCGGCCACGGCGACCATCCTGGTCGATAGTTCCAACATCATCCGCCCGCTGACAGAGGGCGTGGCGGCGCCCACCGACGTCCGCAATTATGCGCGTATAGCTGAGGAGCTCATCAACAGCCGCAAGGTGATCGATGACGTGGCTCGTGATTCCGGTCTTACCGATGAGACCCAGAGTGCTTTCGAGCAGGAAGTGATCAAGGAGAAGCTGCGCGAGGCGATCGACGTGAGTTCGGTCGGGTCGAATCTGATCAAGATCACTTACAAGGACGTCATTCCCGAGCGGGCGGCCAATGTGGTCAATGGCCTGGCCCGCATGTTCGTGCTCGAGGGCGCGACTTTCAAGGACAGGGAGAGCCGCTCGGCTTTCGAGTTCATCGACAAGCAGGTCAAGGAATACCACGACAAGCTGGTCGAGGCCGAACGCAAGCTCAAGGAACTGCGCAGCAACAACCTCGACGCCCAGCCGGGGAGCGAGGCCTCCATCCAGGCCCGCATCAATGATCTCCAGGGCCGCTATGAACGCACCAAGCTGGAGCTGGCCGAGGCCAAGATCCGCTACCAGTCCGTCAAGCGACAGCTCGAGGGTGAATCGGCCGTGGCCGTGAGCCTCAGCCGCGAGGGCCAGTATCACAACCGCATAATCGCCTTGCAGCAGGAACTGGATTCCCTGCGGCTGCGCTACAAGGACGATCATCCGGACGTGGTCCGCACGCGTCATCAGATCGAGGACTTGCAGGAGGCCATCCGCAAGGAGGTCGAAGCGCGCGAGGCGGCCAAGCGCAGCGGCAGGAAGATGGTCATCGACAACAACGAACTGATCTCCAACCCCCTGTATCAACAACTGCGCAGCCAGCTGTCGGCGGCGGAGACCCAGATCGAGACCCTGCAGACCCGCTTGCGCGAGACCAAGGCCCTGCTGGCCAAGGAGCAGGACCGGGGACGGCGCCTGCATGAGAGCGAGGCGGCGCTGGCGGAGTTCACCCGCGACTACGAGGTCAATCGCGACATCTACCAACAGTTGTTGACGCGTCGTGAGCGCGCCCGCGTCTCCATGAATCTGGACGTCGAGGGCGAAGGCATCAATTTCCGGGTCCACGAGAGCGCAACCATACCGGTCAAGCCGGTCGGGCTGAGGTTCATGCACTTCATGATCGCGGGGCTGGTGCTCGGGATCGCGATTCCGATCGGCCTGGTCTATGCCAAGATACAGATCGACCCGCGCGTGCGCTTTCCGTCCCTCATTTCCGCACGAGCGGGGCTGCCCGTCGTTGCCGAGGTCCCCCACCTGGCAACCATGGAAGAGTTGTCCAGGCGCCGGGTGGGCGGCCGCATGATGATCATCCTGGTCATTATCGTGCTGGGCGTCTATGGCTATATCGGCTGGCTGAAGATGACCCGGGGGATTTGAGCGTGAGCAAGATCGATGAGGCACTGAGCAAGGCGGCCGAGAGCGGCGCACGGTCGCTGGTTCCCAGTTACATGCCGTCCGGCTCCCGGGAATCCGGTACCTCGATGACGCAAATCGTGGCACCGATCTCGTCCAAGCGTCGTGGCGATATAACCCTGATGCTGGAGCCGAAGCAGCTTACCGTCAGCGAGCTGAACAAGAAGCGCATCGTCCATCCCGACATGCCCGACGTGCGCATCGTCGACAGCTTCCGCAGACTCAGGACCAAGCTGCTGCAGGATGCCAATGGCAAGAATCTCACCATCATGGTGACGGCGGTCCGGGCCGGCGGCGGCGCCAGTTTCACCGCCCTGAATCTGGCCACGGTATTTTCCTTCGACAAGGCCAAGACGGCATTGCTGCTGGATTGCAATATGCAGAGTTCCAGCCTCAGGCACATTCTGCGGACCAGCAGCGAGGTGGGTCTTACCGATTACCTGGAAAGCGACAGCGTGAGCCTCGACGAAATCATCCAGCCGTCGGGTGTTCCCCGGCTGCGATGGATCCCGGCCGGCGAACAGCGCGAGATAACGCACGAGTATTATTCCTCGGTGAAGATGCAGGCCATGATGAAGGCGCTCAAGGAGCGCTACAGCGACCGTTACATCATCATCGATGCGCCGCCGGTGACGCAGGCGGCGGACGCGACCATCCTCGCAGACTTCTGTGACTGCGTGTTGCTGGTCGTCCCCTATGGCAAGGTTACCGAGCGACAGATCGAGGCGGCTGCCAAGCTGTTCGAGAATCATGAAAGGGTCGGGGTCGTTTTCAACGACAGCCCCGACTACATAAAGATGGCGGGCTAGGATCGCTCCGGCCGGCAGAACCAGCACGGGAGAGGCTTCAATGATCACACGATCGGGCGTTGCAGCACGGCTGGCGGCGGGTTTTCCATGGATGCTTCGGGCAGCCACCCTGCTGGCGGCTTCCGTCCTGGCATCACCGGCTGTTGCCTTGACGGCCAGCTACGGTGCTCTTTTGTCCAGCAGCTATACGAACAACTTCCTTCTTTCCGCGACCGACGAGCAGGATGAGTGGACGCAGGCGCTGGAAGGCAATCTTACGCTGTCGGAGAAGACCCGCCTCATCGACGCGAATGTCAGCGGTTCAGCCGGCTACTATGTGTACACGAAAGATACCCTTGCCAACGAAGGTATCTACTTCCTGAATGGCAACAGCGTATTTACGTTGCGGCCGGGTCGGCTCACGTGGACGCTGGAGGATTCACTCGGCGAAGAGGCGATCAGCACGCTGGCAGCCGGCTCGCGCAGGAATCGTCAGCGTGTGAATGTCCTTTCCACCGGCCCTGACCTGACTTTTCGACTCGGTCAGCAAAACACGATGACGATGCAGGGGCGCTGGAGCCGGAGTACCTATTCGGAATCGGAGATCGACAATACGCGCCTGGTCGGGTTGGCTTCGCTGGGCTATACCTATACTTCCTGGCTCACGCTGTCACTCAATGGCGGGGCCATGCAGGTCGAATTCGACGATGATGTCACCAACGAAAATTTCGACCGCTATGACGGTTTCCTGTTGGCGCAGTCGCGCGTTTCCAGGACCTCGATCGATATCAGCGGCGGCATAACACGCGTCAAGCCGGATGTATCCGATGATGCCAATGAATGGCGGGCGTTGCTTTCCATCGTTCACCGAAGCTCCAACTCCTTGACCCTTGGCTTCACATCGGTTCGGCAGGCTTCCGATTCGACGCTCTCGTTCGTGTCCGCAGCTGCGGGGGCGGGGGGCGCAACGGGAGGCGCGACCAGTGGTACAGGAACCGGTACGATTGTGACCGGTCCGTCCTCGCCGTCCGATGGAACGTTGTCGGATTCCCTGACATCCGCGCAGGCGCCTGTCGGAGACATCTTCATACTTCTGCGTCATACCCTTTATGGCGACTATACGGCTCCTGATACTCGCGGGCGTCTTACGCTGTACCGGGAATCCATCGATTACGAGACCTCGGCGCTGGACTATGATCTCACGAGTGCCTCTCTGCGCCTGACCCGAACACTGACGGAGAACTGGCGGGGCAGGTTCGACGCGAGCTACAACTATACGGACTACGGTGATATAGACCGTACCGACAAGGATGCACTGGTGAGTTTTTCAGCCGATTATGTTCCGGCCCGCAATATGCTGGTTTCCCTGTTTGGCAGCTGGACCAGGAGAAACAGCGACGTTGCCACGCAGGAATACAGGGCTTATACAGTGGGCATAAGCCTGGGATACCAGAAATAGCGTCCCGGACGCACGAACGGAAGCCGCAGTAGGGGGCGAGAGCATGTATCAGGAGTTCTACAATCTGGCGAAATCACCCTTTCGTCAGCCGCCGGACCTGGAGTTCTATTATCCTGCCCGCCAGTACGAGCGCGCTTCCGCCTATATGAACTATGCCATCCTCAATGCCGAGGGTGCAGTCATGCTTACCGGCGCGCCCGGTACCGGGAAGACGCTTCTCATCAAGCGACTGCTCTCGCAACTGGATGATGCGTTTGTCATCGCTCATCTGTTCCAGACCCAGCTCGACGATGTGGAAATCCTGCGATCCATACTGGTCGAGTTCGGGCAAAAGCCCTTCTCCGCCCAGAAGGCCGAGCTGCTGGACATGTTGAACGGGTTTCTGATCGAAACCCATATCAATTCCCAGCGACCGGTCATCATTATCGATGACGCCCACAATCTCGATGTGCGCGCTCTCGAGGAGCTGCGCATGCTGCTGGGCCTGGAAACCGACAAGGT
>DROT01000109.1 GCA_011321775.1 Gammaproteobacteria bacterium | reverse complement strand
TCGCAAGCTCCAGACCGCCCGGCAGGGGAACGTGACCGCCGCGGGCGGTGACACCACCGTTGGGACCGTCGCGCAAGCGCCGCCCTCCCCGGCTGGAGAGAGCGGGGCCGCGCCGGTACAAACGGAGATGGCGGCACTCCAGAAGCAGGGCAAGAGCACGGACGGCGACGGGGATGGTGTGCCCGATGCCGCGGACTTCTGCCCGGAGAGCACCGGGAAGGAGCTGGTCGGTCCGACTGGCTGTACCCTTCATATCCCCGTGGTCATGAAAGGGGTACACTTTCGCTATGACTCGCATGAGCTCACGGACGATTCACGGCAGGTGCTCGACCGCATCGCGAGGCTGCTCAGGCAACACCCCGACGTCCGCTTCGAGATCGCCGGTCACAGCGACGCGCAGGGTGATCCCGCCTATAATGAATGGCTGTCGCAGCAGCGTGCCGAGGAGGTCAAGCGCTATCTGGTCGCCCACGGCGTCAGCGCCGAACAGCTGACGGCACGCGGCTACGGTTCACGGCAGCCACTGGCCCCCAACGACAGTCGCGAGGGCCTGCTTCGCAATCGGCGCGTCGAACTGCGCAGACTGCCCTGAGCCCCTTTCCCACTGGAGAAGCCTATGAACGAAACACTCATGGTCCTGCCCGCGAAGGACTGCACCTCGATCCGTATCGTCCGGATACCCGACGGCTTCGAGCAGCACGAGGCATTTCGTCATGTCACCGGGTTGATCGCCAGCATCGAGGAAGACAATCCCGACTATGACTGGGAAGACATTGCCCCCGTGCTGGAGGACCACGGTTTCGTCCCGGTCGATTTCGTGCTCGGGCCGGCCCTCGACTGAGACCCGCCGGAAACGGGCTATCAAGCACGCGCCCGCAGCTGTTATCATGGCGTCCAAGGAGGCGTCGAGGTGCTTCCGCACCCCGACAGGCAATTTTACGGACGATCATGCTGGACAAGTACCACAACGACGACAACGGCCGAATCCGCGTCTCCCGTCAGCAGGCCAGCGCCTTCGCCAAGGATGTCGCCGGCGATTTCAATCCCATTCATGATCCCGACTCGAAACGTTTCTGTGTGCCGGGCGACCTGCTGTTCGCCCTGGTTCTGGAAAAATACGGCCTCAGCCAGCACATGCGCTTCGAATTCTCGGGGCTGGTGGGGGACGGGGTGACACTCAACTTTCCCGACTCCGACAGTCCGCACATCGACATCAGTGACGACAAGGGAAAACGCTATCTCAGTATCGAACGCAGCGGCGACATTTCCACCGACCCTTCCCTGGTGCTGGCGCTCACGGTCGCCTACGTCGAATTCTCCGGACAGACCTTCCCGCAGCTGCTGGTACCGCTGATGGCCGAACACGGCGTCATGATCAACCCCGACCGGCCACTGGTGATCTACCAGAGCATGGCGATCACCCTGAATCGCCTCGATATCGGCAATCCGGAGCTGGAACTCACCGGCAGCGGCCTGGAGGTGAACGGCAAACGCGGTCTCGCGCGCCTGGGCTTCCGCCTCACGGCGGACGGAGAGACGATCGGTGAGGGGGAGAAGAGCATGGTCCTGAGCGGACTGCGCCCCTTCGAAGCGGAACGGGTCGAACGCCTCGTGGACGGCTATCTTGCGGACAAACAGGCCTACCTGGACCAGCGGGCGTCCTGAAATTCCCGCCAGCCCCTTCGGCCGATATAGCGGCCAGGAGCCGGTCCGAGTAATGATGGACCTACTGCGAGCGCACCACAGCGGCCGCTTTTTGCGATCCTTTTCGTCGCATAGTCCCCACTAGGCTCCTCAAACGATCGCAAAAATTGCCTCGCTGTGCCACGCTCTCGCTACGGCCCCCATCACTCGGACAGGCTCCTAGTCGTCGACCTCATCGGTATCCACCTGCCCGGTGATGCGCCGTCGAACGTGCGACCAGGATACGCCGGTCGCGAGCACGCCGCACAGCATCACCAGGACGATCCAGGTCAGGGTCTTCATGTTGTCCACGGATACCAGCTCGTAGTAGACGATCAGCCACAGCAGGGTGCCGAAGAAGGCAAAGGCCAGAAACAGGCCGAAGGCCCCCAGGGAACGCAGCGTGGCACGGATATAGATGGTCCAGCCGATCAACAGCACCACACCGGCGAACAGCTTGAGTGGCAGCTGTTCCGCCAGGTGGTCGCGCACCCAGTGGAAATAGGAATAGCCTTCCGGATTGTAGGTCGCGAACACCAGCACCAGCGCCGCCAGGAAGCGGAGCAGGAACCCTGTCCACGAGATACCTCTGTATACCGCCATAGGTTCACTCCGGATAGCCGTCGACGCATTGTAGTGTCTTCAGGGCAGGACGGAAATGGGCGTATGGCCAGTCAGCCCCCGAACATGCGGTCCAGATCGAGCATCGCCTGATAGACCTCGACATCGAGACCGGCCGCCGCAAAATCGAGCGCATCCGGATAGCCACTGGCCCGTTCGGCATCCCGTCTTGCCTGGCGGGTCCAGTCGCGCGCCCAGTCACGGACCTTGCCGATCTCTTCTTCCGGGAGTTGCTCGAGCGCCGCCTGTGCGGCCTGGTAGAAGCCCTCGCGGGAAAGGGGCGCATGAACGGCCGCCAGTGCGGCCGGATCCCGCCGCTGCAATACCTCCACCAGTTCCGCGCTGCGCTCCACCAGCAACTGGCGGCGGGTGCGCTCGGTACAGGACTTCATCAATTTCTCGATGGCCTGGTAACCCGGGCTGCCGGCCTGGCCACGCCCGAATACGGCGAGAAAGGTCTCCAGCGTCACCAGCGCCTCGTGGGTACGCCCGATATCCCGCGAACGCCGTAACAGCCGCTCGCAGAAGTCGCGCAACGCCTCTGGCGCAACCAGCAGCTTGAGCGAATCCCCTTCCGGTGCTCCTTCGCCCGGCTCCGGGTGTGAGCCCTTTCTCTCCACCTTATCTCCCCTGACAGCTCGTGTTGACAATCTCAGCCAGCGTTGGCGCGCATACCGCGCCGCGGGTGACGGCAGGCGGAAATATCGCGGCACCGCAGCGGCGCGACTATGATAGAACCCATGGCGGCGAAAAACGACAGCGCATACCACCTGGTCACGGCCCTGTTCCTGCGCCTTCTCGGCGTCATCTACCTGATCGCCTTCGTCTCCATCGGACCGCAGATCGAGGGCCTGGTCGGCAGCCAGGGCATTCTGCCGTTCTCGCAGGAGCTGGCCTACCTGAAGACCCTGCCCGGCTTCGAACAGTACCTGATGACGCCGACGCTGTTCTGGTTCGACAGCAGCGACTGGGCCCTGAAGGCAGCGACTGCTGCGGGTATCGCCGCGGCGCTGCTGATCATCGCCAACCTGTGGACCCGCACCGCCCTGATCGCCGCCTTTGCGCTGTACCTCTCGATCTACCACGCCGGCCAGCTGTTCCTCAACTTCCAGTGGGACGGTCTGTTGCTGGAAGCCGGCTTCCTGGCAATCTTCCTGAGCCCCGGCTCGCGCATCATCATCCTGCTGCTGCGCTGGCTGCTGTTCCGGCTGCGCTTCATGTCCGGCATCGCCAAGCTGACCATGCACGACCCCACCTGGTCCGGCCTTACGGCGCTGAACTACTACTTCGAGGTACAGCCGCTCCCCAACCCCGTGTCCTGGTACGCCGACCATCTTCCCGAGTGGCTGCTGCGCTTCGGCACCGGCGCCACCCTGGTGGTCGAGATCCTGGTGCCGCTGATGATGTTTCTGCCGCGGCGCTGGCGTTTCACCGCCGCCTGGATCACCATCCTGTGGCAGACGCTCATCATCCTCACCAGCAATCACAACTGGTTCAACTTCCTCACCATCACCCTGTGCCTGTTCCTGTTCGACGACCGCGCGCTGCGGCGGGTGTTGCCGGAACCGCTGTGCCGCCTGCTGCAGCGCCAACACCTTCCCGTGCGCCATGACAACGCCGCCAGTCGTGGCGGCGCCATGGCACTGGCGGCGCTGGTGCTGTTCGCCAGCGCCGTCCACTTCCGGGAACTCATCACCATGAAACCCGCGTCCGGCTTTGCCGGCGGCCTGCTCGACTACACCGAATCCTGGCGCATCGTCAACAAGTACCACGTCTTCCCCACCATGAAGACCGAGCGTATCGAGCTGGAGATCGCCGGCTCGCTCGACGGCGAGGAATGGAAGACCTACCGGTTCCGCCACAAACCGGGGGATCCGCGGCGGCGACCGGACGTCGTCATCCCTTTCCAGCCGCGCCTGGACTGGCAGATGTGGTTCGTCACCCTGGACCGCAACAACCTGCCCTGGTTTCACGCCTTCCTCGCACGGCTGCTGGACGGCTCGCCCGCAGTCCTCTCACTGCTGCAAGACAACCCCTTTCCCGGGCAGCCGCCGCGTTACCTGCGCGTGAGCGCCTGGCGCTACCGCTTCACTGATCCCGCCGGGCTCGCCGAGGGTCGGTGGTGGCAGCGCGAGGAACTGGGTCCCTTCACACCGCTGCCCGGTATGGCGCGCGACTGGTAGCGTCGCAGAAAGGTCACCACCCGCTGCCAGGCGAGGCGCTCGTCCTCGAAGCGGGTGAAGCCGTGCCCCTCCTGCGGGTAGACGTAGTATTCCACCGGCCGTCCCGACTGCCGCAGGCGCGCCACCAGCCAGTCAGACTGCTGCCGCGGCACGCGCGCATCGTTGGCACCCTGGTGGATCTGCAGCGGAATGGCGATGCGGTCGACGTGATAGATCGGTGACAGGGCGCGGTTGCGGAGGCGGTCGATGCGCGGATCGAAACCGATCTGTTCGACGATGTGGCGCTGCAGGTAGAACGGCCAGCTGTCGACGAAACTGGCCAGTTCCGTAAAACCGAAGAAATCCACGGCCGCCCGGAACACGCAGGGATACTGCACCAGCAGGGACATCACGCTGAAACCGCCGAAGCTGGTACCGATCACGAACAGGTGCTCGCCGTCCACGAAATCGAGCCGCCGCACCGCCTCGGCAACGCTGACGATGTCGCGCACGTGCCCGCCGCCCCAGTCGCCGTCGTCCAGTGCGGCGAAGGCCTTGCCGAACCCGGCACTGCCGCGCACGTTGGGCGCCACCACGATGAAACCGCGGTTGGCCAGGAACTGCACGTTGCTGAGATAGAGCGGGTCGATGAGGTCGTCCGGGCCACCGTGGATCAACAGCACGGCCGCGCGGCGACGGCGCGCCGAGGTTCCGTTGGGGATGAAGAAATGGGTCGGAACGGGCAGCCCGTCGAAGGAAGGGATCAGCGTCGAACGCGCCTCGGCGAAGTCTGCCGGGTCGATCCCCGAACGGTTGGAATCGTAGACCAGGCGCGCCGGCCCGCGGCCGACCAGGTAGTAGCGGCGCGGCATGTCGGCGCGTTCGACAAACAGGATACCGAGCGCCGGATCTTCCCTGCTGAATACGGCGCCGACGATATCGTTCGCGGGGAAACCGTAGTCGCGCGGTTCGGAGAAATCGTCGACAAAGATCGCCGTGCGCCCCGCGAGTGCGCTGCGATAGCCGATCACGGCGACACGACCACCGGCGAACATCTCCAGGGAAGCAAGATCGTTGTCGAAGGGCAGTGCCACCGGTCTGGCCGTACCCCGCGCGATATCATAGCGCCACAGCCGGAAGCGGTTCGCGTCGCGGGCGCTACGGAAGTACACCTGCGCACCGGCGAAGTTCCCGTCGACATTGTTGACGCCCGGCGTCGCATCGATGATTCGCGTCTCGCCGCTGTCCAGATCCAGCAAGCCAAGATGACGCTCATCGAAGCCGATCAGCTCGCCGTACAGCAGGTAGCGGCCGTCGTCGCTGACCGCGTCGCAGTCGAGGGTGCGTCCGCGCGCCGCGATCAGTTCGTGTGTCCTGCCGCTGGCAAGGTCCAGGCTCCACAGCCCGGCCTCGCGGCGGTGGCCCTGCGTCTGCGCGTAGTAGATGGTGCGATCATCGGGGGACAGGCCGCACAGCAGGGTGGTGTCGCCATGGCCGGCATCGGTGAGACGGGTCCGCCGGCCGCTTGCCGGATCGAAGCGATACAGGTCGAAATTCTCGTTGCCCCCGACATCCATGACCAGGACGAGAAAACCGCCGCTGCGCGCAACGGCGAACGCGGCCACGGACTCGTCGAAACGACTCAGCTGGCGCACCCGGCGCGTTGCCGGGTCCATGACGAAGACATTGTCCACGCGCCCGTCGCTGCGGGTGAAATACAGCCGTTTGCCGTCCGGCGAGAAAGCCAGCTGCCCCAGCGGCTGGGTCTGATAGAAACGATCGAAGGAAAACTCGGGAGCCGGCGGCCGTCGGGGAATGTCGCCGAGGTCGAGCCGGGGCACCGCCGCAGGACCGGCAGCGGCAGACGCCGTGGTCCAGAGCAGGAATACCCCCGTGAGAAAGCCGCGCATCGTTTCGGTCCTGTGGCTGCGACCACCGCCCGCCGGGCGTGCGAACTCACGGCGCCAACGCTGGTCGACTACAGTGTAAGGCAGGAACAGGCTGCGCGTCGCGCGACCGCTGTCGGCCGCCCCGGAATCAGTTTGCGACCGGGGAAGCCGCTATACCCACAGGGACGCGGTTCCGGGACCTCGAGGTAAGCATGCCGTGTACTGGTTTTCGCGCAAAAGAGAGCAACTGCCACCGGTCAACGGCCTGATCCTGCCCGGTGGCGGCGCGCGCAACGCCTATCAGGCCGGCGTGCTCAAGGCAATCGCAGAACTGCTCGGCAACGATTCGCCCAATCCCTTCCCGGTCATCTGCGGTACCTCTTCCGGCGCCATCAACGCGGCCGTGCTCGCCAGCAACGCCGCGCAGTTTACCGAGGGCGTGTCGCGCCTGACGGGCATCTGGGAGAATTTCCACTGCGGCAAGGTGTTCCAGGCGGACTCCTGGACCGCCGTCAAGAGCGGCCTGCGCTGGACCACCGCCTTCGCCACCGCGCGGCTCGGCTCCAGCGGACCGCACAGCCTGCTCGACAACCGTCCCCAGCGCCTGCTGATCGAGAGCCACATCCGGCTCGCGCGCATCCAGCACGCCATTGACCGCGGCGCCCTGCGGGCGCTCGCCGTCACGGCATCGAGTTACAGCAGCGGACGTTCCATCTGCTATTACCAGGGCATCCCCGACCTGGCACCATGGGAACGGACCCGCCGCCTCGGACGTCCCCAGGAGATCGGCATCGATCACCTGATGGCCTCATCCGCAATCCCGGTGGTGTTTCCCGCGGTGTGGCTGAACAACGAGTACCACGGGGACGGTTCCATGCGCGAGAGCGCCCCGCTCAGCCCGGCCATCCATCTGGGCGCCAACCGCCTGTTGATCATCGGCGTACGCAACCCGCAGCTGGACGCGGTTCCCGCCAATGGCGCCGCTCCTCCCTACCCCAGCATCGGGCAGATCAGCGGCTACATGCTCGACACCCTGTTCATGGACAGTCTGGACGCCGATATCGAGCGCCTCCAACGCATCAACCACCTGCTGGCCGAGGCCGGAAAGGATAGCCTGAGCTACCAGGACAGCGTCCTGAGGCCGATCGACTTCCTGATGATCTGTCCCAGTCGCGACGTGCGCGAGATCGCCGAGCGTCACGCCGGCGACTTTCCGCGCACCGTGCGCTACCTGCTGCGCGGACTGGGGGCCCTGTCGCGCGAAGGGCGCCCCCTGGTCAGCTACCTGCTGTTCGAGAGTGCCTTCTGCCGGGAGCTGATCGAACTCGGGTATCGCGATGGCCTCGCCGCAGGCGCGGAAATCGCCGAATTCCTGCGACTGGAAGCCCCTCCGAGCGCCTGAGAACGGGCCGGAACAGACGCGACCGCGGAGGAAAATTTGACTCCGGGGGTATTGACTTTCGTCGTCGGCACCCATCCCCTGGATCCCCTTATGCACAAGGGTCGGCAAACGGTAAGAAAATCCTCGCACGAAGCCTTCTTCGCTTCACATGCAGTCTTCGAAGTTTATATTAGTTATTGTTATTATTGAATTATTACGATTTGGCGCAAAAATCGCCAATTTAACGCAAAAGCGGTGATTCAAGGCATTGCGGGCCCAGAACACGCTTTCATCCACAAAGTTATCCACAGCTTTTGTGGAAAACTCTCGCAACGGATACCGTTTCCCCTCGTCGCTTGAATTCTCTACCATGGCCCACCACGTTATTAGCCACGACAGCCGGCCGACGACCGGGCTCGCGGCCGGCAGCCCAGACTCGACGAGAGACCAGATACGAAGGCCATGGATATCGAACACCCCGAGCAAGAGACCGCCACCGACGACTCCGCCGCCAGCGAGCTGGTTCGCGCCAAGGACGTCCTGCCGAGCGCCATTCCCATCCTGCCGCTGGCGGAACGGCCCTTCTTTCCCGGCCAGGCCATTCCACTGCTGGTCAACCCGGAGATCTGGAGCGACACCATCGAGGCGGCCCAGAGCCGTGCCAACGGCGTCATCGGACTGCTGCTGGCGCGCACGCGCCGTGCCGAGGAAGCCGGTCCTGACGATTTCTTCCGTATGGGTACCGCCTGCCGCATCCACCGTATCACCCTGGTGGACGGACGCATGCAGGTGTTGCTGGAAGGTCTGCAGCGCTTCCGGGTGACCGAGTGGCTGAACCGCAAGCGCCCCTTCACGGGCCGGGTCGAGTATTACCCCGAGGAACGCTACGAGGAGATCCCGGAGATCAAGGCCTATGCCATCGCCGTGATCAACACCATCAAGGAGCTGATACCGCTCAACCCCCTCTACGGGGAAGAGTTCAAGCTGTTCCTGGACAACTTCCATCCCAACGATCCCTCGCACCTGGCCGACTTCGCCGCCAGCCTGACCACCGCCGCCAAGGAGGAACAGCAGGAAGTGCTGGAGGCGGTCGACCTGCTGACGCGCATGGAGCGCGTACATGTGCTGATCAACAAGGAACTCGAGGTCGCCAAGGCCCAGGCCTACATCCGCAAGCAGGTCGAGGAAGAGATGCAGGAACACCAGCGCGAGATGATCCTGCGCGAGCAGCTCAAGGTCATCCAGAAGGAGCTGGGTATCTCCAAGGACGACCGGACCGCCGAGGCGGAGAAGTTCCGTGAACGGATCGAGGCGCTCGACATCCCGGAAGCGGCACGCAAGCGCATCGACGAGGAGATGCAGAAGTTCTCGGTGCTGGAGACCGGCTCGCCGGAATACGCCACCACCCGCAACTACCTGGACTGGCTGACCCAGCTTCCCTGGGGCCAGTACACCGAGGACCAGCTGGATCTGGAACGCGCGCGCCGCATCCTCGACGAGGACCACGATGGTCTCGAAGACATCAAGCAGCGCATCATCGAGTTCATCGGTGTCGGTATCATGAAGGGCGAGGTGTCCGGCTCCATCATCCTGTTCGTGGGACCGCCCGGTGTCGGCAAGACCTCACTGGGACGCTCCATCGCGCGCGCGCTGGGACGGAAGTTCTTCCGCTTCTCGCTCGGCGGCATGCGCGACGAGGCCGAGATCAAGGGGCACCGCCGCACCTACGTCGGTGCCATGCCGGGCAAGTTCATCCAGGCCTTCAAGGACACCGGCTCGGCCAACCCCGTGATCATGCTCGACGAGATCGACAAGGTCGGCGCCTCCTACCAGGGCGACCCGGCCTCGGCGCTGCTGGAAGTGCTCGACCCGGAGCAGAACAGTGATTTCCTCGACCACTACCTGGACGTGCCCTTCGACCTGTCGAAGGCCCTGTTCATCTGCACCGCCAACCAGCTGGACACCATCCCGGGACCACTGCTCGACCGCATGGAGGTCATCAAGCTGTCGGGCTACCTGTCGAGCGAGAAGATGGACATCGCCCGCCATCACCTGCTGCCGCGTCAGCTGGAGCGCAACGGCCTGAAGAAGCGCGGCCAGTTGCGGGTCGACAAGGCGGCGCTGCGCAAGATCATCGAGGAGTACGCCCGCGAGGCCGGCGTGCGCCGGCTGGAGAAATACCTCGGCACCATTGCCCGCAAGGCAGTGTTGAAGATCCTCCAGGGCGAGAAGACGCCCATCCACGTGCGTGCGCGCGACGTGGAGGCGTACCTGGGCAAACCGGTCTTCGTCCC
The DNA here is from genome assembly GCA_011321775.1 of Gammaproteobacteria bacterium. Taxonomy (GTDB): domain Bacteria; phylum Pseudomonadota; class Gammaproteobacteria; order DSM-19610; family DSM-19610; genus Thiogranum. The sequence continues at coordinate 12,650 of DROT01000109.1, read as the reverse complement.
CGAAAAACGCATGTCCGGTGTCGGTATCGTCACCGGCCTGGCCTGGACCGCCATGGGCGGTGCCACCCTCAATGTCGAGGCCACCCGCATCCACAGTTTCAGCCGCGGCTTCAAGCTCACCGGCCAGCTGGGAGACGTGATGCGCGAGTCGGCCGAGATCGCCTACAGTTACATCCTGGCCAATGCCGAAAAACTGGGGGCGTCACCGGACTTCTTCGAGCAGTCGCTGATCCACCTGCACGTGCCGGCCGGGGCCACGCCCAAGGACGGTCCCAGCGCCGGCATCACCATGGCCAGTGCCCTGCTGTCCCTGGCGCGCAACCGCCGCCTGGCGCGCAAGCTGGCGATGACCGGCGAACTGACACTCACCGGCCAGGTGCTGCCGGTCGGCGGTATCCGCGAGAAGGTCATCGCCGCGCGCCGCGCCAGCATCCGTGAACTGATCCTGCCGGAGGCCAACAAGGGCGACTACGAGGAGATCCCGGCCTACATCCGCGAAGGCGTCACCGTGCACTATGCCGGTCACTTCTCCGACGTGGCACCGCTGCTGTTCGAGAAGTGAGGGGGAAACCGGCAGACCGTTACCAGCGTCGCACCCGGCCGGTGTCGACGTGGATGAAATTCGACTTCGGATAGTAGCCCACACCGCCGGCCCGGAGGGACAGCGCCGCCTTGCGCAGATGTGCGAGCCGGCAACCCGGCAGCCGGATATCCACGGCCTTGCCCTTCATGTGCAGACTTCGCTTCGCCACACCCTTGCTGTGGTCCCGCAGCTTGCGGTTGGTCGCCGGGGATCGGTAGCCGGAAATGATGTGGAACGCCCCCTCGACCGCCACGGTCTGCTGCAGCAGGTAGAGCAGATCCAGCAGCCTGGGATCCATGGCATGGACGTCACCGGTGCGATGGTCGCGCAGAACCCGGTTCACCGCCTGCAGTTCGTCGCGCAGGTAGTGCCCGTCCGCCCAGAAGGTAGTCTTCAACCGTTCGCCGGTGTGCAGGTTGCGCAACACTAGGCTGCGCTCGGGTGTACGGTGGACCGATGCCAGCACCGGGGCCGGCAGGGCCAGCAACGCCGACGAAGCCAGCAGCTTGCGCAGAAAATGACGACGCGCCGGCTGCCCTGCGCGCTGCTCCCGATCATGTGCGATTCTCGACTTCATAGGTACCAAGAATTGATGCATAGCCCGTGCCAATAAGACAGCTTGCAGGCCATGATACCGCAAGCATCCCCCTTTTTCTGCGTTTTCAGTCACGCATTGCGCATGCGCCGGCGGCTGCACAACGGTGCTGCGCCAGCGCGTCGACGCACCTGTCAGGCTTCGGCCGCGAGCGGTTTCTCGGCACCGAGCACCGCCTCGAACAGGTCACACACCTCGCGTACCGCCCCGTGGCCACCGGGTCGCCAGGTACGATATCGTGCGTGGGGAATCACATCGGGGTGGGCGTCCCGGACCACGATGGGCAAGGCCACGCTTTTCAGACAGGAGAGATCGTTGATGTCATTGCCTACATAGGCCACCTCATCGAGGCCGATCCCGGCTTCGGCGGCGATCTCCTGGAGAACCGCCCGCTTGTCGCTGCAACCCTGTACCCAGCGCAGTTTCAGCTTGCGTGCCCGCGCACCGACCACGGGATTCGCCTCCGTGGAGATGATGATGCAGTCGATCCCCAGTGCCTCGAGTTTCTGCAGTCCCAGGCCGTCGGCACGGGTGCAACGCACGGCCTCCGAACCGTCCTCCAGCACGTACACGGTATTGTCGGTAAACACGCCGTCGAAATCGAAGGCCACCAGGCGGATGCGGGGAATGATCTGTTTCATGGAGCGTAACCCCCTGGATCAGTCAGTAGGCAGGCGCAGAAGATAGCGCCAAAAGCAACGCAATACCCTCGACCCGGGGTGCCGAGCGAAACCGTCGCGGCTTCGTAGTATGGTGTCCCGCGGACGAATGAAGTCGGGGACCGATTTGCACCACGGCACCAAACAGACTGCAGCCCGGGGACGGACCGCTGTCCGTGCACCTTTTGACTACCGGCCGCTGCTGTTGGGCGGCGTTGCCTTGCTCCCGGCCTGCCTGTTGCTGTTGCCCGACGTGGCCGAGGTGCTCTACACCCTGCTGTGTGCGGCCGGCCTCGTCCTGCTGATTCACAAGGGCTGGCATCATCCCGACAATCGCAAGGTGTTACTGCCGACGCTGCTGACCCTGGCTTTCTTTGCCGCGGCCGCGCTCTCGATCGCGGTCTCGGGCGACTATTCCGGCTGGTTCCGGCCACTGAAGAAACTGTCGGAACTGGCCGCCACTCCCCTGCTCGCCCTGCTGCTGGTGCACGCCGGTGCCGGGCTGCGCTTCATGCTGCAGACGATCCGGATTACCGTCGTGTTGCTGTTTCTGGTCGCCGTGGCGGAATCCTTTGGCGGGATGGCGCGACCCGGTGGCGCCGTCAGCCCGCTGGTATTCGGCCATGTGGCAGTATTGCTCGGCTTTTTCTCGCTGGTACCGGTACCGCTGGAGCACAGGATGCAACGTCTCTGGTCCCTGGTGGCCTTCCTCTGCGGCATCACCGCAGCGATGATCTCGCAATCGCGCATCACCCTCATCGAAGCCATATTCCTGGGACTCAACGTCCTGTTCCTGTGGCACCGGGCCGGCCTGCTGTCCAGACGTGCCCGACTGCAGGTCGCAGTCGTGTTCGTGGCCCTGTTCGCACTCGCGGTCAATATGCACATTTACCGACGCTTCGAACAGGCTTTCCGTGACTACCAGGTCTTCACGCATCAGGGTATATGGGACAACTCGGCCGGTCAGCGGCTCCTGATGTGGGAAAGCGGGCTGAAAGCGGCGGCGAAGAAACCGTGGTTCGGCTGGGGCATGCACCGTACCCAGCAGGCGGCCGCGTCCGAACTCAAGGATCCGGCCGTCATTGCCCAGGTGCTGGAACACCACAACCTGCACAACGAATACGTCAACACCCTCGCCGGTCGCGGCCTGGTTGGTCTGCTGAGCCTGCTGGCCCTGCTCGGAGTTCCCTACGGCCTGTGCATGCGTCGCGCCCGCGACCCGCGCCGCCTCGCCCTGTGCGGCATCGGTGCTCTGCTCAGTCTCGGTTATGCCGTGTCGGGCCTCACCTTTCAGGCCTTCGGCGACGACGCCATGAACGTCATCTATGCGCTGTTCCTGTCCTTCAGTCTGGCCGGCCTGTACCGCCCCGGCATTGCAACCAATACCGCTCCATCCGGAAACCCGGCGCGGGAAGCGCTGTGATCAGAACCGACGGCGAAACCTGGCCCTGGCCACGCACCCACCTCGGCAGGAAGGCCTTTCGCCTGCTGTTCCGGCTGCGCGAACGACTGGGACGCGAGGTCGAAATCGACAACGGCGGTTCGCGTTTCCGTTTCCGCTGCCATACCCGGGCCGAATTCTCGCGCTGTCTGCGCTTCTTCGCAAAGGAACCCGGGACCTGTGACTGGATCAGGAACACCGTCAAGCCGGGACAGGTATTCTATGACATCGGTGCCAACATCGGCATCTACACGCTGCTGGCCGCCGACCGGGTTGGAAACAACGGCAGGGTCTATGCCTTCGAACCTCACAGCGCCAATTTCACCCGCCTGCTCGACAACATCGCCGGCAACGGCTTCGAAGAGACAGTCGTTCCGTGCAACTTCGCGCTGCACCACGAGGCCGGCTTCTTTCCCTTCAACTACCGTTCCAGCGAGGCCGCCACGGCGGAAAGCCAGCTGGACTCTGCCCGCAACGCCACCCGGGACGAATTCCAGCCGGTGGTCTCGGAACTGAAATATGCCAGCTCCATCGACCACCTGGTCAAGGAGCAGGGTTTTGCGCCACCCCATCACGTCAAGATCGACGTCGACGGCAACGAGCTGCTGATCCTGCGCGGCATGAGCGCGCTACTGCAGGATTCGCAGCGACCGACCTCGATCCAGGTCGAGATCAACCCGCCCACCAGGGACAGCATCCCGGCCTTCATGGCCGAGCATGGCTACCGGCTGTGCGAACGCCACCATACCCGCCGCGGCCAGGAACTCATCGATCAGGGAGAAGATCCCGGTGCTCATTCCTGGAACGCCGTGTTCCGTCCCGCAGCCGACGGCGGCACTCCGAAACACGCATAAAACCCCTTGATTACAGAAGCTTGCACGACCTGCATGCAGGTCGTTTCAGTATATGCTAAACTACTTATATCTTATGCTCGGTAACGGAACACAGGAGGCCAACGACATGGACCAGCAACTCTGCGGATTCGACTGCGATTCGATCAGGCAAATGCTGAAGGAAAACCCGCTGGTGGCAGACGTCATCATCGAGATGATCGAGGATCTCGGCGAAGTGGACGAGACCTGCGAGGAACTCGTGCGGGAGATCGAGCGCGTAAGACAGGCCACCGCGCACTAGCCCCTATATTGTACGAAGGCGGTACGGCAATCCGACCTTATGCTGCAATACAAGGCTATAATGGAATTTCTTACGCGTATTGCCAGATTACCGTTTGTGCCTGTTCGGGCTCAGGCCCGATCGGGCGGCACATCTTGCACGATCGCCCTCAAACCATGGCTACGGCCATGCTTTTCGGCCGATCGCACAAGCTGCACTCGCCGGATCGACCCTGATTCCCGAACCCTTCGTGCAATATAGGGGCTAGCCACTATATTGCCCCAAGGCTTTGGGAATCAGAGCCTTGTATTGCCGGACAAAATGAGATCGCCAGGCCGCCAGCTTGTCAGTTGGCGGCGCCGGAGTGGTGGCGGTGGCGAACCGAAAACGTGGTTTCCACGACACTGAAGTCAATGGTGATACGCTTGCCGGCGACGGGACGAAACAGCCTGTCGGCAAACGCCACGTGCGCGGGGTGCACGCGGTAACTGTCGATCACGGCCGGGTGACAGAAGCGCACCAGCCAGCTGTAGCGGTATCTTGCCTTTTCCTGCACGGCCCGGCCGCTGATCACTTCACGCACACCGGGGATGGCGCCGAGGACCCGCCGGCCTTCCGCCATCATCATTTCGACCTGCATCTCGTCCATTCCCTCGACGTTGTAGACGATGACATGCTCGACCGGCAGCCACGAACGGCAGCGTGACAGAACTTCGGCGGCGCGCCCCGCAGAGCCCCATTGCCGCATCCTGTGCTCCACCTCGCTGCTGACGGCCTCGCGCACGTCCTGGAGCAGTCCCGTATAACCGCTGCCGCGGTCGGCCCGGAGCCGCGAGCGGATCGCCGAGCCGGCGACTTCGGCGACGGCCGTATAGTAGTTTATCTTGGCTACGCCGTTGCCGATCAGGCGGCGGAACTGATCGTCGGAAAGCCCCGTCCCGCCGTGGATGACCAGGGGAACGGAAAGGGCCTCGTTGATCTGTTTGAGACGCTGGTAGTCCAGCCTCGGCTTGCCCTTCATGCGCCCGTGCACGGTGCCGATCGAGACGGCCAGGAAGTCCACGCCGGTACGCTCCACATAGGCGCGGGCCTCGGCCGGGGTGGTACAAGCGAGTTCGCCAGGATGACGCTCGGCATCCTCGCCCTCGACGCCCGGCACGTAGCCCAGCTCACCCTCCACGGGCACGCCGCAAGCGTGGGCCATGTCGACGAGCGAGCGGGTGATGCGGACGTTCTCCCCGAAATCCTCATGTGAGGCATCGACCATCACTCCGTTGCAACCGAGCCTGATGCCGTGCACGGCCGAGTCACAGCTGGCACCGTGATCCAGATGGATGGCGACCGGGACCGACGCCCGTTTCGCCGCCGCCTCGACCGCCGGCATGATCACATCGAAATCAAAGTAGTCGAAATGGGATTCCGCCAGGCTGAGGATGACGGGGGCGCGGGCGCGCTCCGCCGCCGCCAGGATACCCTCGAGAAAATCCAGGCTTACCAGGTCGAAGGCACCAACAGCGTAGCCGTGATCATAGGCGTGCTGCAGCATGTCTTTCATATCGACGATTGGCATCGTAGCTTACCTTCTGGTTGCGGATGCCGGTCGGTCCGGCATCCGGTTCGCACACAGCGTCGGGCTGGGGGGACCCGGCCCGTTCACCCCTTTCCCGCCGGCTCGTTCAGACGCGACCCGAGCGCCTGTTCCATGCCGGCCAGTGCCCTTTCGCGCAGATGAGCGGCCATGTAGTGGTAGTAGTTCATGGTACAACTCACCGGCGTGTGCAGCGTGGTCCGCCCCGCGTCCTCGAAATCCACCCACGCCAGTACCGGCAGGTCGTACTGCTGCTGGTCCACCACCACCCAGGCGTCCTCCTCGACGATCAGCGCCATCTGGCCACCCCCGTCCAGTTCGATACGCAACGGCATCCGCAGGTGCAGTCGCGCCCTTCTCCACAGGTTGTACAACGCCGCATCCACCTGCTCCGTCCGTGCCGCGTAGACCGGCATGTCATGGATGCGGGTGGTCGTCATCCGGTGAGGCTGGCGAACAGCACCGGCAACTGTTCCGGCAGGCGATCCACGTGCTCGATGATGGTGTAATGGTTCTCGCCGAAGATACGTTTCACGTAGCTGTCGGCGTGCGGATCGAGCGTCAGGCAATAACTCAGCACGCCGCTGGTATACAGTTCCTCGACGGCCTTCCTAGTATCGTGGCGCAGGTGCTGCGGATCGGTCTCGTCGATATCTGCCGGTTCGCCGTCGGTGACCAGCAAAATGAGCTTGCGCCGCTCCGGCTGTTTCAGCAGGTGATGACCGGCGTGACGCAGGGCCGCACCCATGCGCGTGGACAGCCCACCCTTCATCCCGGCGAGGCGCGCCCTGGCCTCCTCGTCGAAGTGCTGGTTGAAATCCTTGAGGCGGTAGTACTGGACGTCGTGGCGGCCGTCGGAGGCGAAACCATGCAGGGCGAAGGGGTCGCCGATGCCCTCGATTGCGGTCGCCACCAGCGTCGCCGCCTCGCGCGTGAGTTGCAAGATGGTCTTGTCGCTGTCACCGACCTGTTCATTGGTCGATTCCGAGAGATCCAGCAGCACCACCACGGCGAGGTCGCGGGTCTTGAGCACATTGCGCATGGTGATGCGCGGACTGGGCTGTACGCCCATGCGGATCGCAACCATGGCGTCGACGGCGGCATTGATGTCGATCTCGTCTCCGTCTTCCAGGCCACGCTGGCGCTGGACCCCCGCCGGCGCCAGCAGATCGATGATCTGACGGATACGGTGGGCGATCGGCTTGTACTCCGCCAGGATCCCGTCGATGTGCTGCGGGTCGCCCTTCGGTACCCGGCGTTCATACACGGTTACCCAGTCCGGACGGTGCAGCTGGATCTGGTAGTCCCACTCGTGATAGTGGAACGGCTCGGAGATCGGCTCCTTGCCCCACATCTCATTGAAGCTCCTGGTGTTATCCGTCAGATCGTCCTCGTAGGGACGCATGATGTCGCTGCAGGTCCAGATTTCCTGGGCGTCGTCACCGGCCAGTTCGCAATCGACCTCGTGGGCCATCATCAGCGGGCTGACCTTGTAGCGCACCTGGCGCTTGCTCGCCGGGATGTATTCGACACCGGCATCCCAGTCGACTTCCTCGAAGTGCCAGATGAAGCGGTTGTCGTCGCGGTAGGGGATGCGGTAACGCTCGAGGATACGCAGGCTGGGGACGGCCTTGCGGGCGGAAAAGAGGTTGTACAACTCGATGCCCATCATCCAGGAGAAATGGTTGTCGTCCTGGTTGGCCTCGATTTCCGCATGGAACTTGTCGACGAAACGGTTCAGGGACTCGTCATCACCCCTGGCGCTGCGGTCGAGAAGCTGCAGGGCCAGCCGTTCCAGTACCGGGACGGTTTCGTGCTCCATCGGCTGCTCGTACTCGACCAGCATCAGCGACTTCCACAGCTTCTTGAGGCCGGGGAAACTGTTGACGGCCTTGTACTCGACGCGCGCGTCCTCGAGCAGGCCGACGAAGAACATCTGCGCCGGGCTCAGCTGCTCGGCCGACACCGAACTGCGGGCGTACATCATGTGGGCGGCCATGTGCGCCGCGGTCGCTCGGTACACCTCCAGCCCCGGGATGCCGCCGACGTCGTCCAGGGCATCCGGCATGTGCAGGATGCGGTCCTCGACATAGGGGCGGAAGTCCGTGTAGTCCGCACCGGTCGGGCGCAGGAAGAAGTCGCGTCCCCAGAGGGCGCGCAGGTAGAAGTTGATCTTCCGCTGGATCCTGACGAACAGCACGCCGCGGCGCTCCCGCTCCAGCATGGCGCGGCTGTCGGCCGACTCCAGGTTGAAATAGGAGGTCAGATTGTCATAGTCGCGCCGGTAGGCCTGGGCGCCGAAGTTCGCCCAGCGGCGCAGGCCGCTCAGCGTCAGCTTGGAGAGCAGCTCGTCGATGTGGTTCAGCATCGGCCGCAGGCCGCGCGCGGCCGTCGAGGCCAGCTGGTGGATCAGGGTGAGATAGCCGCGCAGCAGCTGCGCGTCGCCGAGGTGCCGCGCGGCCGTCGGCAGGCTGGCGAACAGCAGTGCGATGACCTCGCCCGAGGTCATGGACGAGACCTTCATCGCGGCCGTCACGCAGTCGCTGATGATGTCCTCGCCGCACTCCCGGGCGACCAGCGGCATCTCCTGCAGGTAGGTGATCACCAGGTCGTGGCCGCGCCCCAGCTTGGTCAGCGCCCGTGCGCCGTCCATGTAGTCTTTCAGGCCGGCCGGCGACAGGATGCGCGAGGCCTCCTGGAAGGTACCATCGAGTACGTCCCTGACCTCGGGAACCGCCTCTTCCAGGAACTGCGAATACTCTTCAAGTTTGACAGACGACATCACTGCGTACCCTGACAGTCGGGGGACAGCACCCCTGAGCGGCGTGCATCACCCCAGGAAGGTCTGCACAGCGGCGTTCAGCGTGTCGCGCATGTCCGGGTCATCGGTCAGCGGTGTGATCATGGTGATGCTGCACGCCGCTTCGGCGTCCACGCCCTTGTTGATCAGCTGCCCGGCATAGACCAGCAGGCGCGTCGAGATACCCTCGTCGAGTCCGTGGCCCTTGAGGTTGCGTGCCCGGTGCGCGATCTGAACCAGCTTCCCGGCGACTTCGCGGTCCACGCCCGATTCCCTGGCCACGATGGCCACTTCGAGTTCGGTGTCAGGGTAGTCGAAGTCCAGGCCACCGAAGCGCTGCTTGGTGGACTGCTTGAGGTCCTTCATCAGGCTCTGGTAGCCGGGGTTGTAGGAGATGACCAGCTGGAAGTCGGGATGAGCCTCGATCAGTTCGCCCTTCTTGTCCAGCGGCAGTACCCGGCGGTGGTCGGTCAGGGGGTGGATCACCACCGTGGTGTCCTGGCGGGCCTCGACCACCTCGTCGAGGTAGCATATGGCGCCGATGCGCGCCGCCGTGGTCAGGGGGCCGTCCTGCCACTTGGTGCCGTCCTTGTCGAGCAGGAAGCGACCGACCAGGTCGGATGCCGTCATGTCCTCGTTGCAGGCCACCGTGATCAGCGGTCGCTGCAGCTTCCAGGCCATGTACTCGACGAAGCGGGACTTGCCGCAGCCCGTCGGGCCCTTGAGCATCATCGGCATGCGCACGTTGTAGGCCGCCTCGTAGAAGTCGATCTCCCTGCCGACCGGCTCGTAGTACGGCTCGCTCTTGATGTGATATTGCGTGGGATCTACCGTTGAATCAGACATGTTCCTATCCACTCGTGGTCGTGTCCGCTCCGGGATCCCGGCCGCGCCGTGACGCGGCCGGGCCTGTTGCGGAGGATGTCGCGCCCTATACCGTCTTGCCGCGATAGATGACCATCGCTGCACCGGCCGACTGGGCAAAGTTGTCGAAGCCCAGCAGGCGCACATGATTGTTCGGGTGCGCCTGGTGGCAGGCCTCGACTTCCTTGAGGATGGCGTCGACGTCGGTCTCGCCGAACATCGGCAGCTTCCACATGTACCAGTAATGGCCGCCGGCATTCTCGGGCTCGGTGTGCTCGATGCCCGGGTTCCATCCCTTGCTGACGATGTACTCGATCTGCTTGCGGATCTCCTCCGGCGTCATTTCCGGCAGATAGGAGAAGGTCTCGAACTTCCGGCTGGAGGGATCGCTCAGACTTGATTGATAATCTTGCATGTTACTGCTCCTGATTTGGCTATTGGGTATCGGTTCCGGGACAGCCGGGGGCAGCGCACCCCGGCCTGGGGCCCGGCTTACCTGTGGGACACGTCGAGCTTGTCCACCGTGTCGAACTCGAACTTGATCTCCTTCCAGGTTTCCATCGCAGCGGCCAGCTCGGGGCTGTGCCTGGCGGCGGCGGTAAGGATGTCCTTGCCTTCCTTCTCCAGCTCGCGGCCTTCGTTGCGGGCCTTGACGCAGGCCTCCACGGCCACCCGGTTGGCGGCGGCGCCGGCGGCGTTGCCCCAGGGATGACCCAGCGTGCCGCCACCGAACTGCAGCACGGAGTCGTCTCCGAAGATGCTGACCAGCGCCGGCATGTGCCACACGTGGATACCGCCGGAAGCCACCGGGAACACGCCGGGCATGGCGCCCCAGTCCTGGTCGAAGAAGATCCCGCGGGAACGGTCTTCCTTGATGTAGGAATCGCGCATGATGTCGATCCAGCCCAGGGTCGCGTCACGGTCGCCCTCGAGCTTGCCGACCACGGTGCCGGAGTGCAGGTGGTCACCACCGGACAGGCGCAGGATCTTGGTCAGCACGCGGAAGTGGATACCGTGGTGCGGGTTGCGATCGAGCACGGCGTGCATGGCGCGATGGATGTGCAGCAGCATGCCGTTTTCCTGGCACCACTGTGCCAGCTGCGTGTTGGCCGCCCAGCCACCGGTGATGTAGTCGTGCATGATGATCGGGGCGCCGATTTCCTTGGCATACTCGGCGCGGCGCATCATTTCGTCAGCGGTCGGCGCGGTCACGTTCAGGTAATGGCCCTTGCGCTCGCCGGTCTCGGCCTCGGCCTTCTGGATGGCTTCCATGACGAAGTCGAAGCGGTGACGCCAGCGCATGAACGGCTGCGAGTTGACGTTCTCGTCGTCCTTGGTGAAGTCCAGACCACCGCGCAGACCTTCGTAGCAGGCGCGGCCATAGTTCTTGGCGGACAGACCCAGCTTCGGCTTGATTGTGCAGCCCAGCAGCGGACGGCCGTACTTGTTGAGGATGTCACGCTCGACCTGGATACCCTGCGGCGGACCATTACAGGTCATCACGTAGGCCAGCGGGAAACGGATGTCTTCCAGGCGCAGTGCGCGCAGCGCCTTGAAGCCGAACACGTTACCGACCAGCGAGGTCATGACGTTGACCACCGAGCCCTCCTCGAACAGGTCGATCGGGTAGGCAATGAATGCGTAGAAACAGGTGTCGTCGCCCGGCACGTCCTCGATGGCGTAGGCACGGCCCTTGTAGTAGTCCAGATCGGTCAGCAGGTCGGTCCACACCGTGGTCCAGGTACCGGTAGAGGACTCGGCAGCGACGGCGGCTGCAACTTCCTCGCGCGGTACACCCTCCTGTGGCGTCACTTTGAAACAGGCCAGAATATCGGTCTCTTTCGGGGTGTAGTCCGGCATCCAGTAGGTTTCGCGGTATTCCTTGACACCCGCGTCGTAGGTCTTGGCCATTGTGCTCTCCAGTGTTCAGTCAACGATGTTTGGCGCGGCAGCAACCGCGTGGTGGACATTATTGGGAAGCGCAGGTATAAAGTTAAATCGATAGTTTCTATATAGCTCATAGAGTGCGAACTATGATTTATTCGGCTGCCGAAAATCTCATCCGTCACGTGACCTTGCGCCAGCTGCAGATCTTCGAGGCCGTGGTCCGCCTGGGGGGCTACACGCGAGCCGCCGGGATGCTGCACCTCAGCCAGCCCACCGTTTCCATGCAGGTGAAGAAGCTCAGCGAAACCATTGGCTGCCCGCTGCTCGAGAAAGTGGGCAATCGCTTCCACACCACTGCCGTGGGGGACGAGGTCTACGCCTCCGCGCGGGAGATTCTCGGCAACGTGGCATCACTGGGCGAGTCGGCGGCGACCCTGCAGGGTGTGGTCAAGGGGCCGCTGCGAATCGCCGTCATCACCTCGGCCAAGTACTTCATGCCCCACCTTCTGGGTGCCTTCATCAACCAGCATCCGCAGGTGCAGCCAGTACTGAAAGTGACCAACCGGTCGCGCGTGCTGGAACGCCTCAAGTCCAATGAGGATGACCTGCTGATCATGGGACAGGTGCCCGTCGAACTCGACGTGGAAGCCCACCCATTCGTCGACAACGAACTGGTGGTGGTAGCGAACCCGGGGCATCCGCTGACCCGGCGTACGGGAATCACGCTGGAGGAACTGAGCAGGGAACGTTTCCTGGTACGTGAAGCCGGTTCCGGTACCCGCCTGGCGATCGAACGGCTGTTCGGGAAGCAGGGACTCGAAATCCAGCCCTACATGGAACTCGGCAGCAGCGAGGCCATCAAGCAGGCCGTCATGGCGGGGCTGGGTATCTCCGTCCTGTCACGCCACAATCTGCGCCTGGAACTGGCCGGCGGGCACATTGCAATTCTGGACGTTGAAGGCTTCCCCCTGTTCACCCGCTGGTACGCGGTGCATCTCAAGGGAAAGAGACTGTCGCTGGCCAGCCGGACCTTCCTGGAGTTTCTGCTGCAGGAGGGCAGGGAGATGCTGGAGCATAGTCTGGAACGAACGCGCGAAAGCGCCTGAACGGTCGTTCCCGG
>DROT01000108.1 GCA_011321775.1 Gammaproteobacteria bacterium | reverse complement strand
CTTGGGCTGGATCATCCCCAGGGCATGGGTGAGTTCGCAGACGCACAATTCCCCTTCCTGCTGCAACAGCACCAGGCAACGCAGACGCGTCTGGTCGGCCAGCGCCTTGAAGAAGGTTTCCGCACGTACGTTCACGGGGATATATTTACGCTGATTCAGCGGGACGGTCAACACGGCCGGGCGGCCGGCAAGTGCACGTACGGCACCCGTCTTCCGGGAAGGAACAGAAAAATCCCCGCATGCGCGGGGAAACAGGCAGACTGGAGGAGTCTCGCCACTTGCAGGGAAAGGGCTCAGGCGCCCGGCAGATCGTCCACCTTGCGGTAGGTCCATCCGGCCCGGATCCGCCTGACGATCTCGTCGATGGCCGTCGTGTCGCTCTTCACGTGGTCGATCAGTTCCGGCTCCACGCCCCGCGCGCGCAGATTACGCAGGGCGTTCGCACAGGCGACGAACTGCAGGTTCCGGTAACGCGCACTCATCTCCCGCACACGCTGCTCGAAGGGTGAGGCACCGACGCGCATCAGGTCGATGCCGGCAGCGTTGGCGATCACCTCCACCTGCACGCCCGCGTCGCGATTCCGTTCCAGCAGGCGCTCGGCATAGTCGAGCACCGCCGCAAACTTCTCGGGCCGGGACTCGTCGAGGTGCAACAACACCCGTGTCGGGTCTTGCCGGGCCACGCCAGCGTGAAAGCCATGTTCGGCGAAGTTGTAGCCGAGCAGCCCTCCTGCCCCGCCGACGAGCAGCGCCGCCAGCGATGCGGCGAACGCCAGCGGCGCCCAGCGACGCAGGCCACCCGCCCGTGGCAGCGGCTGCTCGCGCGGCTCGGCATCACCGAAACCGGATCGCATCCAGTCCTTGGCACGCCGCAGGCGACACACCTCTTCCCGCAGCCGGGAATCCTCGTTCATGGCGCGCAGTACGCTGCGTTCGCTGTCCGCGTCGAGTTCGCCATCGACATAGGCATGGAGCGTCGCTTCATCCATATCGTCACGCGTATACATGTCATTTCACCCTTCTCAGTGATACCGCCTTTTGCGGTGCCGTCTCGCGTTCATTCTCCAGCAGTGCCAGCAGCGCCCGGCGCCCGCGGTGCAGGCGGCTCATCACCGTGCCCATCGGAATCTCCAGCACGGTCGCCACTTCACCATAGGCCATGCCTTCGAGATCGACCAGGGCGAGCACACGACGCTGCTCCAGCGGCAGCCGCGACACCGCCTCGCGCACCCGCAGTACCGTTTCCATGCGGTCGATGGCGACATCCGGCGTCGCCCCGCCGCAGGGACGTTCCTCGTCCAGATCCTCGTGCGGCCGGTAGCGCCGCAGGTGCTGCTTCCAGCAGTTGTTGAGAATGCTGTACATCCAGGCATTCAGGCGCTCCGCTTCGCGCAGCTGGTGGACCCGCTGCAAGGCCAGCGAGAGCGTCTCCTGGACCAGGTCGTCGGCCAGCATGGCATCACCGCACCAGGCCAGCGCCACCCGGTACAGCCGCCCGCGGGAAGCGGCGATCTTCCTGCGCTGGCTGCCGGAGGAACAGATTCGTTCGATCAGTTTCATACCGACTAGATGCAGGCAGACGCCATTTTATTTCACCGGATCCAGAAAAAGATTTCCGCGGAATAAAGCGCGCCCCGGCGTTCTCTAGATGCTGCAACCCGTACCACGGCAACCACTGGAGGACCCCCGTCCATGTATCGAATACATCAGCCATTGATCTGGCTCATGGCACTCCTGTGCCTGACGCTGACCTGCCGCGCCACCGCCGCACCCGCAACCGACAAGCCCTTTGCGGAGAAAAAAGTGGTGGTGCAGCTGAGTGACCAGGATGCCTACAAGCAGACCCTGGTGCTCAACGTGGCCAGCAATCTCATCAAGTACTACGGACCCGATCGGGTCGACGTCGAGATCGTCGCCTTCGGTCCCGGTCTGCGCCTGCTGATGGCCGACAACTCGAATTCAGGCCGCATTGCGAACCTTTCGGAAAACAGCGGGGTACGCTTCAGCGCCTGCAGCAACACGCTGAAGAAATACACCCGGAAGCTCGGCCGGAAGCCGGAACTGAATTCGCACTCGCAGCCGGTGGATGCCGGCGTGGTGCGCATCATCGAGCTGGTCGAACAGGGCTACATCCTGATCAAACCCTGAGAACCGGCCGGCGAAAAACAAACGAACCACCAATGAACACACACGCTATCGTGGGAGAGGAGTTATGCGTAAGACAGAAATAGCCTTGGCAGCCGGGCTGCTGGCCGGCATGGTCGCGCCGGCGAGCGCCACCAACTGGCTGGAGTTACAGGGGACCGAGCCGGCGGGCTCGACCGACCGGTTCAAACCCTGGGGCTTCATCCAGCCACAGTACAGCTACACCAGCAATTCCAAGCTGCCCGCCGGCCCCTGGAAGGGCCAGAAAGCCGCCTTCAACCAGATCGGACCCGACCTCAAATCGAGTTCCACCTTCCATCTGCGCCGCGCCCGCTTCGGCGCGCGTGGTGCGAACTTCCCGCTCGACAGCAAGACCAACTACTTCCTGCTGTTCGAGGCCGGACGTAATGGCATCACCAAGTTCGGCGATTCCGACGTGGCACCGACGGACGCCAGCATCACGCTGAACCAGATACCACACGCCCGGATCCGCCTGGGCCAGTTCAAGTATCCCGG
>DROT01000107.1 GCA_011321775.1 Gammaproteobacteria bacterium | reverse complement strand
GAACAAGCCTCTTCACGATTCGCGAACCCGCAGGGGGACGAATGAAACCGATCGCTGTCTGGGGCCTGCTGGTCCTGATACCCTTGAACCTGTTGGCTGCCGAGCCTGCACCGGCGCGCCAGCAGGAACTGATCCACCTGTTGAAGCAGGACTGCGGCTCCTGCCATGGTCTGACCCTGAAGGGCGGGCTGGGGCCAGCCCTGTTGCCCAACGACCTGCAAGCCAAGCCCGTGGATTTCCTTGCCGCCACCATTCTCGACGGCCGGCCGGGCAGCGCCATGCCGCCCTGGCGCGGCATGGTCAACGAAGACGAGGCCCGTTGGCTGGTGCAACGCCTGCGGGAGGGCATCCGATGAACCGGCTGCGGCTTCTTTCCCTGCTGCTTGTTCTGTCGCTGGGTGGCTGCGCCAGCCTGGACATGGGCAAGCTGCGCGGTACCGGCGATCTCGGTCTTGTCATCGAGCGCGCCGACGGTGCCGTGCAGATCCTCGAAACCACCGGCAACAGCCTGCTCGGCGAGGTGCCCGGGCTTGGCGACCTGTCCCATGCCTCGGTCGTCTATTCGCGCGACGAGCGCTATGCCTATGTGTTCGGGCGCGATGGTGGCCTGAGCAAGGTGGATCTGCTGACCCGTCGACTGGTCAAGCGGGTGATGCAATCCGGCAACAGCATTGGCGGAGCCATCTCCCAGGATGGCCGCTGGATCGCGGTATCCAACTACACGCCGGGCGGCGTGCGCATCTTCGATGCCGAAACCCTGGAGCTGAAGGCCGACATACCGGCTCGCTGGGGCGACGAAGGGCGCCTGTCCAAGGTGATCGGACTGGTGGATGCGCCGGCCGAACGCTTCGTGTTCAGCCTGTGGGATGCCGGCGAGATCTGGGTCGCCGATGTGCGCGATATCGATCATCCGCAGATCCGCAAGTTCCGCAATATCGGCCGCAACCCCTACGATGCCCTGATCACTCCGGACGGGCGTTACTACATCGCCGGCCTGTTCGGCGAGGACGGCATGGCCCTGCTGGACCTGTGGAACCTGGACGCCGGCGTGCGCCGCATCCTGCCCGACTACGGCAAGGGCGAAAAGAAACTGCCGGTGTACAAGATGCCCCACCTGGAAGGCTGGGCCATCGCCGGGCACTATGCCTATGTGCCGGCGGTGGGGCGTCACGAGGTGCTGGTCATCGATACCCTGGACTGGTCCCTCGCGGGTCGCATCCCTGTCCATGGCCAGCCGGTATTCGTCATGGCGCGTCCGGACGGCCGACAGGTGTGGGTCAACTTCGCGGTTCCGGACAACGATACGGTGCAGGTCATCGATACCCGGAGCCGCAACATCGTCAAGACCCTGAAACCGGGCAAGGGCGTCCTGCACATGGAATTCGAACCGCGTGGCGAGCAGGTATGGATTTCGGTGCGGGACCGTTCCCGGGTGCAGGTCTATGACACCGAGCGCATGGAACTGCTGAAGGAAATGCCGGTGAAGCTGCCGAGCGGCATCTTCTTCACCGATCGAGCCCATCGCATCGGCCTGTGAGGACGACATGAGCGAAGCCGCCTACAGCGACCTGGAAAAGCGACTGCTGAACGATTTTCAGCATGGCTTCCCGCTGTCGCCGCGGCCTTTCGCCGAGCTGGCCGAGCGCCTGGGCAGCGATGAACAGAGCGTGCTCGACGCCTACCGCCGACTGCAGGCGGAAGGGGTCGTCAGCCGCATCGGTCCGGTATTCCGGCCCAATCGCATCGGCGTCAGCACGCTGGCCGCTATGGCGGTCCCCGCCGAGGAACTGGAGCAGGTTGCCGAGTGCATCAGCGCCCGCGCCGAGATCAATCACAACTACGAACGCCTGCACCGCTACAACCTCTGGTTCGTGGTTACCGCGCGCAGCG
>DROT01000106.1 GCA_011321775.1 Gammaproteobacteria bacterium | reverse complement strand
TCGAAGAGGCGCGCAAACTGTTGTCGGCCGTATGCCGGGCCGAGCCGCGCGACGCGGAGGCCCTGTGCCTGCTGGGCGCGGTCAGCGGGCAGCTCGGCGACTACGAGCGCGCCCTGGATTGCTGCCGCAAGGCAACGCTCCTGCAACCCGATTACGCGGAAGCCTGGTACAACCTCGCCCAGGCCTGCATGCACTGCAATCGTTTCGGTGAGGCGGCAAACGCCTACAGGAAGGTCGTCGGCCTGGCGCCGGACTATGCCGACGCCCATTTCAACCTGGGCTTCGCACTCGAGCAGACGGGCGACTACGAAGCCGCGGCCCGCAGCTACCGCAAAGCGATCGACATCCGGCCGGACCATGTAGAAGCCTACTGCAACCTGGGCAATCTGCTGAACAATCTGGCGCAGGGCAGCCGTGAAGAAGGCATCAACTACCTGCGGGTGGCGGTCAGGCTGGCGCCACGCAACCCGCAGGCCCGCCTGTACCTGGGCCGCGCGCTGACCCAGGCGGGCCGGATCGACGAGGCATTGGAGCACTATGGCACCATTCTCGAGCATGCCCCGCACGACACCGAAGCGATCGCCGCCATGGCTGTTGCACTGGAGAAACAGGGCGACTTCGACCAGGCGCTGGCACTGCTCTCCCCCCACCTGGACAAGGCCGATGGCCATATCGCCAACGCCTTCTCGCTGGTAGCGCCCCATTTCGACCGGGCGCCGGAGGCGATCGAATTGCTCGACCGCGCCCTGCGGGCCGGCAGCCTGGAGCGGGAGGACAGCAGAACCCTGCATTTCCGGCTGGGCGCCCTGCTGGACAAGGCGGGCGACTACGGTCGCGCCTTCGAGCACTTCCGCCAGGCCAACGCGATCAAGCGCTCGGACTATGAGCCACGGGAAACCCTGGCCCAGTTCGACGAAATCGAGGCTTTCTTCGAGGCCTCGCGCCTGGCCGGCCTGCCGCGTTCGGGCAACGACAGCACGCTGCCGATCTTCATCGTCGGCATGCCACGCTCCGGCACCACCCTGGTGGAACAGATACTCGACAGCCACCCGGATGTCCACGGAGCAGGCGAACTGGTGCTGCTGGAGGAGACCCTCAGGACCGTCACCGCGCACAGCAGGTCACGCCACGGCTACCCGGCCTGCCTGGAGGATGCCAGCGAATCCGCGCTGGCGGCAGCGGCCGCCAGCCACCTGGAAAAACTGCGCGAGTACGCCCCGCAAGCCAGCCGGATCGTGGACAAGATGCCACACAACTTCAAGTACCTGGGGCTGATCGAGCTGCTCTTTCCCAGTGCCCGCGTCATTCACTGCCGGCGGCACCCCATGGACACCTGCCTGTCCATCTACACCTACGACTTCAATGCCCGCCATGGCTACGCAACCGAACTCGAGTGGCTGGGCCAGTACTACCGCAGGTACCTGGCCCTGATGGAGCACTGGAAACAGGTGCTGCACATACCCTTGCTGGATATCAGCTACGAGGACATGATCGAGGACCAGGAGGGAACCACGCGGCGGCTGATCGACTTCTGCGACCTGCCCTGGGACGAGCGCTGCCTGGATTTCCACAAGAACCGGCGCAGCGTCAATACCATCAGCTACGACCAGGTGCGGCGGCCGATCTACCGCAAGTCCGTCGCCCGCTGGCGCCATTACGAAACGGAACTGGAACCGCTGAGACGCGCGCTGGAGGCCGATAGCGAATGAAACTGCTGGTCTGTTCATTCGGGGGCGTGGCCTCCAAATCCTTCATAAAGGGGGTGGTTTCAGCCAGTCCGCAACAGGTTCCCTGGCACCACGGACACTACAGGCAGCCTCCCGCCCGGGTCGATGAGGATGTGCGGGTCGTCTACCTGTTCGGCAACCCCATGAACGCCGTCGTTTCGTTTTTCAACCGCCGTCGATCGAAGAGCCGCCTGCACGGCTTCACCCAGGCGGATCAACGCCCCGACCCCCAGTGGGCGCAGAAGCATTGCAGGAACCTGGGGGGGGACTGGCGCGATCTCGACCCCGCATGGGGGCTGCGGGAGTACCTCGCCAATGGCAAGGACCTGTTTGGCCTGGAGGAACATTTCCGGAACTGGACCACGGCGCGCCGCCCCTATCCCATGGGACTGCTGAAGTACGAAACACTGTGGGACAACCTGGAGCCATGCTTCCGCTACCTTGGCATCCCGGACTGCGATCTCTCCCGGTTCCCCGGGCGGCAAAAACGTGGCAGCGACTGGAAATCACTGCCGCCAGAACTGCAGGAAGGACTTCTCGATCTGTACGGGGAACTTCATCGCAGGATCGAGGCATCGGAAGGATTCAGGATACTGCGATAGTGGCGACGGCTCCCGCGCCCGGGAAACAGGTGAGCGGACGCACACGGCGGCCGCCCACCCGTTCCCGGCCCCGGCAGCCGGTCAGGAT
>DROT01000105.1 GCA_011321775.1 Gammaproteobacteria bacterium | reverse complement strand
TCGAGGGCGGCAGTATCGGGCTCCATCACCGGCCTGTAACCGGAAAATCCTGCCGGCTTCGCGCGCTGTTTCCGGGGATTGCCGCCCTTCGGGCAGACCACCTGCCTACTGGTGTCCACAGGCACCGCTGGACGCGGCCCCGCCCCTGGCACGCGAGTGTACGAGGCTCGCGTTGCCGTGGCGGGCAGGGCCTGTGGACTCAGTGGACAGCAGTCTCCGGATGTTGCTGGTGAGACCGTAGCGACAACATGATGGCTGTGCCCACTGTCCTCTGCCTGAGCATCGGCTTGTACCGTACGTGATTATTTTGTGCGTCTTCAAATACACCCGTCTATTTTTCTCACGCACGATAAATATTTCTTGCATCTACCTGTGGCGCGTGCTAGTTTTTATCGTACGATACATTTCGGATGGCGCCCATGACCCGCAAAGACATCGATTACGGCCCCGTTCAGACCACAGAGGAACTCGGCCGCCTGGTGCGCGCCCACCGCAAGCAGCGGGGACTGACCCTGGAGACGGTCTCCGGCCTGGGCAACCTGAGCGTGCGTTTTCTCTCCGAATTCGAACGGGGCAAGGAGACAGCCGAGATCGGCAAGGTGCTGAAGGCGCTGCGCACCCTGGGCCTGGAAGTGATCGTCCGGCCCCGCGGACAGGCAGCGCCTTTGACGCGGCCGGATGACAAGGGTGGATCGACTTCATGAGTGAGGCGAACTCGCTCCAGGTCTGGTACGAAGACCGGGTGGTCGGCACCCTCTGGCGAGACGCCATCGGCGCCATGGGGTTTCGCTACCATCCCGAGTGGATCACAAGTGGATTTGCGATCTCCCGGAGCCTGCCGCTGGCCATGGGCGAGTTTCCGCCCGAGGCTCTGGTCGCGCATCGCTTCTTCGCCAACCTGCTACCGGAGGGCGATGCCCGCGCGCAGATCGTCCGCGACCTCCGGCTGCCTGACACCGACTTCGAGCTGCTGCGCGCCATCGGCGGCGAGTGCGCCGGCGCGCTGTCCATCCTGCCCACGGACCGAAAACCGTCCCGGGAATGCCATTACCGCAAGCTGGATGACGAGGAGCTGGCGCGGCTGGCTGCCCGGCGTGGCCGGATCTATACCGCTGGCAACGTCGATGAACGACCACGGCTGTCCCTGGCGGGCGCCCAGAACAAGTGCCCGATGCTGCTGCGCGACGGCCGTTACTGGCTGCCCCAGGGGGAGGCCCCTTCCAGCCATATCCTGAAGTTCGAGCTGGCGGACTACCGCCATGTGCCCGCCTACGAGACCTTCACCACGCGCTTGGCGGCCGCCGTGGGCCTGCCGGTGGTGGATATTCGCCTTCGCAGTATCGAGGACCACCGGTTTGTCGAGATCAAGCGCTACGACCGGATCCAGGATGAATCGGGTGAGGTGCGGCGCCTGCACCAGGAGGATTTCTGCCAGGCGCTCGGTTTTGGCCACGAGCGCAAATACCAGGAACATGGCGGCCCGGGCTTCGCCGATTGCTATCGCTTGGTGCAGGCGGTCTCCAGCGAACCCGCCATCGATGCCCGGCACCTGCTGCGCTGGCAGGTCTTCAACGTGCTCGCCGGCAACTCGGACGGCCACGCCAAGAATCTCGCCCTGCTCCATACCCCGGAGGGCGGCATCCGGCTGGCCCCCTTCTACGACCTGGTCTGCACCCGGGCCATCGAGCGCATCGAC